>JBGPKK010000021.1:0-45493 GCA_041485905.1 Vicinamibacteria bacterium
CTACGACTTCCGCCGTACCGAGATGTGCATCATCCCGTATGCGACGCAGCAGGGCGAAATCTCCTTCTGCGCCTACAATACGGGCGTCGGCTGGCGCAACATCATCGAGAAAATGCACATGACGGCGACGCTTACCAAGTGGTACGACGAGCACGGCCGCCACGAGATCTTCGCCGGCGGCAAAGTGGTGCCGCTCGATTCGACGGCGCATTCGCTGAAGCTCAACGAAGAAGCGGTCCGCGCCGGTGCGCAGCACGACCTCGACGATCTGGGCATCGCCAAGAACGCGCGCGAAGAGAAGGCCGCCGCGCGTAAGCAGAAGACGCCCGCGGAGCTCGCGAAAGAAGCCGCGCACAACGCCGAGATGGCCAAGCTGTACGCACAGCACGTGCTCAAAGAGCAGCCGACGCTGCAGATTCAGCGACTCGGCGGCAAGAAGAAGGCGCAGGACATGCAGGAGGTCCTGCACAAACCCACGGTGTAGTCGTCGGTCGTCAGTCGACAGTCGTCATGCTAAAAAAAGGCCGGCGGGCAACCGCCGGCCTTTTCTTTGTCTACCTAGTCCCCGGCCTCAAGCCTCCAGCCTCGGGAGCAGCTATGATCGGGCCATGGATCGCACATTCCTGCTGATTGGCGCGCTGGCGGGGTTCACGGGCGTGGCGCTTGGCGCATTCGGAGCGCATGCGCTGCGTGGACGCCTGTCTCCCGAAATGCTGGCGGTGTTCGAAACGGGCGTGCGGTATCAGATGTACCACGCGCTCGCGGTGATCGCGACCGGCCTGATCGCGGCGCGCCTGGGCGGATGGCTGATTCTCACGGCCGGCTGGCTCTTCACCGCCGGCATCGTTCTGTTTTCCGGCAGTCTGTACGCGCTCGCCCTCACCGGCGCCACGGCGCTCGGCGTCATCACGCCAATCGGCGGTCTGATGTTGCTGCTCGGCTGGGCCTGCCTCGCGCTCGCCGCCGTCATTTGAGCACAGACGCGACAAGTCTCAAGCCTGGAGTCTCGCGTCTGCAGCCTTGAGACCTGAAACCTGAGGCTTACCGTTTCTTCTCGACAGGCTTCGGCGGCGCGGGACGATACTCGATCATCACATTGCTGATGACCGCGACCGGGCGCCCCGGCGATGTATATGTCGCGGGGCCGCCGTCGAGGCGTTCGTAGGTGAGCTTTTCGCCGAGAATGCTCACCCGGTCTTCGCCCTCCGGAACCGTGATGACGATGGACTCGGTGCCGGTCGGCGCGACCGCTTTGACCCCGCCGGGCCCGGCTCCCCCTCCGATCCGATCGACGAGGTCGGTCGCTTTCCGAAATTCGTTCTGCACGATCGCACGGCTGATCAGCGTGTTGTCCATGGACAGCACGCCGATGGTCGCCGTGTAGCGCGCGTACGCGCGGTTGGCCTTCACCTGCTCCTCGGAATACGTGTGGCGATTGTGGAGATCGAAGGTGAGCGTGACGGCCCCCTTGTGCGGGGGAAGGGCGATGAGCATACCGGCTGCTGGATCGCGTCCTGTCATCACATCGCAGAACGAGAGCTTCGTGGTGACGCCGACGCCCAGCGGCGTCGGACACGTGATGTCGGGCGCGACCTTCGTCAGAGGCGCGACTGGCGGAGGCGGCGCCGGCTTACGCGCCGGCCTGCGGGTCTGGGTCGACCGGGACTGAGCTGACGCAGCCGCGAGCGGTGCAACGCACAACACGAGCGCGATCGCGATGAAGCGGCGCATACGAGCAGTATAGGGGGCTTTGACCTTCGCGCCGATCTTCGATAGAGTGGATTTGAACATCGTGCGCCGACTCCGAACACGCAGGTCGATCGTCTTTTTCGGCTTGGCCGTCGCCGTGTTCGCGGCGTTCGTACCCGCTGTCTCGTCGAGCCTTCCCTACGCGATTCTGACACCGCTGTGGCTGGTGTTTTCGGCCGCTTCGGTGGTGGTGATTCGTCGCAGAGCCATCCGCTGCGACGACCAGCCCGTCTCGCTGCTCTCGCTCGTCCTCTCCCGCGCGCCCCCAGTCACGCTCGCCATCGCGTAAGCACGGCCGTCATCTGACGGCGATCCGTGTGCGCTCGTGAGCCGAGACTGGAGGATCTGTGTCGCTGAAGAACCGCCTGCATGAGGGACCGGTCCGCACCGGCCGCCCTTCGCGTCAACAAGACGAATCCGCGCGGGTATCTCGCCGCCCACACGACCCGGTGCGGAACAGCATCGGCTTGCGTCAGCGCCTCGCACATCTCCAAGGGTCCTCGGTCGAGCGCGACCTGCGCGCGTATGAGCAACTGATGGCCGAGGTTGATCATCTGGAGGCCGAGGTCGGGACGCTGTCCGATGGGGAGCTCCGGGTACGTGCGCGCCGGCTTCGCGACCAGGTCTGCGCCGGCACGCCGCTCGCAGACGCACGGGCCTCCATCTTCGCGCTGGTGCGCGAAGCCGCCTGGCGCGCCCTGGGCCTGCGCCCGTTTGGTGTTCAGGTCGTCGCCGCTCTCGCGCTTGGTCGCGGCACGATCGTCGAGATGCAGACGGGGGAGGGGAAGACACTGGCGGCAGTCATGCCAGCTTCCCTTCACGCGCTCACGGGCCGCGGCGTCCACGTCCTGACCTTCAACGACTACCTCGCGCGCCGGGACGCCGAGTGGATGGGTCCGGTGTACCGCCTGCTCGGCCTCTCGGTCGAGTTCGTCCAGCAGGGCATGACGTCCGAAGAGCGGCGCCGCGCCTACCTCGCCGACCTCACATACGTCACTGCCAAGGAGGCGGCATTCGATCACCTGCGCGACCTGCTGGCGACCGACGTCGGGGACCTTGTCCACCGGCCCTTCCATTTCGCCCTGGTCGACGAGGCGGACTCGATGCTGATCGACGAGGCGCGCGTGCCGCTCGTCATCGCCGGCAGCATCGGGCGCGACACGTCATCGTCCCCGCGGCTGGCTGAGCTCGTTGCCTCGCTCGTCCCCGGCGTCCATTTTGACGTCGACCAATACGGGCGCGATGTCGAGCTGACGGAGGCCGGATTCGAACGAATCGAGGACGCGATGGGCTGCGGCCGTCTCCACGACGCGGAGAACTACACGATCCTGACAGAGCTCAATTGCGCGCTGCATGCACAAGTACTGCTGCGACGCGATGTCGACTACCTCGTGCGAGACGGCCGCATCGAGATCATCGACGAATTTACCGGCCGCGTCGTGCCCGACCGTCACTGGCCCGACGGACTGCAAGCCGCCCTCGAGGCAAAGGAGGGCATCGAGCGGCAGCCCGACGGCCGGATTCTGGGCTCAATGACCCTTCAGCACTTCCTGCGCGGCTACCCACGGCTGTGCGGAATGACCGGAACGGCGCAAGACGCAGCCTGGGAGCTGCACGAGTTGTATGGGCTCGACGTGATTGTCCTTCCTACGCACCGGCCGATGATTCGAGTCGATCAGCCAGACGTCGTGTTCACCCATCGTGACGCGAAGGACCAAGCGCTGGTGGAGGAGATCCGGCGCGTGCATGCGTCCGGGCGGCCCGTGCTGGTCGGAACGCTCACCGTGGAAGAGTCGGAACGGCTGGCCGAGCGGCTTCGCTCCGCAGGTATCGTGTGCGAGGTCTTGAATGCGAAACACGACGAGGCGGAAGCGCGCATCGTGGCACGCGCTGGAGCGCTCGGTGCCGTCACCATCTCAACGAACATGGCAGGGCGCGGCACCGACATCCGCCTCGGCGGCGAGGACGAGGCCGACCGCGCGCTGGTCGCGGCGCTCGGCGGCCTCTACGTCATCGGCACCAATCGCCACGAGAGTCGCCGAGTGGATCTTCAACTCCGGGGGCGCGCGGGCCGGCAAGGTGACCCCGGCGAGTCGCGCTTCTTCGTGAGCCTCGAGGACGACCTGCTGGTGCGCTATGGCATCCAGGGCCTGATTCCCCCGCGTTGGATGCCCGCGAGGCGTGACGAGCCGATCGACAGTCCCGTCGTCGGCCGCGAGATCGCGCGCGCGCAGCGCATCATTGAAGGGCAGAACTTCGAGATTCGTAAGACGCTGTGGCGGTACGCCTCCGTCGTCGAGGGGCAACGTCAACGCGTCATGGATCGGCGGCAAGCTCTCCTCCATGGCCGCGAGATGCCCGAGGTCTGGGGCCGGGCGCCAGACCGCCGCGCCACACTGGTCGCCGCGGCTGACGAGGAGGCTGTACGCCGCGCCGAGCGAGCCGTGATGCTGTTCCACATCGACCGGGCCTGGCGAGACCACCTGTCTCGCTGCGCCGATCTGCGCGAGGGCATTCACCTCGTCAGCCTCGGCGGTCGGGACCCGCTGACGCACTTCACGACGGAGACTCTGCACGCGTTCGGCCGCATGGAGGACGCGATCGATGATGCGGTCCTCGACGCGTTGGATCGCGTGCGCGCCAGCGACGGACGGCTCGATCTGGAGGGTCTGGGTCTCAGAGGGCCATCATCGACTTGGACCTACCTCGTCAATGACGACCCATTCCGCAATCAGATTGGCATGATGCTCACCGGGCCGGGGAGAACCACCATCGCCATTTACTCGGCGGCCCTCCTCACGCCTCTTCTTCTCGTCTGGGGACTCATCGATCGGTTCTGGCGCCGCCGCCCGGTCCGCCGACCGAATCCCTTCGGCCGATGACCGTCGGCCGTCCGGGGGCCGCAGCGTGGCGTCCATCAGTCGTTACCGATATAGGCGAGACCCTCCGACGCCAGGTCCCGGGCGCCGGGGACGGCACTGCGCAGCTTGATCAGCTCGAGAAATTCCATGCGTGTCCGCGCGTTGTCGCGGAACACGCCGGCCATGGCGCTGGTGACGGCGAACGAGTTCTGCTTTTCGACGCCGCGCATCGACATGCACAAATGCGTCGCTTCCATCACCACGGCGACGCCAAGCGGCGCGATCCTGTCGCGAATCGTATCGGCGATCTGATTGGTCAGGCGCTCCTGAACCTGCAGGCGACGGCTGAACACGTCGACGAGCCGGGGAATCTTGCTCAGCCCGATGACCTTGTTGCTCGGAATGTAGGCGACGTGACACTTGCCGAAAAATGGCAGCAGATGGTGCTCGCACAGGCTGTAGAAGTCGATGTCCTTGACGATCACCATCTCGCTGTAATCGACGGTGAACAGGGCGTCGTTCAGCACCCTGTCGATGTCAGCGTCGTACCCGCTGGTCAAAAACTTCAGGGCCTTCTCGACCCGCTTCGGCGTATCGCGGAGCCCTTCGCGGCTCGGATCTTCGCCGAGGTCCGCCAGCAGTTGCCTGATGAGATCCTGCACCTCTGTATTCTACCGATAGTTGTAAAACCCGCGGCCTGACTTTCTTCCCGTCCATCCGGCGAGCACCATTCGCTTCAGCAGCGGCGGCGCCGCGTACGCCGGCTCGCCGAATTCGTCGAACATGATCTTGGCGATGTAGTACGTGGTGTCGAGTCCCACGAAGTCGAGCAGCGTGAACGGTCCCATCGGGTGGCCGCAGCCGAGCTTCATGGCCTTGTCGATGTCTTCGACCGTGCCCAATCCGTTTTCGTACGCGCGAACCGCGTCGAGCAGATAGGGCACCAGCAGCCGGTTGACGATGAAGCCGGGACGATCGGGCGCGGTGACCGGCTCCTTCCCCAGAGACTGTGCGAACGCAAACACATTCCGGTAGCTCTCGTCGCTGGTGGTCAACGCCCGGATGACTTCGACCAGCTTCATGAGCGGGACCGGGTTGAAAAAGTGGAGGCCGGCGAACCGATCGGGTCGCCGGGTTGCGGCAGCGAGCTGGGTGATGCACAAAGACGAGGTATTCGACACCAGCATGGCACGGTCGTTCAGCGCCTGCTCCAACGCGGCGTACGTGGATCGCTTCTCATCGAGGTTCTCGGTGATCGCCTCGATCACGAGGTCGCACTCCCGGAGACCCTCGAAGCTCGTGGTCCCTGACAGGTTCGCCAGCGTCTTGTCGCGAGACTCTGGCGTGACCTTTCCCTTCGTCACCCCATCGTCGAGAAATGTGCGGAGACGATCGAGGCCCCTCTTGAGAACCACATCGTCGACTTCGCGGACGATTGTCTTGTACCCGGATGCCGCACAGACCTGGGCGATGCCCGATCCCATCAGCCCGCAGCCCAGAACGCCGACGGTGCGAATCTTCATTCGACTCCTTGTCAGGCGCCGCTACGTGTTCTTTCGTATCAGTGCGGCGATGTAATCCCCGGTCTCTCGCGTGCCGAGTGTGCCGCCGATCTCCGCCGTGCCCTGGCACGTCACGACCGATTCCTTCACCGCGGACTCGATGGCAGCGGCGTCCGCCTTCAGCCCCAGGTATTCGAGCATCAGGGCCGCCGACAGAATCGCGCCGACCGGATTGGCGACGTTCTTTCCCGCGTACTTCGGCGCCGAGCCGTGCACCGGCTCGAACATCGACGTCCGTCCAGGATGGAGGTTGCCGGAGGCGGCCATGCCCAATCCGCCCTGCAGCTGGGCGCCCAGGTCCGTGATGATGTCGCCGAACATGTTGTTGGTGACGATCACCTCGAACTGCGCAGGGTTCTTCACGAGCTGCATCGCGAGCGCGTCGATGTACAGATGCGTCGCCTGAATGGCCGGGTACTGCCCGGCGAGCATCCAGAACACGCGCTGCCACAAGGCGTGGCCGTGGGTCATCGCGTTGCTCTTGTCGGCCATGCAGACCTTGGTGAGGCCGCTCGCGGTCGCGTACTCGAACGCGTGCTTGATGATCCGGTGCACGCCCTTATACGTGTTGATCTCCTCCTGGACGGCGATCTCGTCTTCGGTCCCCGGCTTGAAGCGGCCGCCGACGTTGACGTAGAGGCCTTCCGTGTTCTCGCGGAAGACCACGAAATCGACGTCGGCCGGCCCGCGGTCCTTGAGGGGACAGAGACGCGCGTCGAGCAGGCGCACGGGGCGGTAATTGACGTACAGGTCGAGCTCGAAGCGCGTGCCCAGCAGGATGTCGCGCGCGTGGCGCATGTCGGGAATTCGCGGGTCGCCCAGCGCGCCGATGAAGATCGCGTCGAACTCGTCCCGCAGCATCTGGTGGCCGTTGGGCGGCAGGGTGATGCCGGTCTGAAGGTAGTGGTCGGCGCCGTACGGCAGCATCTCGAGATCGAACGCGCGGCCGAACACCTCGCCGACCGCGCGCAGGACCTTCATCGCCTCGGCGGTGACGTCGATGCCGATTCCGTCTCCGGGAACAACGGCGATACGCATCACAGATCGGCGGTATCTATTTGGGCGCGCTGCAGTCTGCCGCTGAAGTCGACGTAGATCGCTTTCCACTCCGAGAACACGTCGAGCGCCGCGGTCCCCGCCTCGCGATGACCGTTGCCTGTCGCCTTGGTGCCGCCAAACGGCAGATGCACCTCCGCGCCGATCGTCGGCGCGTTCACGTAGAAGATTCCGGTGTAGAGGTCGCGCATGGCGGCGAAGGCCCTGTTCACGTCTTGAGTGTAGATCGACGCGGACAACCCGTATGTCACGCCGTTTCCGATAGCCACCGCTTCGTCGAACGATCGGCAGGGCATCACCGACACCACGGGACCGAAGATCTCTTCCTGCGCCACCCGCATCGAGGGATGAACGTCGGCGAAAATCGTCGGCTCGTGAAAGAACCCTTTCGCATGCGACCGGCTGGTCAGCGCATGCCCACCGCACACGAGCTTCGCGCCTTCCTTGCGGCCGATCTCGACATATTCCATGACGGTCTTGCGCTGTTTCTCGCTGACCGAGGGTCCCATATCCGTGCCGGGATCGAGGCCGTCACCCACACGCAGGGCCGCGGCGCGCGCCACGAAGCGATCGAGGAAGGCGCGATACACCTGCTCGTGCACGACCACGCGGCTCGCCGCGGTGCAGCGCTGCCCGGTCGTGCCGAAGCCGCCCCACAGGCAGCCTTCCACCGCCAGATCGAGATTTGCATCCTCCATGATCATGATCACGTTCTTGCCGCCCATCTCGAGGTGGACCTTCTTGAACGACGGCGCGGTCGTCTGCGCAACGGTGCGGCCCACCTCCGTCGAGCCGGTGAACGAGACCACGCGCACGTCGTCACTCTTGAGCAGCGGCTCGCCCACGTCCCCGCCGCCGCCCGTCACCAGGTTGACGACGCCGCGCGGGACGCCCGCTTCTTCGAGAATTCTGACGAAGCTGAGCGCGGAGAGCGGCGTGAGCGTCGCCGGCTTGAAGACGACGGTGTTGCCGCACACGAGCGCCGGAATGATTTTCCACGAGGGAATCGCCATCGGGAAGTTCCACGGGGTGATGACCGCGCATACGCCGAGCGGCTGGCGGACCGACATCGCGAACTTGTCGCGGAGCTCCGACGGCACCGTCTGTCCGTACATGCGGCGGCCTTCGCCGGCCATGAAGTACGTCATGTCGATCGCTTCCTGGACATCGCCGCGCGTTTCGTCGAGCACCTTGCCCATCTCGCGCGTCATGTCGCGGGCGAGCGCGTCCTTGCGCTCCGCCATCAGCTGCGCCGCGCGAAACAGGATTTCCGCGCGCCGGGGCGCAGGGACGAGCCGCCACGACTCGTACGCATGGCGCGCCGCCTCGATCGCGCGCTCGACATCCTGCCGCGTGGATTTCTGGAACACACCGACCAGGTCGTCGGTGTTGGCGGGATTGCGGTTCTCGAAGAGATCGCCTGAAACGGATGGCACCCACGAGCCGTCGATAAAGTTGTAATAGACCGCGCCTTGCGAAATTTTCGTCGTCATCAGACTGAGAGTGCCGTACTGCGCACAGCAGCCGCAAGACCTGTGGTTCAAGGACGCGCTTGGCTGCACCTTTATGTTGTCGTCTGGGGTATGTGTGAGAACGACACGCTCGAAAACAGGCCAAAACACTGACATTCTCGAGGCCCTAGCGTGGCACGATTCCTGAATGATCGAGGATATCCGCTGGAGACGGATACCGATGCTGAACGCAGCGATCGTTCCAAGCCGCACTGCACCGACGCTATTGGACATGGCCGCCAAGGCCACTGCCACGCAGAAGGTGGTGATCGTGAACGGCAGTCCGGAGATTCTCGGGCTGCTCGACACGGCGCTCGAGGCGGGCCACTACGATGTCGTGTTCGTCGAGTCCAACGAGCATGCGTACTCGCAAATCAAACGCGTCCAGCCGCATCTCGTCATCCTGTGCGTGCGTATCGAGGACATGGACGGTGTTCAGGTCCTGTCGATGTTGAAACTGGACGAGGACACGCGCCACATCCCGGTGCTCACCTACACGACCGAATACGAAGGCGGGGACGTCGAAGAAGAAGCGCCGGAAATCTCCGAAACGGAAATGTTCACGCCGCGGCCGGTGGAGGTCATGAACTGAGGGCGCGCAGAGGCCCTATGCTATAGTCGCCGCCGGATGGACGGTCCCGGCGGTCAAAAACGCGACGCGGAACGATTCCGGATCCTCGGCGAGCTTCATGGCGAGGTGATGGTCTTTCAGCCTTTGGCGCTCAAGGAGATCAGCCGCGGCGGCGCCCTGGTCGAAACCGGTTTCCCCCTCCAGCTCGATTCCCTTCACGATTTCCGGCTCACGCTTGGCGATCGCTCAGTCGTCGTCAAAGGTCGCGTGGCGCACTGCTTCATCAGCGACGTCGATCAGGAACTGGTAGTCTATCGCTCTGGCGTCGAGTTCGTTGAGGTGCTGGAGCGCGTGGCCGCCGTAATCGACGAGTTCATCACCGCCATCAAGGATGGACGACGGGCTCTCTGAAATGTGTCGGCGGACCTCATAAGGTCCGCCCTGCTCCATTACGGGACCGTCTTGACCGTAATCGGCGCACGCGGCGCGCTCACGTACGGGGCGACCACGCTTTCATGGCCGCCGGCATCGACGGCCGCGACGCCGAACACGTAGTCATCGATCTGGATGTTGCGCAGCACGCTCTCGGTGACTGCGCCGACCAGCATGTCGTGCTGCCAATCGGGTCCCCAGGCTTCCCGCCAGAAGATGCGGTACGCCACTGCGCCGGGTGACGCGATCCATCTCAGAGAGGCGTCGTACCCGGATGGCGCGCGGCCGATGGTCGGTTGTCCATTCGATCCATTTACACCGGGCGCGGGAGGCGCGAGCGCCAGCGTCGCTGCCGCCGCCGCGTTGACGCGCGCGTTCTGCGCGAGATAGGCCGGCGAGATCCCGTCGAACGTATCGCGGGGATCGTGCTGACGCGCAAAGTTCTCGCGCGACTCCCGAAAGCCGACCGCGGCAAACCCGAACTGGTTGTACGCCGTGTGGTCGCCGCCCCGGCTGAACCGATCGGACCGCGCCATCGGACGGACCCGGTGCGACGGCACGTAACGGGCGCCCCACCGCTGCACGTACCGCGCAAGCTCGCGCGATGGAGAATCTTCGGGACCCTCCGAGTACACGCGAATTGTCGCGCCGTCGACAATCCCGTTGCCGCCTTTGTCGTTGCCGACGATGTCGTTGTTGAACACCGCGTCGATGCGGACACGGTCGGCAACCGCTTTCTGCGCGTGGAGAGAGGCGCCGTACAATCCCTGCTCTTCGGCCACATGGCACATGAAGACGAGCGTGGCGTCAAAGTCGATGCCGCTCTGGCTGAAGACGCGCGCGAGCTCCATCGTCAGCGCCGTGCCGCTGCCGTCGTCGTTGACGCCGGGTGCCGGGTTGTCGTTGGGTGCGTCGGGATCGGCCGGCTGCGTGACGATGATCGCCTCGCGGCCCGCCGTGCCGGCGTTGCTGGAGGATTGCCCGCCCCGGATCGCGATCGTGTCGTAGTGGCCGCTGATGTAGACGCGACGAGCGCTCTTCCCGGGCAGCACGGCCATGATATTGCGCACCTCGACATCGCGCGTGATCCGGTCCTGCTTCGCAACCTTGTACGTGTCGAAGCTCACGTGCAGCTTCGGGTTGTAGCCTTTCATCTCGTCGAAAATCCACTGCCGCGCCGCGCCGATGCCTGTTGTCGGCAAATCGGTCGACGACAGCGTATTTCGGGTGCCGAAGGTTTCCAGCTTCTTGAGAATCGCCGTGAGGCGTTCCTCGGAGACAGCGGCGATCAGCTTCTCGATCCGAGGATCGAGATCGGATTGTGCCGATACGGTCCGGCTGAAGCCGGCCACTACGGCTACTACGAAGACGGCGACGACCAAGCCGGAGACTACCTTCATCGTTTGGCCTTCAAGTGCTCGAGATAATCGCCCGACTCGATCCACTGCGCCTGACCGAGGGGAGCGTTGTAGAAATATACCCACGCATCTGCGACGCGGCCGTCGTCCAGCGTCACCGGCGTTTCGCGCCGCACATACAGGCTGGCGTCGGGTTGACCCGGCCGGTATCCCTCAACCTCGTCGAGCGCGTGGAGGACAGCTTCGGGTTCGAGGAGGTGATGTACTTCGCCGCGGACGCGGCTGTCGGTGGCGGGAATCGCCGCGGGGTAGGTGCCAAGGTCGAACAACACGGCCTGAATCCAGCCATGCCCGACCGGCGAGAGCGCAAGATCGACACGCGTCCGACCGGGACGCTTGAATCCGCTCATCAGGGTTCCGTAAAAGAACACGAGAGCCGTCACGTCGTGGGAGTGTAGAGCAAAATGCGCGACGGCGCGAGCGACCGGGATCTAGTGGGCCGGCTGCTTTTTCTGAAACGGTCCGGCGGGCGGGATCAGGTCGAAGATTGCGCCGGGCACTGAAAACGACAAGGCCACCGTTTTACCGGTACCGCCGGGCTGCAGCGACTGGGTCAATGCCTGAAATTCTGGTTTCGATCCCGCCTGGAGCCTGGCGAGGGCGAGGAAGCCATTCAGCACGTCGCGGAGATTCTTCGCCGACTCCTCATCCCGAGCCTCGGCGCGCAGCACGCCGCTGATCGCATCGTTGATTTGTGCCGTGACGGAGAACCAGGTAATGGCAGGCAGCTGATTGAGAGCGAGGGGAAGTTTGGCGGCAGATTGAATCGCGTCGAAGCGTCCGACCGCCCACGCGTTGCCGGAATCGAACGACTTGACGAGATTCATCACGTCCGTATTGCTGGTGACGTTCTCGCCGCCCTTCTCGAGGTCGATCGCCTGCCGGATGAGAGCGGCGCTGCCGACCGCGACGAGCCCGGGCTTGAGAAATGACAGCGCAAGCTCCGGGGGCGTCTTCCGGCGGAGCGGGTCCGTCGTGTTCGCGTCGGCGTCCGACGTGGAAATCTTCGGCGTGGCGACGATGAGCCGCTTCCCTTGGTACTGTTCGACCGTCGCGCCGTGCTCCCGCATCAGCGCCTCGATCTTCACCTCGTCGAAAAGACCGCGGGCGAGCACCATTCCCGTATTCGGCACGTTGTTGGCCGAAGGGTCGGGGTTCGGCTTGAGATACGCCACGACATGCTGGATATCGGTCTCGATGTTGATGCCGGTTTGATTTTGAAATTCCTGCTGACCGTCCTGCGGACCCGGCTGCGCACGTCGCAGGCGCTGTCTGAGATCGGAGGCCATGATCTCGCGAACGTCGGCATACGCCAGAACGGCGGCGTCGCGCGGGACGTACTGCAGCTCCTCAGGGCCTTGGCTGGAAAACGCTCGGGCCGGGAACCCGACGTAATAAGCGACCAGCCCGGAGCTGACGCCGACCCCCATCACGGAAAGCGAAAGAATGACGAAGTATCGAGTTCTGGAAGTCATGGCCCCTCAAACGTTTATACGGACGGCACTCAGTCAGTGTTCCGTTTTTCGATCGCCTCATTGCTCGAGCACGTACTCCCGCAGCTCGACCGCGCGCGCCGCGAACCAGAGCGCAACAACCGCAATCACGGCGAGGGACAAAAGGCTCGTCCCTGCCGGCGGCACGTCGCGAAACACCTGCATCAGGATGCTGACGGCCGAATCCTGCGGCATCGCGTGCGGCACCAGCGCCTGCAGATAGTACGCGACGGTGAGCTGTTTCAGATAACCCGGAAACAGCAGCACGGCAGGCTCCCACCCAAACGCAAACACCAGCCCGAGGACGAGCGGTCGCTTGAGGCGGGCGCCGACCCACGCGAAGACCGCGCCGTACGCAATCAGCCCGACGATGAGCATGCCGAGATCTTCGAGAAGGGCTGGAAACGATTCGCCGATGCTCCCGCCGCCGAGCGGCACGACGAGGAAGTAGACGAGGATCACCGACGGCAACACGAGCAGCGCGGTGCACGCCACGTAGGCGAGATATTTTCCGATGAGCACCGCGCCTCGCGGCACGGGCCGCGTGAAGAGGTAGGTAATCGTCTTGTCGTCGACTTCGTCGGCAATCAGCGCGGTCCCATAAAACACACCGAGCACCGGCACGATGAAGCGGATGTACAACAACCACATGATCATCCCGAACAACGCGGGCCCGCCCACGCGCGCGCCGTTGATCTGAATGGGGTTCAACCCGGGGTGATTCGCGCCGGCCGACGACCCGAAGAAAGACACGGTCGTCAGCACGCGGATCAGCAACGCGAGCACGACGGGGCCGCCCAGCAGCACACCCAGAAACACCGACCGGCGGGACCACAGCATCTGGGCCAGCGACAAATCAAAAATGCGCGCCGACGAAGCGACCAGCGATGGCGCGGATCTCCGGGTCATGTTTTCACCAGGTACTGAAACACCGCCTGCAGGTTGTCGTCTGGCGAAGTGACTTCGTGGATCGCGCCGAGCTCGCCGCTCGCCGCCAGCGCCGTCAGGCGCGCGTAAAAGACGTCGGGCCTCGCCGTCTGCACCACAACGGCATCGTCCTCGAACTTCAGGCTCAGGACATCGTCGGCGGCGAGAAACTCTCGCGCCAGCGCGCGCGTGTGATCCGCCCGGATGAAGACGGTGTGTGGGTGCTCGTCGATGAGATCGCGAATCTGGTGGACGTTACCCTCGGCGAGAATCCGGCCCTGGTTGATCAGCAGGATGTTGGCCGTCATCGATTCGATCTCGTGAAGAATGTGGCTCGAGACGATGACGCTTTTTCCCGAGCGGCCCCATTCCTTGATCAGCCGGATCGTCTTGCGGCGCGCGATCGGATCCAGGCCTGCGAGCGGTTCATCGAGGATGAGCAGGTCGGGATCGTGCGCCAGCGCCTGCGCCAGCTTCACGCGTTGCCGCATGCCCTTGCTATACGCGCCGATCTTCTTGCCGGCGGCGTCGAGGAGGTCGACCATCTCGAGAGCCCGGTATGCCATCTCGCCGGCTTCTCGCTCGCCGACGCCGTTCAACCGGACGAGCGCGCTCACCCATTCGAGTCCGGTCATCCGCTCGTAAAACGCATCCTGCTCGGGACAGAACCCGAGGCGGAAATACAGCGCCGGATTCCGCCAGATCGGTTCTCCGAGGACCGTGACCTCGCCTTTGCTCGGCTTGAGCTGACCGGTCATCAGCTTGAGCAACGTCGACTTGCCCGCGCCGTTGGGGCCGAGCAGCCCCGTGATGCCGGCCGGGACAATCAGCGTGACGTCGTTGAGACCGATCACCTGGCCGTACCACTTGGACAGGTGTACGGTGGCCACGATCGGCTCCGCGGCGGCGTTCACACGACCACTTCGATCCCGCGCACGCGCCGCTCCAGCACGAAGCCCGCCGCCACGATAAGCGCGACGAGCGCGGCCAGCGACATCATCCACGGTGTGTCATAGCGGAGCGGCAGGCGAAAAATTGCGTCGCCGATCTGGCTCAGGTCGAAGGGCAGGGAGATCCACGACAGGCTCGTGTTGCCGGTGACGATCCGGAGGACGCCGAAGAGCGCCTGGCTGAAAAACAGCAACGCCGCGTACAGAATGCCGACGTATCGTGCGCTGTTGGACAGCGACGAGAGCGCCAGCATCGCCGACCCCACCGTCACGACTTGCAGGAACGAAAACAGGGTGATGGCCGGGAACAGATAGATGTTGCTTGTGAAGAACGTGACGTTGCCGGCGAAGGCTATCTGCACCACGAGCAGCACGAAGGCCGGCACCCACGTGACGAGCAGCAAAAACGTCGTCAGGATCGCGAGCTTGCCGAAGACGTACTCGGCGCGCGTGAGCGGTTTGGACAGGTAAATCTGCAGCGCGTTGGCGCGACGATCGTTGGCGATCAACCCCGCGCCGGCGAAGACCGTAATGAAGAAGACGAAAATCTCCTGCTGCTCGAGGAACTGCCGGAACATCTCGGGCGTCGGCGCGAGAAAGGCTGCCTGCGGGACATTCGCCGCCGCGTAAATCTGCACGGCGCGGACGAAAAACGGAAACCACGAGACGAGCAGCAGGCCGAGGAACACGCGCTTTCCCAGCATCGTGCGGACGCCCGCGGTGGCGATGACCGCCCACGCACGGCCGCGCGGCGTCCGGCCGCCTCCGTACCGACGATACCCTTGATCGTGGATCGGCATTACTCCTCGCCCACCGCATGCGCGAACACGTCTTCGAGGGTCGGAACGCTGGGACGCAGATGCCGAACCTGAGCCTGCTCGGCGGCGGCCAGCGCGAAGAGGTCCTGTGCGCCGGCCTCACCGGGCACGAACACCCGCATGATGTCTTCGCCCGTCTCGTGGCAGTCGAGGCCCGCGGCGCGCAGGCGTTCCAGAAACGGCTCGATGTCGGCGGTGCGCGTTTTCACGCGCAGCTCGAAGACGCGTCCGCGCGGCTGCTTCAGGCCGTCGATCGGCCCCTGAACCGCGATGCGACCCTTGTCCATCACCACCACGTGATCGCAGGTGTATTCGACGTCCGGCAGCAGATGCGATGACAGGATCAGGTTGACGCCTTTGTTGCGGCCCAGATCGCGCACGAGCTCGAGCATCTCGTCGCGGCCCTTGGGATCCATCCCGTTTGTCGGCTCGTCGAGGAACAGCAGATCGGGATCGTGCACGAGCGCCTGTGCCAGCTTGATCCGCTGCTTCATCCCGGTCGAGTACGTCTCAACGTTGCGGTACCGCGCTTCGCCGAGGCCGACATAAAAGAGCATTTCGTGCGCGCGCTGCATGGCGTCAACGCGCGGCAGGCCGGCCAGCTCTCCGCAGTAGGCGACAAACGACACGGCGTTCATCCCGGGAATGTGCGCATCGCTTTCCGGCATGTACCCGACTCGCGCGCGGATCTCGAGCGGCGATGTCGCCACGTCCAGTCCGAGGACGCGCATGCGCCCGGTAGTCGGCACGATAAAGCCGAGCAGCGCCTTGATCATCGTGCTCTTGCCCGCCCCGTTCGGCCCCAGCAGACCGACGGCGCCCGCCGCGAACGACGCCGTGACCTCGCGCAGAGCGACACTCTTGCCGTACGCGACGGTCACGTTGTCCAGCGTGACGACCGGCTCGTTGTCAGGCATTTGATTGATATACGACCGCCGGACCTTAGAAGGTCCGCTTCCTGAGGTCAGGTACGCCTGGTAGGTCAGGTGGGTCTGGTGCAAAACAGCCACCTGACTCACCCGGCCTGCCCGGCCTGCCCGGCCTGCCCGACCTACCCGACTCCGCGATCACAATGTTCCCCGCAGCCCGAGCGCATCCGCGCGCTCGCGCATGAAACCGATCACGTTCCCGATGTGCTCGTCGAGCGGAAGACCCAGCAGCTCGGCGCCGGCCACGAGATCCTCCCGCTTGACGCCGCGCGCGAACGCCTTGTCTTTCATGCGCCTGGCCACCGATTGTGGTTCGAGATCCAGCACGCTCTTGGTGGGGCGAATGAGCGACGCGGCCGTGATGAAGCCCGCCATTTCATCGCAGGCAAAGAGCGTCTTCTCGAGCAGGCTGTCGCGCGTCACACCGGAATAGTCAGCGTGCGAGAGGATGGCGCGCACGATCCACTCCGGATAACCCTTCTCGCGCAGAATCTCGCTGCCGCGATACGGATGGTCGTCGAGGCTCGGCCACCGCTCGTAATCGAAGTCGTGCAGGAGCGCGACGACGCTCCAGCCTTCTTCATCCTCGCCGAACGTGCGCGCGTAGCCGCGCACCGCCGCCTCGACGGCCATGGCGTGCTTCAAGAGGCTGTCGCTCTTGGTGTACTCGGTGAGCAACTGCCAGGCGGCGTCCCGGCTTGGCGTCAGCGTCATGACCTTCTGATGTAATCTTCGTGTGCCAGAGCATCTTAGTTCAGGAGCCGTTGATGGCCAACCCGACTGCCGCGACAACGACGCTCGATACGGAGTTCACACGCGGACTCGGCCTCTACGACGCGACGATGGTCGTCATCGGATCGATGATCGGCTCGGGCATCTTTATCGTGTCGGCTGACATGTCGCGCAACCTGGGCGGTGCCGGCTGGTTGCTCGCGGCATGGCTGGTCACGGGCGCGCTGACAATCGTCGGGGCGCTGTCGTACGGCGAGCTCGCGGCGATGATGCCGCGTGCCGGCGGCCAGTACGTCTACCTGCGCGAGGCGTTCTCGCCACTGTGGGGCTTTCTCTACGGATGGACGCTCTTTCTGGTCGTTCAGACCGGCACGATCGCGGCGGTTGCGGTCGGCTTCGCCCGGTACTTCGGCGCGCTTGTGCCGTGGATTGCCGAGGATCACTATCTGATCGCGCCGCTTCACATGTCCACCGGCTATGCGCTCTCGCTGTCGACGACGCAACTTGTCGGGATCCTGATGATTGCGCTCTTGACCTGGACGAACACGCGAGGACTGGAATACGGCCGCATCGTCCAGAACATCTTCACGACGGCGAAGACCGGTGCCCTGATCGGGCTGATCCTGCTCGGGTTGCTCCTCGGATGGAATCACACCGCGGTGGCCGACAACTTCGGGAACCTCTGGGCTCGGCGCGGGACCGTCGACATCGTGCCGGGCCTGAATGCGATGAGCGCGTTCGGTCTGTTCATCGCGATCTGCGTGTCACAGACCGGATCGCTCTTTTCGGCCGATGCCTGGAACAACATCACGTTCACCGCGGGCGAGGTGAAGGACCCGCGACGCAACATCCCACTGTCCCTCGCGCTCGGCACGATCGTCGTCATCGGACTGTATCTGCTGGCCAACGTCGCGTATCTCGTGACGCTTCCGTTCGACCAGGTGCAGCACGCGCCGAGTGACCGCGTGGCCACGGCGACGCTCAACGTCATCTTTCCCGGACTCGGCGCGACGATCATGGCCATCGGCATCATGATCTCGACGTTCGGGTGCACGAACGGCCTCGTCCTGGCAGGCGCGCGCGCGTACTACGCGATGGCGCGGGATCGGCTGTTCTTCCGCTCGGCCGGCCGGTTGAACGATGCGAAAGTGCCGGCGTGGGCGCTCGTGCTGCAGGGTGTGTGGGCGGTGTTTCTCGTGCTGCCGCGCACCTACGATCCTGCGACGCGTGCGTACGGGAATTTGTACAGCAATCTGCTCGACTACGTGATATCCGCCGCGTTGATTTTCTACATCCTGACGATTGCCGGCGTGTTCCGTCTGCGCCGGTCGCGCCCGGAGGCAGACCGGCCCTACCGCACGTGGGGCTATCCGGTGGTGCCGGCGCTCTACATCGCCGGGGCCGCGACGATTCTACTCGTACTGTTCATCTACCGGACGGCGACCACGTGGCCGGGCCTGATCATCGTGCTTCTCGGCGTTCCGGTGTACTTCCTCTGGAAGCCGAGAGACTGATGGCCTTGGTGATCACGCTGATCGCGTTGTCCCTCACCCGGTAGGCCGTCAGTTCGTCCGTCCTGACCCACTGCACATCGTCCGCATCGGATCCGCAGACGGCGCGGGTGTCGGCGGTGTGGCAGACGTAATCGATGATGACGAAGTGATATTCGACACGCCCGTCGGGTCCGTGCTCGACGCGATCGAGGACCTCCACGACGGGTCCCACTTCGACGGTCAACCCTGTCTCTTCGAGCACTTCGCGCGCGACCGCGGCTTCGAGTGTTTCGCCGAGCTCGACGCCTCCGCCGGGCAAGCTCCACTCGCCCTTGAGCGGCTCGTGCCCGCGCTTGACGAGCAGCACGCGGCCGTCGGAATCGAGCACCACGGCACCGACCCCGATGACAGGACGGTCAGGATGCTTCCTCACATCCTCACATGCCCTGTCAGCCGGATGAACTCCTGCCGCTTCTTCGTGCTGAACCACAGATAGTCGGTGTGTACGAGCATGTGGTCGGCCACTGTAACCCGGATTTCGCCTGCGGAGAACCTCGGTGTATAACCGTGCGCATCGCGGACAGCGGGATGGACAAATTGAAGCTCTTCACGCGTGCGGCGCTCCTGTGTGTGCTCGTGACGGTCGGCCCTGCCTGCCGTGGCCAGGCGTACTCGACCGACGACCCATCCAAGGTTCGCGTCGGCATCGTGTTCGATATTGGCGGGAAAGACGATCGCTCGTTCAACGCGGCGGCGTTTGCCGGCGTGAAATGCGCCGAGACCGGCAAATGGTCCAACGGCAGCGGCTGCGGGAAGCCCGCGCTGGGTATCGTGCTGCACGATGTCGAGCCCGGCAACCCCTCCTCGATTGAGCCTTCGATGCGCGCGTTCGCCGAACGCGGATACGACCTGATCATCGGCGTCGGCTTCGCGCAGGCGCCGATCGTGGAAAGCGTCGCGAAGGACTATCCGAACATTCACTTCGCCATCGTCGACGGCGTGAGCGAGCTGCCTAATGTCGCGTCTCTGGTGTTCAAGGAACATGAAGGATCGTATCTGGTCGGGCTGCTCGCGGCCAGGACCTCCAGGACGGGGATCATCGGCTTTCTCGGCGGTATGGACATCGGGTTGATTCACCGCTTCGAAAAGGGCTACGAAGAGGGCGCGCGCTCGGTCAATCCCAACATCCGCGTCATCCAGAACTATGTGGGCGTCAGCGACGCCGCCTGGAACAACCCCGGCAAGGGCAAGGAGCTCGCGCTGGCTCAAATCGGCAAAGGTGCCGATGTCATCTTCACCGCCGCCGGGAATTCCGGACTCGGGGCGTTCGACGCGGTCGAGCAGGCCGGCACCGTAAACGGGCGCGCGACACATTTCGTGATCGGCGTCGATTCGAATCAGAACATGGTCAAGCCGGGCTTCGTGTTAACGAGCATGGTGAAGCGCGTCGACAACGCGGTGTATTCCATCGTTTCTGACGTGGTGACTGGCAGGTTCCAAGCCGGTGTTCATGTCTACGGGCTGGAGAAGGACGGCGTGGGCTATGCGATGGACCAGTACAACGCGAACCTGATCGCTCCCGGGATGATTCAGGAGGCAGAAGACGCGAAGAAGAAGATCATCGCGGGACAAATCACCGTGACAGATGCGATGACGAAGTGATGCTCGAGCTCCGGAACATTACCAAGCGCTTCGGCGACGTGCTCGCGAACGACCAGGTGAACATCACGGTCGCGCCAGGCACGATTCACGCCATCGTCGGCGAGAACGGCGCGGGCAAATCGACCGCGATGCGCATCGCCTACGGCTTTTACACCGCCGACAGCGGCGAGATCCTGATTGACGGGACCGTGTGCCCCATCGCCACGCCCCATGACGCCATCGCGCGCGGCGTGGGCATGGTGCACCAGCACTTCATGCTGGTTGGACCGATGACCGTTGCGGAGAACATCGTCCTGGGTGCCGAGCCGGGATCGGCGCTCGCGCTCGACCGTGCGAAAGCCTCGGCCGACATCCGCCGGCTGTCTGATGAGTTCAAGCTCGCCGTCGATCCCGATGCGATCGTCGACACTCTGTCGGTGGGCCAGCAGCAGCGCGTCGAATTGCTGAAGGCGCTCTATCGCCGCGCCCGGTTGTTGATTCTCGACGAGCCGACCGCCGTGCTGACCCCTCGGGAGGTGGAGGAATTCTTCGCCATCCTCCGCAGCATGCGCACGCAGGGGAAGACGGTCGTGATCATCACGCACAAGTTGTCCGAGGTGCTGGCGATTTCCGACGAAGTCACGGTCATGCGCGACGGCCGCAGCGTCCGCCGTTTACAGACGAAGGACACCAACGCCGCCGAGCTGGCGCATCTGATGGTTGGCCGCGAGGTCTTGCTGCGCGTCGACAAACCAGAAGCGACAGTGGGAACGACGAAGCTCAGCGTGCGTAACCTGTTGGTGAAAGGGCCGGGCGCAATCGCACGGCTGGACCGCGTCTCGTTCGACGTGCGGGCGGGCGAAATCGTCGGGATTGCCGGCGTCGAAGGCAACGGCCAGACGGAGTTGATCGAAGCGCTCGCCGGACTCACTCCTCCATCGCAGTTGTCCGGCGAGGTCAGGCTCGATGGCCAGGACATCACGCGGCTCGGGGCGCGGATACGCCGGGAGCTCGGCGTCGCGCACATTCCCGAAGACAGGCACCGGCGCGGACTGCTGCTCGAGTTCGATCTGGCGGAGAATTCGATCCTCGGTGTCCACTATCGCAAGCCGGCGGTGGCGTACGCAGGCGGCATCTTTCTCGACAATCCCGCGATCCGGCGCCACGCGGCCGGCATCATCGACGCGTTCGACGTGCGGCCGGCGAATCCGGACCTGTCGGCACGCGCGCTCTCCGGCGGAAACCAGCAGAAGCTGATCGTCGGCCGGGAATTCGATCTGCGTCCAACGCTGCTGCTGGTCTCGCAACCGACACGCGGCGTCGATATCGGCGCGATTGAATTCATCCACCGTAAGCTGATCGCCCTGCGTGACTCCGGCTGTGCGGTCCTCCTCGTCTCGGCGGAACTGGAGGAAGTCACCTCGCTGTCCGATCGTGTGCTGGTGATTCATGCCGGTCGAATCGTGGGAGAGGTCGATCCAACGATCGCCACCGTCGAGCAGATCGGATTGCTGATGACCCGAGGACATTGATGAAACTCCTGCGCGAGCTGATGTTCCCCCTGATCGCTGTTCTGGCCGCTTTCGTCCTCGGCGCCATCATGGTGCTGATCGTTGGCGACAGCCCGATCCAGACGTACGCGCTCTTGTTCAGCAGCGCGCTCTCGTGGCCAGACGGCATCGGGTACACGCTCTTTTACGCCACGCCGTTGATTTTCACCGGCCTTGCCGTGCTTGTCGCGTTTCGTGGCGGCCTGCTCAACATCGGCGCCGAAGGCCAACTCTACGTGGCGGCGTTCGCCACGGCCTGGACGGCGATCGTCTTCGCGAATCTGACGGCGTGGGTGCTGCTGCCGCTCTGCTTCCTCGCAGCAATCGTCGCCGGCGGCGTCTGGGGCGCCATCCCTGGCCTGCTGAAAGCCCGCTTCGGGTCGCATGAAGTCATCAACACCATCATGCTGAACTTCGTGGCGGTCGCGCTGGTCAGCTATCTCACGCAGTACCACTACAAAGCGCCGGGCGATCCGATCATGGAAACCACGACGATCGGCGCCGGCGCTCACATCGCGCGGCTCGGCAGGTTCATTCCAGGTTTTCCCGAGCGGATTCCTCTGAATCTGACGTTCGTCTTCGCATTGCTCGCCTGTCTGCTGGTGTATCTGTTCTTGTGGCGCACCACGTGGGGGTATGAGATTCGCGCAACCGGCAGCAATCCGTCCGCCGCCGAGTATGGCGGCATCTCGATTCGCAGGCAGATGGTGCTGGCGATGGCGGTGTCCGGCGCGCTCGCGGGAATGGTCGGTGTCAACGAAGTCCTCGGCTACCGGTACCGCTATTACGACGGGTTTTCCGCGAACTATGGGTTCACCGGCATTGCCGTCGCGTTGCTCGGCCGTAATCATCCGGTTGGCGTGCTGCTCGCGGCGCTGCTCTTCGGGATGATGATCCGCGGCGGCATCTTCGTGGATGCCTTCACAAATCATGTGAGCAAGGATCTGGTGGACGTCCTGCAGGGCATCGTCATCTTGTTCGTGGCCGCTGAGGCGATGTTCCGCGGGCCCTTCGCGCAATACGGATTACTGAAGCGCTCCAAGGTGTGAAGCCGCAGGATCATGAGAGATGTCTTCACCGCCCCGCTCGTCATGTCCACGTTGCGGCTCGCGACGCCTTTGGTGTTGGCGGCTCTGGGTGGACTGTTCTCCGAGCGCGCCGGCGTCATCAACATTGCGCTCGAAGGCACGATGCTGGCCGGCGCCTTCACGGCGGCGGCCGTCACCTACGCGTCTGGGAGTCCGTGGGTCGGGTTGCTCGCCGGGATGGGCGCCGGCGTGCTCATTGCCGCGATTCACGCGTTGGCCTGCATCCGCTACAAAGCCGATCAGGTAGTCAGCGGAACGGCCATCAACATTCTCATGTTCGGCGTGCCGGGGTTCCTGAGCGGCGCATTTTTCCTGTCGTCCGGATCAACCCCGCAACTTCCGAAGGAGCAACTGATCCCGTACACGCCGATGGTGATGGCGGGTCTTCTCGTCCCGCTGACGTGGTACGTGTTGTATCGCACGCCGTTCGGCCTGCGTCTGCGATCGGTCGGCGAAAATCCCGCGGCGGCTGACGCGGCGGGGGTGGGCGTGGCCGCAATCAGATATACAGGCGTGTTGTTGTCTGGCGTGCTCGCCGGCATCGGAGGCGCCTATCTCTCCATCGGCCAATCGTCGCTGTTCACGCGCAACATGACCGCCGGCCGGGGCTTCATTGCGCTCGCCGCGTTGATCTTCGGCAAGTGGCGGCCGGTGCAAACCATGCTCGCCTGCCTGTTGTTCGGCTTCACCGAAGCGGTGTCAATCCAGATGCAGGGGGTGGTCAAACTGCCGTCAGGCGAAGATATTCCCGTGCAGTTCGTTCAGATGGTGCCGTACCTGCTGACGATCATCGTGCTCGCCGGTTTCATTGGGCACTCGCGGCCCCCACATGCGCTCGGCATACCCTACCAGAAAGGCTGACCCGCCGGGCTTTCTGTAAGGAGTGTCCGCCTTCAGGCGGACCGTGTCAGAGCGGCAGCGCCGCATCCGCATTGACGTCGAGAGCCGCAGTCATCCCGGCGCGGAACTTCCTGAGGCCGGCCGCGGCAATCATCGCCGCGTTGTCGGTCGAGAGCTGGAGGCTCGGGAGGAAGGTGGGGATCTCGCGCTGTGCGCCGTGCGCGATCAGCTCCGCACGTAGCCGGCTGTTCGCCGACACTCCGCCCGCGATGCCGATGCTCCTGGCCTGGTATCGGCGCGCGGCGTCGAACGTCCGATCGATAAGCGTGTTGACGACAACCCGCTGGAAACTGGCGCAAATATCGGCAATTTCGTTTTTCGTAAAAAGGGGTCGGGTCTCTTTTCCGCCGGCCCCCTCGCCGTGGTTTTCGCGGGCAGCGGGATCCTCCGAAACGACTCCCGACCCCTTTTTCTGCACGTGGCGCAGAACGGCGGTTTTCAAGCCGCTGAAGCTGAAGTCGAGATCCCCTTTCAACGTCGGGGCATTCCGGTCGGCATGCGTCAGCCGCGTCGTCGGCAAGGCGACCGCGCGGTCGTTCCCGTCTCCGGCAAGACGATCGATCACCGGCCCGCCGGGATAGCCCAGGCCGAGCAGCTTTGCAACCTTGTCGTAGGCCTCACCGGCGGCATCGTCCCGCGTCCGGCTGAGACGCTGGTAATGGCCTGCGCGCTCGACGAGATAGAGGCTCGTGTGGCCGCCCGACACCACGAGGACCACGGCGGGAAGCGGAAGCTCCCCGTTTTGCAGCACCAGCGACTCGATATGTCCCGCCAGATGATGCACGGCGACGAGCGGCAGCCCGGCGGCCGCGGCCGCGGCCTTCGCGAAAGCGACGCCGACCAGCAGCGATCCGACGAGCCCTGGCCCCTGAGTAACCGCTACTGCGCCAAGGCCGCTCCACGTCGTCCCCGCGTCGGAAAGCGCTCGCTCCACGACGCCGCATATGTCGCGGATGTGTTGGCGCGATGCGAGCTCCGGCACAACGCCGCCCCACTCACGATGGATGGGGATCTGCGATGCAATCACGTTTGATCGCATCGCCCACGGACGCGCCACGTCTCCGGTTTCTTCCACGACGGCGGCCGAGGTCTCGTCGCAGGAGGTTTCGATACCAAGGATGAGCATTCAGGGCTCGGCCACGTTCGTGTTTGTGCGGCTGGCTTTCATCGCGTGCTCGTGTTCGAACACCTGCTTCAGCGACTCGATGTACGGCGGCCGGAGAATCCCGCACTCGCTGATGATTCCGGCGATGAGATGATGCGGCGTGACGTCGAACGCCGGATTCCTGATGAGGGCACCGACCGGTGTCAGCCGGCTCCCGTGGAGGTGCGTGACTTCGCGAACGTTGCGCTCCTCGATGGGAATATGGCTCCCGTCGGGCGTCGCCAGATCGATCGTCGACAGCGGCGCCGCCACGTAGAACGGAATGTTGTGCTCGCGCGCGAGCACGGCCACGGTGTAGGTGCCGATCTTGTTCGCCGTATCGCCGTTGGCCGCAATGCGATCGGCGCCGACGACGACGAGATCGATGCGGCCGGCGTGCATGATGGCGCCTGCCATGTTGTCGGTGATCACGGTCGTCTCGATGCCGTCGCGCAGGAGCTCCCACGCGGTGAGCCTGGCGCCCTGGAGGAACGGCCGCGTTTCGTCGGCCACCACCCTCACCCGCTTGCCCGCTTCCACGGCGCCGCGGATGACGCCCAGCGCGGTCCCGTACCCCGCGGTCGCCAGCGCCCCGGCGTTGCAGTGGGTCAGGATCCGGGCGTCCGCTGGAACGATGGCGGCCCCAAACGCTCCCATCGCCCGGCAGCTGGCGACGTCTTCATCGTGAATGGCGGTGGACTCGCGATCGAGGCGGTCCTTGATCTGATCCACGGACTCGCCTGCTGCCGCCGCCTCGGCAAACGACCGCTTCAGGCGTTCGATGGCCCAGAACAGGTTCACCGCGGTGGGCCGGGTGGCCGCCATCAGCTCGCACATCTTGTAGAACTCGGCGGCGAACTTCTGAGTCCCTGTCGCGGCGCTTCGTCGCATGCCGAGCGCGATGCCCATCGCCGCCGCGACGCCAATGGCCGGCGCCCCGCGAATGACCATCGTCTTGATCGCGCGGGCGACCTGGGCCGCGGTCTTGCAGCGGACGTAGACCTCTTCACCGGGCAGCTTGCGCTGATCGATCATCACAACCGTATCGTTCTCACGCGCAATCGTCGGGAGCATGGGCAGGTACGATATCAGAGTAAGCGCGCGTCGAAGGGCAGCGGCAACAGGTCCGCGAGCCGATGCGTGCCTGTTTCCCCGGTGAGGTTGGCCAACCGGATCTCGAGGTTGCCGCAAAACTCCCACAGGATCTGCCGGCACGCGCCGCAGGGCGGCGTCGGCGCGTCGGTGTCGGCGACGATGGCGATGCGGGTGAAGTGGCGGTGGCCGTCCGACACCGCTTTGAGCACCGCCACCTGCTCCGCGCAGACACTCAGACCGTAGGTGGCGTTCTCGACGTTGCAGCCGGTGATGATGGTGCCATCGGTCGTCTCGAGCGCAGCGCCGACCTTAAACGTGGAAAACGCTGCGGCGGCGTTCTCGCGGGCGCGGCGCGCGGCGCCCACAAGATCGGTGGTGCGTTCGCGCAGCCGTCGCGGCCCCAGCCGCCGCTCGCGGCCCCTCCGGCGCTCGCCGTCCGTCGCTCCGGCGTCCTCGACCCGGCGCTCGAAGCCGGCGCGGCGATCGCGTTCGGCCGGGGCGCGACGACCCGGGACCGCTTTCGCGTGAGCGACGCGGCGGACGCCGTTGATGACGTGATTGACGAGCGCGATCTCGGACAACTGCACGGCAAGAGCGTTCACTTCCGGATCGGAGTGACTCTGTCTGGCCGCGTCGGCGCTGACCCACCGCCGCACCGCGTAAAAGCGAGACGGCGAGGCTTCGTCGCGTATCGTGTCGGCCTGCGCGTACTGCTTGCGGACGAGCACCTCGTCGAGCTGGCGCACGAGCGCAAGGAATTCGTCTTCGCGGCCGTCCTGCACGTCGGCGGTCATCACCGAGAGTCGCGTCCGCTCAGAGACGGCCAATGATGCCCTCCAGAAGCGCGATGAAGTGACCGCGAACGCGCCGCGCGGTCTCGAGGACCTCGCCGTGATCCAGGTGCTGCGGCACCACGCCCGCCGCCATGTTGGTGATGCACGAGATGCCGAGCACCTCGATGCCCATATGCCGCGCGACAATGGCCTCGGGCACAGTGGACATCCCAACGGCGTCGGCGCCGATCGTGCGCAGATGCCTGATCTCGGCCGGCGTCTCATAGCTGGGACCGAGCACCGCAGCATAGACGCCGTGCGGCAGCATCATGGCCGCGTCGCGGCCGGCCTCGTCGGCGATCCGCCGCAGGCGCGGCGAATACACCTCGGTCATATCGGGGAATTGCTGACCGAATCGATCGTCGTTGATGCCGGCAAGCGGGTTGTCGCCCATGAGGTTGATGTGATCGTCGATCACCATCAACGCGCCCTCCGCCAAGCCGGTGTTCACCCCGCCGGCGGCGTTGGTCAGAATCAGCGTCTTGACACCGAGCAGGCCCAGCACACGGACCGGGAACGTCACGGTCCGCAGATCGTACCCCTCGTACACGTGACTGCGCCCCGCCAGCGCCGCAATCGTCCGGCCTTTGACGCCGCCGACCACCAGACGCCCGTCGTGGCCGATGACACGCGACGGCGGCCAGTGGGGCAACTCGCCGTACGGCATCGAGACCTGGTGGGCGAGACTGCCCGCGAAATCGCCGAGTCCCGAGCCGAGCACGATCGCGACGCGCGGCACCTCGGGTACGCGCGCGCGAACCAGGTCGGCCGCTTCCTTGACGTGGTCGAAATATTCCATCACAACAGGAATCCCGCGATGGCCGCCGTCATAAAATTCGCCAGTGTACCCGCGAACATCGCGCGCATCCCGAGCCGCGCCAGATCGTGGCGGCGATTCGGCGCGAGCGCGCTGATGCCGCCGATCTGGATGCCGATCGATCCGAAGTTCGCGAAGCCGCACAGAGCGAACGTCGCAATCGTGAACGACTTCGGGTCCAGCATCGCTTTCATGGCCCCCAGCTGTGAGTAGGCGATGAATTCGTTGAGAACCATCCGTGTCCCGAGCAGATTGCCGATGGCGGGCGCGTCGCGCCAGGGCACGCCCATGCTCCACGCGGCCGGGGCGAACACCCACCCGAACACCTGCTGCAGGCTCAGGTGCGCGAGGCCGAGCAGCGCGTTGACGAGCGCAACCAGAGCGATGAACGAGATCAGGATCGCGAGCACGTTGAGCGCGAGATGCAGCCCTTCGATGGTGCCCCGCGCCGCGGCATCGATCACGTTCACGTCGGCCTGCGATACCTCGATCTGCACCGTTCCCATGGTCTTGGGGATCTTCGTCTCCGGCACGAACAGCTTCGCCATCATGATGGAGCCGGGCGCCGTCATAATCACCGCCGTCAGGAGATGCCTCGCTTCGGCGCCGAACAGAATATAGGCCACCATGATGCCGCCCGAAATGTGCGCCATCCCCGACGTCATCACCGTCATCAGCTCAGACTCGGTCAGCTCCGGCAGGTACGGCCGGATGAGCAGCGGCGACTCGGTCTGACCCATGAAGATGCCGGCCGCGGCCGTCAGCGACTCGGCGCCGCTCGCCCGCATGACGCGGCGTATCAGCAGGGCAAACAGCCGGACGATGAGCTGCATGATGCCGAGGTAGTACAGGACGGCCGACAGCGCGGCGACAAAAATGATCGTGGGCGCGACCTGAAACGCCACCGGCAGGCCTGACGCGCCGGGCCCAAGAGCCTGCGCGATCGTCCGCCACTGGGTGCTGTCGCCGAGGGGACCGAAGACGAACGCCCCCCCAATGAACGCAAAGCCCAGAAGCGTCGTCACCCAGTTGCCGAGCACGGTGAACACCTGCTGACCAATGGCCGTCTTGAGCACGACGAGCGCGAAGACGACCTGGAGGCCGAACCCCCACGCGATCGTGCGGACGTCGATCGATCGCCGATGGGTCGAGCACGCATAGGCGATCGCAAAGATGGCGGACGCGCCGACCAGCGGCTGCGCACGCGCCACGCCCATCCACGCGGCGATCGCCCCCGCCGCCGCCAGGCCAATCGCCGCGGCCGCAATCGTCAGGTCGGTCATCCCCGACCGGGGGATCGCAGCGTCAACGTCAACCGACATCAGTGAGCCTCACCCAGAATGAGCGGCTGTGCCGCCGGCCGTTGATCGCCGATCTCGATGGCCTGGGCGACCAGCGCCACGGCGGCCTCGAGCCGGGGCCGATGACGGTAGCGCAGCTCGAGGACCGCGTCGCCGGCACGCACTTCGTCACCTGGTTTCGCCAGCACCATGATGCCGACGCCCGGGTCGATCGCCTCGTCCACGCGATCGCGCCCGGCCCCAAGACTCACCGACGCGCGGCCGACGAGCGCGGCATCGACCTTCGTCAGAAATCCGGTGCGGGGTGCCGCCACGACGTGGCATTCGGGAGCGGCCGGGAAGCGGCTGTAGTCTTCCACCACGCGCGGATCGCCGCCCTGCTCCTCGATGATCCGCCGGAACCGGTCGAGGCCTGCGCCCGACGCGATCGCATCGCGGACCTGCTCTTCGCCGTCGGCCAGATCGTCGGCCACGCGCCCGAGAACGAGGAGGCGGGCCGCCAGCTCCACCGAGAGGTCCCTGACGTCGGCCGGTCCGCCGCCCTTGAGCACTTCAAGGCATTCGATCACTTCGACCGCGTTGCCCACAGCGCGTCCGAGCGGCGCATCCATTCGCGTGATGAGCGCTTCGGTCTTCACACCCGCGGCGTTGCCGATCAACACAAGCGACTCAGCGAGGCGGCGGGAATCGGATTCGGTCTTCATGAACGCACCGCTGCCCGTCTTCACATCGAGGACGAGGGCGTCGATACCTTCAGCGATCTTCTTGCTCATGATGGACGCGGTGATGAGCGGGATGCTCTCGATGGTCCCCGTCACGTCGCGCAGCGCGTACAGCGTCTTGTCGGCCGGAGCGACCTGCGCCGTCTGCGCGATCATCGCGCACCCGACGCGTCCGAGTGCCGCCTTCATTTCGTCGAGCGACAGGTTGACGCGGAACCCTGGAATCGCCGAGAGCTTGTCAAGCGTTCCGCCCGTATGTCCCAGGCCCCGCCCCGACATCATCGGCACCATCACGCCGCACGCGGCGGCGAGCGGCGCCAGCACGAGCGACGTCTTGTCGCCCACGCCGCCGGTACTATGCTTGTCCACTTTCAGGCCGGGGATGTCCGACAGGTCGACGCGCCCGCCGGAATAGACCATCGCGTCGGTCAACGACGCAGTTTCCTCGGTGTTCATCCCGCGCAGGAGAATCGCCATCAACAGCGCGGACGCTTGATAGTCGGGCCACGTCCCCGCCGTCACGCCGGTCACGAAAAACTGAATCTCGTCGCGATTGAGGACTCCTCCGTCGCGCTTTTTCAGGATGACGTCGACCGCACGCATGAATCCGGCAGTATAGCGCCTGAACAGCCCCTGGCAGTCCGTGGCGCGCCTCCGGCACGGACTGCTAGCCTCTCATCCGCCAGTCCAGCGATAATTCAAAGAATGGCCCAGGTTTCCCAGCTTTCCCCGGAGTTGGCCCGAGGACTGCCGCTGTTGGCTCGCGCGCTCGTCACGGCCGTTCGAAACTGGGCCCTCTATCCGCCTGAACATCCGGCAGTAGCGCAGTCGCTCGAGCGCCTCAGTGCAGCGATTCGTCAGACCGCCGGCGGCGGAGCATTCTCAGTCGCTGTCACGCCCGACACTTTCCTCGTCGAAGGCGCGCCGGCCGATCGCATCCAGTCCGCGACTGCCGATGGGACCGCGACGGGCGGGGCGACCATCCCCGCGCCGTGGTGGAAGCGGTCGAGCCAGACACGATCGACATTGATCCGTCGCAGTATCTCGGAACCGGATGAGTTGCGGGATTGGATAGCTGGGTAAGGTGATGAGCGACAACGCCGCTTCGCTGGCGCCCGACGAAACGGCGCGTCTGAGCGAGTTCGCCCGGGCGTGCAAAGCGGCGGCGCGCGCCGTCGCCCTCTATCCCTCCGCGCATCCAGCCATCGCCGCGACGCTCGCGCGCCTCGTCGACCTGACGGCGCCCGCCCAGCTCCCCTATCCGCTCAAGCTGACGGTGCTGCCGGATTCGATGTTGCTCGACGGCCGGGCGCCCGCGCGAATCGACCAGGCGGTTCGCGAGCTGGCCTCCCTTCTGCACGACCATCTGGTCGGCGAAATCACCATCCATCCAGGCGGCGACGTCGAGGCGTGGCGCAGTTTTCTCATCCTGCTCGCCCGCACCTCGGACTCGGTTCGCACCGACGGCGGCATCGCCCGACTGTGGACGACGATGGGTGGCAGGCATGTGGAGCTGCGGGAGATCGACTACGCCGAGGTCATGCGGGAGCGCGCGGGCGGCCAGGCTGCTGTGTGGGAACGGATCATCGCCAGCTGTCTGGAAGGCGACGCGTTCGATTTGAACGAGGACGCGATCCGATGGCTGTTGAAATCGCCGGCGACCAGCAGCGCCTGGCGGAGCTCGTCGCGGCGCTCGACGATCGGGCCGCGGCACGCGGCGGGCTTCCGGCCAGGACCGCCGCGCTGATCCGCATGCTTCGCGGCATCGCCGAGGCGGCGCCGAACACGGACCAGGAGCAGTTGGAGGGCGTGCTGCGCAGCCTGTCGGCGGCGCTCGGCCAGGTGTCGCCCGATCTGATGCTGGAGCTGCTGTCCTATCGACGGGCCGCAGACGATCGCACCGCCGGCGCACCGCGGATCGTCGGCGAGGTCGTCGGACGGATGTCGGATCAGACCATCGCGACGTTCGTCACCCGGAGCGTCGTGAAGGAGGGAACGGCCACCGACCGCCTGGCGCAGGCGTTTCACGCACTCGTGCCCGATGGCGAACGACGGCATCACCTGGTGGGCCTCGCGCACGACGAGACCGCGGCATCGCCGCTCGGCCAGATGGACGGGTTCGAGTCGATGTGGACGAACGTCTCGAACATGCTGACGTCGTACTCCGACGAGTCCTACGTCTCCGACGCGTACGGACGCGAGCTCTCCGGCGCCCGCACGCAGGCGATTGAGGTGGAGCGCGTCGCCGACGATCCACCCGAGCGGATGGCGTCATGGCTCGGGACCGTCGCGCCGAGCGCTGTCCGCGGCCTCGATTTGACGCTGCTGATGGATCTGCTCCGGATCGAAGAGGACCCGGAGAGGTGGCGCGCGCTGATGCCCGCGATCGTCTCGCAGATTGAAGATCTGCTGCTCGTCGGCGACTTCGACGCGGCCGCCGAGCTCGTGGGGGTGCTCGTCCACGAGGCGGGGCCCGCGGACAACCCGGCACGCAAGCCCGCGTCGACCGCCGCAATCCAGAAGCTCGCCGGCGGCGCGATGATGCGGCACATCGTCTCGCACCTTGCGACGCTCGACGATGCGCAGTTCGAGCGCGTGAAAGCGCTCTGCCTCGCGATCGGGGAGATGCTGGTTCGGCCGCTCGCCGAGGCGCTGTCGAGCGAAGAGCGCGGCCGTACGCGTGAGCGCCTGACGGCGCTCCTCATCGCGTTTGGCGCGACCGGCCGGCAGACGGTGGAGCGGTTGAAGAGCTCGCCGAACGCCGCCGTTCGCCGGACCGCCATCTACTTGTTGCGCGAGTTCGGTGGTATCGACGCGCTCCCCGACCTGACGGCGTTGCTGGGCGACAGGGAGACGCAGGTCCAGCGCGAGGCCGTGCGCGCGATTCTCAACATCGGCACCGGCGCCGCCTACGACGTGCTGCAGCAGGCGCTGACGCAGGGCACGGCACAATCGCGGGACGCGATCATGCAGGCGATCGGCCTCATACGCGACGAGCGGGCGACGCCGCTCTTCGCGTACATCGTTGGTCACATCGATCACCGGGGGCCGCTCGCACCGGTGTACCTGCGCGCCATCGAATCGCTGGGTGCGCTGCGCGATCCGGAAGCGATCGAGCCGCTCAAAGCGGCGCTCTACCGCGGTGAATGGTGGGCGCCGCGGCGGACCGCGCTCCTGCGCTCGGCAGCGGCGACCGCCCTTGCGCGCATCGGCACGCCAGCCGCGGTCGACATCCTGCGGGAAGCGGCGGCGTCGCGCTCACGACGGATCCGCGCCGCGTCCGGTCCGGCTCTTGCGCGGACCGCGTCGAACAGACGCCGGTAGCCTATGGAGGACAAACACCCGCATCTCGCCGACCAGTTCCTGCGCCGCTTTGCCGCGGCCGTGCGGTCGGCCCAGCTCTACTCGACGCGTCATCCGATCATCACGCGCAACATCGCGGCGCTGGCGGCGGCCGTCGACGCGCTGCACGCCTCACAGCCGGCCATTACCGTCGGCATCATCGGATCCGAAGTCGTCGTCTGCGACGTGCCAGTGGGCAAAGCGGACTCGCTCGGCGACGTCATGCGGCGGATGCATGGCGCCGGCATCGAGCGAATCGTGATCGACCGCGGCGCAGACGTCGAGGAACTCACCACGCTGGTCCAGACGCTGGCATCGATGGAGGCGCGCAAGAGCAGCGATGGCGAACCCCCATTCCCCACGCTCCCGCACATCCGCGTCAGCCGCATCGGGCTCGAACAGCGCGTGGAAGGCCGCCTCTCCGACATGGCGACGATCCGGCGCCTGTACACCGACGCCGTGTCCGTGGCGGGCATCGTCTGGGAAAGCGCCTCGAACGAGAAACAGCCGGATGCCGATGCGGCTCGCGCCATGATCGACGGCCTGGCGCACGCCGTCGCGCAGAACCGCACGGCGCTGCTCGCGCTGACTGCGCTCAAGGAGTACGACAACTACACGTTCACGCACATGGTGAACGTCTCGATCCTCACGATGGGCCAGGCGCGCGGCCTCGGGATCGTTGGTCCGCTCCTGCGCGAGTTCGGCCTCGCCGCGCTGATGCACGATATCGGCAAGGTGAAAACGCCGACCGAGATCCTCAACAATCCCGATAAGCTCACCGACGCCGAGTTCGCGATCATGAAGCGCCACACCGTGGACGGCGCTGAAATGCTGCGCGGGACGCCGGAGATTTCCGCGCTCGCGCCAGTCGTCGCTTTCGAGCACCATCTGCGGCTCGATGGCACAGGGTATCCGGGCGGCGTCGTCCGGGGTTCGCTCAATCTCTGCACGATGTTATGCAGCATTGCGGACGTCTTCGACGCCATGCGATCGCAGCGCAAGTACCAGCAGGCATTTCCCACCGACCGCATCCTTGAGGTGTTGAAGCGCAACGACGGCAGCCAGTTCGATCAGCATCTCGTCCGGCGCTTCGTGCAACTGATTGGCATCTATCCGGCCGGCAACCTGGTGCGCCTCGATACCGGCGAGATTGCCGTCGTCGTCAAGGCCTATGCGCCCGATCCGTATCGGCCGCAGGTCCGCGTGCTGATCGATCGCGAAGGAAAGCGATTGGATGTCCGGTATGAGATCAATCTCTGGGAAGCGCCCGGAGGCGACAATCGCCCCTCGGCGGTCGTTGGGCCGCTCGATCCCGGTGACTACGGGATCGATCCGCTCACGCTCATCTGAGGCCTGAATTTGATCATCTGGTCATCTGGTCATTGGATTATTGATTTTTCGATTGACCCAATCAACGACCAGATGACGAGATGAGCAGATGACCAAATTCGCCACACTCGTGCTCTCTGTAGTTCGCCGCATCCCGCCGGGGCGCGTCGCCACGTACGGCGACGTGGCCGCGCTCGCCGGGCGACCGCGCGCGTCTCGCGCGGTCGGCAACATCATGCGCTCCTGCGGCCGGCCCCCGCTGGTCGACGTGCCGTGCCATCGCGTGATCGCGGCCGGCGGACGATTGGGCGGTTATGGGGGGAGCGAAGTCCTCAAGCGATCGCTGCTTGTCGCCGAGGGAATACGCTTCTCCGGCAGGCGAGTACAGGACCTCAACGGGGTCCGCGTAGTCGTCGGTCGACAGTCGTCAGCCGCCCGTCGAAGGCGTCCTCCCGTACGCAGTGTCCTCCGGCGTTAGCCTGACTCCGTACGTGGCGTCCGCCGGACTTTAGCCGGACCTTCCGGCGCGTTCCTCACGTCATTCCCTTATACGTCGACAGTCAGGCAACGCCAGCGGCCACCCTCCCGTCTAAGGATGCGGACGTGAGCGATGCCGAGGTCGTGGCAGGCGGGGCGTGAACGATCACTCCATCCAAGTCACGTTCGGCGACGGCAGTGCCGTTCTGAGCATTCGGACCTTCAGCGGCGATATCGTGATCTCGAAGCGATAGGAATCGCTACGCCGGAGCCGGGGGTGTGTACAACCGGACATTTGGTCATTGAGTAATTGGGTGATTTAGTAATTGGATTGGGGCCCGCTCAAATGGCACATAGCTTGCTCAGCTCCCTGTATAATTGGACTCACGCATAGCTCGGCTGTTTTTCACCGTCTTCACCGTCTTCACCGTCCTCGAGGCGGTCACGTTTCGATCGCGCCCGGGCACTCCGGGCGTCGGGAGGCAACAATGAAGCACATGGTTCTTGCGGCAACGCTCATGGGAGCCCTTGCGGTCGGCACGGCGTACGCGCAGGCCCCGGCAGCAAAGACTCCGGCGCCCAAGCCTGCGGCCAAAGCGACGGCAGAACGCCCCGCACGGGCAGCGGCGGCCAACGGCAAGGAAGGCCATACGGCGCCCAAGTCGCAGCCGAACACGGCGCCGACGCCCACGGTGCCCACCGGCGAGCTGGCGCTCGGGTCGGTGCATCTGGCGAAGAGCGTCAAAGCGGACGGCAAGGTCCTGTCCGCGGGGATCTATCAGGTCAAGCTCACGGCACAAGACGCGACGCCGCCTGCCAAAGGCCAGACGCCGCCGCTCGAACGCTGGCTCGAGTTCACGCAGAAAGGGCAGGTCAAAGGCCGCGAGGTCGTGACGATCGTGCCGCAGGCTGAAATCTCCCTGGTGCAGAAAGACACGCCGCCCAAGGCGAACGGCTCGAAGGTCGAAACGCTCAAGGGTGGCGACTACCAGCGGCTCTGGATCAACAAGGGCGGCAACCACTATCTGGTCCACTTTCCTACGGCGTGAGGACCAGAACTTAGAACCGCAAACTGAAAACTGAGAAGGACTGCGAGGGAGCGACGGCCGGAAGCCGCGCTCCCCTTTTTTGTCTCCAGTCCTTACAGTTTCTTTCGCGTCCCCGCGGCTATAATCTCGCCACACTTCAACAGTGTCGCTGCAACCTGGTGCTCGCCTCGGGCTGTACGAGATCGTGGCGCCGCTCGGGGCCGGCGGCATGGGCGAGGTCTACCGCGCGCGCGATACGAAGCTGAATCGGGACGTCGCACTCAAGCTCCTGCCTGATCTGTTTGCCGCAGACGCGGATCGTCTCGCGCGATTTCAGCGCGAAGCCCAGGTCCTCGCGTCGCTCAACCACCCGCACGCGCAGATCTATGGGCTCGAGGATTCGAGCCCTTCGACAGGCTCAGGGCAGGCGGCCATCCGCGCCATCGTGATGGAGCTGGTCGAGGGAGCGACGCTGGCCGATCGCATCGCGTACGTAGGGCGGGCCTTATCAGGCCCGCCGACGTCGCCGGACCTCATAAGGTCCGGCCTACAAGTGGACGAGGCTCTCTCAATCGCTCGCCAAATCGCCGAGGCGCTCGAAGCCGCGCACGACAAGGGCGTCATCCATCGCGATCTCAAGCCGGCCAATGTCATGATCACGCACGGTGGCCTGGTCAAGGTCCTGGACTTCGGGCTCGCCGCCGTGGCACAAGGATCCGGTCCCGACATCGGCGTCACCAACTCCCCGACCTTGACGATGGCCGCGACGCGCGCGGGGGTGATTCTCGGAACGGCCGGCTACATGTCGCCCGAACAGGCCGCCGGAAAACCAGTCGACAAGCGCGCCGATATCTGGTCGTTCGGCGTGATCCTCTGGGAGATGCTGGCAGGACAGCGGCTGTTCGACGGCGAAACAGTGTCGCACACCCTCGCCGACGTGCTGAGGGCCGAGATCGACTTCAATACGCTGCCTTCCGACACGCCGCCGGTGATTCGCGATCTGTTGCGGCGATGTCTCGATCGCGATGTCAGGAACCGGTTGCGCGATATCGGTGAAGCGCGTGTGACGATCCAGAAATACCTGCCGAACCCGGCGGCCAACGTCACAGTCGCCGCTCCGGCAGGCGCCGCGGGCAGATCGTCTTGGCTCACCTCGGTCGCGTGGAGTGTGGCGGTGGTGGCAGCCGCAAGCGCCGGAGCGCTGGCGTTTGTACATTTTCGCGAGCGGCCGCCCGCTGCCGAGAGCGTTCGCTTCCAGATTCTGCCACCCGAGCAAACCGCGTTTACGACGACGGCGGTGCTGGCACCGGACGGGAAGCGGCTCGTCTTTGACGCGCCCGGACCGGACGGCCGTGCGGTGCTGTGGGTGCGCTCGCTCGATTCACTCGACGCTCGGCCGTTGCCGGGCACCGAAGGGGCGTCACCCGGTCCGTTCTGGTCTCCGGACAGCCGGTTTCTGGCGTTCGGTGTGAACGGGTTTCCGGGCCGCCTCAAGAAGGTCGAGGCCTCCGGCGGCCCGCCGCAGACGTTGTGCGAGTACACCGGCGGATTCCGTGAAGGCGCCTGGAATACGGGCGGCGTGATTGTGTTCGGCGCCGGACCGAACGGATTGGCCCGTGTTCCCGACGCGGGCGGGGCGCCCTCGCTCGTGACCAAGATCGACCCGTCCCGTGCCGAAGTGCAGCACGCCGGGCCCACGTTCCTCGCTGACGGACTGCACTTCCTGTATCACCGCGAATCGCGCGCCCGCGAGAACCGGGGCATCTATCTCGGATCCATCGATGCCAGGCCGGACGCGCAGAGTGCAACACGCCTGCTCGCCGCCGACTCGGACCCCGTGTACGTGCCGTCATCGGGTGCGGGCGGATCCCTCTTGTTCCTCCGCGAGGGCGCGCTGATGGCGCAGTCGTTCGATGGACGATCGACGCTGACCAGTGATGCCATCCCCGTCGCCGAGGACGTGGGGAACCTCGGGAGTTACGGGTGGTTTTCGGCCTCGGCCACCGGCGCGCTCGCGTTTCACACCGGACGCGGGGCGGCCGCTACGAGCGCCCTCCTGTGGTTGGATCGCCAGGGGAAGCGACTCGGTCAGGTGGGACCTCCGGCCGACTACAGAGAGGTGCAGCTGTCGCCGGACGGCAAGCGAGTGGTCGCCACGCGCATGGAAGGCGTCGGCGGCGTCGCCAGCGCCGGCAGCCTGTTGAACACGCGCGTGTGGATCGCCGAGCTGACGCGCGGCATCTTCAGTCGTCTGAACTCTGGCGGTGGAAACGAAGCCTCGCCCGCCTTCTCACCCGACGGGCGGGTCGCCTACAGCACGAACTTCACCTTGAACGGGGCCGTCGGCGACCTGTACCGGGTTCCCGCCGACGGCGTCGGGTCGCCGGAACCGTTGCTGGTGAAGTCCGGGACCATCAAACACCCGAATGACGTCTCGCCCGACGGCCGGTTCCTGATCTACGACGATCACACCGCGCAACGGCAGGACCTGTGGATCCTTCCTCTCGACACGCCGCCCGGAACGGAGCGAAAGCCTGTTCCCTTCGTCGTGACGCCGGCGGACGAAACCTTCGGACAGTTTTCGCCGGACGGGAAATGGATCGCCTACAGCTCGGACGAATCGGGCCGCCGCGAGGTGTACGTCCAGGGATTCGACCCCACGCGCTCACCGGCGGTGGCCGTCGGGAAATGGCAGATTTCGACGGCTGGCGGCGACAAGCCGCGCTGGGCGAAGAATGGCAAAGAGCTGTACTATCTCGCGCCCGACCGCAAGATGATGGCCGTGTCCGTGAAACTCGGATCAACGTTCGAGCCGGGCGTCGCCGTTCCGCTGTTCGACACGAAGGCGGTCGGTTTTTTCCCCTACGACGTCAGCGCCGATGGTCGGTTCCTCGTGAACACAGTCAGCGACGTGGCGGCGTCCACATCGACTCCTGTGACGATCGTGTTGAACTGGCAGGCCGGCCTGAAGCGGTAGTTACACCGCCATCACATCGAACTGCTCGTGATGGAGATGCACGTCGGGTTTGACCGTGACGTCCTTGCCGATCGATTGCTTCAGGTCGCGCAGCACGGCGCTCTCTTCTTCTTTCAGCGCGCGCGCGATGTCTGGATTCACCCGGAGCAGCAGCCGGTGGCCGTTCAGGTCGGGTCCGACCTTCTTCACCTCGCTCAAAATCTCGTAGCAGATGGTGGCGCTCGACTTGATGACGCCGGTGCCGGAGCAATACGGACACGGCTCGGTCAGCACGCGCTCGAGGCTCTGCTTCACCCGCTTGCGCGTGATGATCACGAGACCAAAATCCGAAACCTGCAGCGCTTTGGACGGCGACCGATCCTTCTTCAGCTCCTGCTCGACCGCCTGCAAGACCTTCTGGCGGTTCTTCTTCTCTTCCATGTCGATGAAGTCGAGCACGATGATGCCGCCCAGATCGCGCAGTCGAACCTGCCGGACGATCTCTTTCACGGCTTCGAGGTTGGTCTTGACGATCGTGTCCTCCAGCCGTCCGCTCGATTTCTTCCCGACGTAGCGGCCCGTGTTGACGTCGATCGCGACCAGCGCTTCGGTCTGGTTGATGACGATCGATCCCCCCGACTTGAGCCACACCTTGCTCTTGAGCGCCTTGTCGATCTCGGCCTGCACGCCGTACTCGTCGAAGATCGGGAACGGCTTCGAATACAGCTTCACCTTCGACGCCAGGTTCGGCAGGATCCGCTCCACGAGCTCGAGCACGCCCGGGTACTCCTGCGCGTTGTCGATCCGGACGGCCGCAAATTCGTCGGTGAGCAGGTCTCGCAGCAGCTTGCCGACGAGGCTCTGCTCCTGATAGACCACCACCGGCGCACGAGAGGATTCGGAGCGCTGCCGGATCCCGGTCCAGATGGTGTGAAACGCCTCGAGGTCGCTCACGATGTCCTCTGTAGGACGGCCGGAGGCGGCGGTGCGAATGATGACGCCGCCGGTGAACCCGCGCGCCTCCCGGAATTCGCGGACGATGTCGCGCAGGCGTCCGCGTTCTTCGCGCGACTCGATCTTGCGCGAGATGCCGACGTGATCGACCGTCGGCATGAACACCAGAAATCGGCCGGCCATCGTCACGTGCGAGGTGAGGCGCGCGCCCTTGGTGCCGAGCGGTTCCTTGACCACCTGCACGAGAATCTCCTGTCCCTCGCGCAGCAGGTCTTCGATCTTGGGCTGGGGTTTGTCCCGATCGCGGCCGCGATCGTCTCTCGCGCGTGCGGCGCCCGGCACGGCCTCGTCCCTCGACGGTGCCCGCCCTTCGACTCGCTCAGGGCGGGGCTGAGCGCCGTCGAAGCCCCGGGACGATGGTGAGCTTGTCGAACCATCGCCGGGTCGTGCCGGATCGGCGGCGGCCGCGTCGCCCTCGGGCTCGGCGTCGTCTTCGTCGTCGCCCGACTCGAGCTTGTCGAACTCGGCGGGATCGAGGACGTCGGCGACATACAGGAAGCCGTCGCGCTCGAGGCCGAGGTCGATGAAGGAGGACTGCATCCCGGGCAGGACCTTGGAGACGCGCCCTTTGTAGACGTTGCCCACGACGCCGCGCTGGCGTTCGCGTTCGACGAAGACTTCCGCAACGAGGTCGTCTTCGAGAATGGCCACCATTGTCTCGTGGCCATTGGAGGAGATGATCATCTCCTTGGTCATTCAACGAACTCCTGAAGCTACCCGCTTCGTTAGAGCTCGTGAACCTGCGTGCTTCACGTGGTCAGTTGGTAAACCTTCGCATCCGGACGTTGAGCACCAGGCCAAAGCCGGCGAGCGTCGCAATCATCGACGACCCTCCGTAGCTCATAAGCGGGAGCGTGAGCCCTTTGACTGGCGCCAATCCGGCCGACATTGTGACGTTGTAGACCACCTGGAACGTGAAGCTCGCGAGCACGCCAAGCACGAGATACGACCCCAGCCGGTCTTTGGCCAGGCTGGCCGCCTCGAGCGCGCGCAGGATCACGAACAAATACAGGCCGAGCGCCACCAGGACGCCGGCGAACCCCTGTTCCTCGGCCAGCACCGAGAAAATGAAATCGTTGTGGGCGACGGGCAGGAACCGGAGCTGACCCTGCGTCCCCTGCTTGAACCCTTTGCCGGTGGGGCCGCCCGATCCGACCGTGATGCGCGCCTGGATCTGCTGGTACCCGGCGCCCTTCGCGTCCTGCGACGGATCGAGAAATGACGAAATTCTGGTCTTCTGGTACGAGTTCATTCCAAACTTCCACACGACGGGCGCCGCGAGAAGCAGGCACAACACGAGCAGGCCGAGGATGCGCATCCGCATCCCCGCCAGGTACGCAATCGCGAGAAAGATCGGCAGGAGCGTGACCGCCGTGCCGAGGTCCGGCTCTTTGACGATCAGCACGAAAGGGAGAACGGTCAGGCCGCCACCAATGGCCAGGTCGGTCCAGCTCGGAGTGCCGCGGTTCTCGCCGAAGAACTTGGCGAGCACGAGGGCCACGCCGACTTTCGCGAACTCGGATGGTTGCAGGTTGACCAGCTTGAGAGGGATCCAGCGCCTGGCGCCCATCATGGTGGCGCCGAAGAACAGCACGTACACGAGCAGCGCCATCAAGACGATGTAAATGAGATGCGATTTGTCGGTGAACGTTCGATAGTCGAAGGTCAGCGTCACCACCATCGCGGCCAGTCCGATGGCGATGGCATACATCTGCGTGATGTGCAATCGGGACGCCGCGCGCGTTGGATCCGACGTCGTGCTGTAGATCATCGTGACGCCGAGCCCGCAGAGCACCAGAAGGGCCAGCAGCAGCGCCCAGTCGATGTGGTAGTACAGCCTACGCTCGAACATGATGCATCACAAACGGCACGCCGCTAATTGCCCGCCACCTTCACCGGCACCGCCGGTGCGACCGGTTGCGGCGGCGGCGCGGCGGCGCGCTTGGCGAACGGATCGGAGAAGTCCAGATGCAGGCCTTCGTGCGTCGGGGGCGACGGCAGCGGCCGGCCTTCCTGCTTCGCGAAGAAGGTGTCGAGCACGTGATGCGCAACGGAGGCGGCGTTGCCCGCGTGGACCCCGTGCTCAAGGAACACGACGCCCGCAATCTGCGGGTTGTCACGCGGCGCGAAGAACACGAACCAGCCGTTGTCGCGCAGATCCTTGCTTGTCCGGGCCGCCGCGCGGCCCTCGTTCGAGATGACCTGCGAGGTGCCGGTCTTGCCGGCGACGTCGTGATCCTTGATTCGCGCTCTGCCGCCGGTGCCGCCCGCGTTGACGACCATCCAGAGCCCATCGCGGATGGCCTGCAGCTTCTGGGGATCGATGTCGACCTTCGACTGCGGCGGCGGCTGGGCCACCGGCTTCCAGCCGCGGCCATCGTCGACCGCTTTGAGCAGGTGCGGGGTCACGCGTGTGCCGCCGTTGGCGAGCGTCGCCATGTAGACCGCCATGGACACGGGCGTCACCGCCACCGCACCCTGGCCGATGCCCACCGAGATGGTCTCGCCGGCGTACCACTTTTCGTGCTTCACCAAGCGCTTCCACTCCGTGGAGGGCACGAGGCCCTGGACTTCGTTCGGCAGATCGATGCCGCTTTTCACGCCCAGCCCGATCGCCGTCGCCCACTTGTTGATCTTGTCGACCCCGACCATGTTGGCCACTGTGTAGAAGTACACGTCGCACGACTGCTCGATGGCGTGCCGCAGGTCGAGCGATCCGTGACCGCCCTTCTTCCAGCATTTGAACGGCCGGCCGTAGAAATTCGCGCCGCCGGCACAATGGACGTGAAAGTCCGGCGTGATGATGCCTTCTTCGAGCGCGGCGAGCGCCACGGCCATCTTGAAGGTGGACCCCGGCGAATAGCGTCCCTGAATCGCACGATCGTTCAACGGGCGCAGCTCGTCGCTGTTGAGCGCCGCCCACGTCGTGCGATCGACCCCGGCGACAAAGGCGTTGGGGTCGTACGACGGTCGGCTGGTGAACGCGAGCACGGCGCCGTCGTGCGGATCGAGCACCACCGCGGCGCCGTTGAACCCCGAGGCGGCAAATCCATCCTCGACCGCCTTCTGCACGTCGAAGTCGATCGTCAGCTGCAATCGCGTGCCCTCTGTGGGCGCCTCTTCATCGAGGACGCGGATTTCGCGCCCGACGCTGTTGACGACAACGCGCTTGGCCCCGTCCGCGCCCATCAGCATGGGGTTGTAGAACTTTTCAATCCCCGACTGCCCGACGACATCGCCGCTCTTCAGCGCGTCGTTCTCCGCCATCTGGACGTCGTTGACTTCGCCGACGTACCCAAACAGGTGCGCCGCCATCGTGTCGGGATATCGCCGCAGCGGCACCTCCTGCACGACAACGTCCGGCAGTTCGAAGTCGAGCCGGCGCGCGGTGACGGCAGCAACTTGCGCCAACGTCGCATCCTGCACGATCGTGATCGGCCGGTAGGTGGGTTCACGCCGATGGCGATTGACGAGCTCCCGCACGTCGGTTTCCTGCAGCCCGAGTACCGACGCGAGCATGCGAATCGTCCGGTTGATGTCTTTGGTGTGCTCTCGAACGATCGAGATGCTGTAGGAGTGCCGGTTCTCGACGAGGATCTTGCCATCGCGATCGAACACCAGGCCGCGCGGGGCTCTGAGCGCGAGCGTCCGCTGGTTGTTGTTCTCCGCCATCTCGGCGTATTTCGCGTGCTGAACGACCTGCAGCACCCAGAAGCTCACCGCCAACACCGAAAACAGGACGGTGATCATGTATTGCAGCACCGTCAGCCGCAGCGACAGCTTCCGCCGATCTTCGATCAGTGCCATTACCTTCGAATTCTAGCTCTTTGGCCCCGCCGGCGTTCGACAACTCCGGGGAGAAGCTCAACTAATTGAAACGCGACCACGCCGACGACAGCATTCCCCAGCGCCTGCCCGGCGACCGCCGCATAGGGTGTACCAAACGGGCGTAAGTCCAGCAGCACGTACAGCCCGATGAAGACAACCGCGTGCAACAGGGTTCCGGCGAAAAACACGACAAACCGCGGAAACGGCTGAGCGACGATGAATTGGGTCCCGATGATGCCGGCCAGAAATCCCACGAGCGTCTTGGCCAGCCCGCCAATACCGATGACCCCGATGACCCCGCTCGACAGGGCGTCCTGTGCGAGGCCGGCCACTGCGCCAGACAGCAGGCCGGTCACCGGTCCCGAGGTGAGCGCGACGTACAGAACGACCACCAGCACCAGATCGACAGCCACGGTCCCGCGAATCACAAAGCGGCCCAGCGTGGTCTGCAGCGCGAGCGCCAACACAATGGCGAGGACGACCCCGGCCGCTTTCACTCGCCGCCCCGCTGCGCCGCCTCGCGCGCGGGCGTAGGGGTGAGCACGACGAGCACGTCCTCGAGGCTCGTGAAGTCGACCGCCGGCCGCACGATGATGCGCTTGAAGGCCGGCCCGTTCTTCTCCACCGATTCGATCCGCCCGATGATGAAGCCCTTCGGATAAATGCCTTCGATGCCGGAGGTGACCACGAGATCGCCGGTCACGATGTCGGCGGCCTCGGAGACGTTTTCCATCCGCAATCGCTCATCGCCGCCGACGACGACACCCTGCGCGCGCGATCGTTCGATGATGGCGCCGGCCGCGGCGTTGCGGTCGATGAGCAGCTGCACCTTCGCCGCGCGCCCGCTCGGGATGACGACGCGGCCGACCACGCCGGCCGGCGCGATGATCGCCATGTCGGCGCGAACGCCGTCGCGCGTCCCCTTGTCGATCGTGACGGTGCGGAAATCCGGCGTTGCACCGCCGGCGATGATCCCTGCCGCCGCCGTCTCCAACTTCGATTGATCGCGCAGCGCCAGCAGCCGCTCGAGCCCGCGCGCGCGATCGACCAGCGCCCGCTGGTGCTGCAATTCGATCTGCGCGTCGGCCAGCCGGCGGGTCAGCTCCTCGTTGTCCGCTTTCAAATGACGCAGGCTGATGTAGCCGCTCCAGACGCGGCGGATGGCGGACGTCCCGACCGAAATCCCGCGCTGCACTTCAGCGAAGACGCCGAAGGTCACCGCTTCGAGCACCGGGACCCCGCTGCGCGCATTCACCTGGGCGGAGATGAGGATGATGTGCCCCAGGATCACCGCCAGGAACAGGTAGCCGGCACGCTGTCTGATGTCGAGGAGGGCCATCCGCTAGTCGATCGAGATTTTCCGGAGCAGGTTGAAGTCTGACAGCATCTTTCCGGCGCCGAGCACGACCGAGGACAGCGGATCCTCGGCCATGGCGACCGGCAGGCCGGTTTCTTCGCGCAGCCGCTTGTCGAGGTTCTTGAGCAGCGAGCCGCCGCCGGTCAGCACGATCCCGCGGTCGACGATGTCGGCCGAGAGCTCGGGCGGCGTGCGCTCGAGCGCGACGCGCACCGCGTCGACGATGACGTTGACCGTTTCCGCCAGCGCCTCACGTATTTCCTCGTCCGTAATCGTGATCGTCTTGGGCACGCCCTCGATCAAATGCCGGCCTTTGATCTCCATCGTCATGCGCTCTTCGAGGGGGAAGGCGGATCCGACTTCTATCTTGATCGCTTCGGCCGTGCGCTCGCCGATGAGCAGGTTGTACGTCTTCTTGATGTATTGGGTGATCGCCTCGTCCATCTCGTTGCCCGCGACGCGCACGGCCTTGCTGTACACGATCCCGGCGAGCGAGATGACGGCGATGTCGGTCGTGCCGCCACCGATGTCCACGATCATGTTGCCCGACGGCTCGGTGATCGGCATGC
>JBGPKK010000022.1:0-44002 GCA_041485905.1 Vicinamibacteria bacterium
CTCGTCGTGCCGGTCCCAGCTGGCGCGACGAGCGGCACCGTGGTGGTGACCGTCGGCGGTCTGGCCAGCAATGGCGTGTCGTTCACGGTGACGGGGCCACCCGCAGCGCCGACGGGACTGAGGATCGTGGGCTAAAGGGACGGACGTTTTCCACCACGCGCTGCTGAAGGTCCTCAACTCATCGAGGCAGCGCGGTCGTTGATCGCATCGGCCGACTGGTCTCGGATCTGCGGGAATTTGCCAGCGAACTCCGTGCGAGCCTCTACGCAACGCGGAGAGCGAAAAGTCCAGTCCGCACTTCGCGAAGTGAGCCGCCGGCCGGCGCCCCCGGATAGATCTTCGCTACTTCAGCTGCGGAATGGACTCGACGGGCGGCGGCGCCGGTCGCGCCTCGAGGAACGCGTAGATCTTCGCAAGGTCTGAGTCGGAGACGACCTTCGTGGTGTAAGGCGGCATCTGTCCGGTGGGTCGCCGGATGTATTTCGAAAACGATGCGAGCGGGAGCGGACGCGGTCCCAGGCGCGGTCCTGTCGCGCTCGATCCCTGCCCCTCATACCCATGGCACTGGTAGCAGCCGTAACTGGCGAACAGCTTCTTGCCTTCGTCAACGTTTCCCTCTGGTGCAACCGTCGCGGATGATCGTGGTGTCGCCGTTGGAGCTTGCGCGACCGTGCGCGTCACAGCCATCAGGACTGCGAACAGCAGACACACCGCAACGTGAAAGGCCTTCATCAGCGACTCCTCTAACGTGGCTGTGTCACGACGTCTATCAGCGACGGCTCGCTGCGTTTGACGACCTCGATGGCTCGCTTGATGGCCGGTCCCAGATCGTTGGGATTGGTGACAGGTCCCTGCGCATTGACTCCCATGCCCTGCACGATCTTCGCGTAGTCGATGTTCGGGCTGTCGAGGGTCGTACCGATGTGCGCTCGCGTGATGCCGCGGTTGTGCCGGTTGGCCATGCGCTGGACATGCATGACTTCCTGGTGATAGGCGCGGTTGTTGTGCACGACCGCGAGCAGCGGGATCTGATGATGCGCCGCCGTCCACCAGACGCCTGGCGCATACATGAAGTCGCCGTCGCCCTGGATCGCAACAGACAAGCGGCCGTGTTTCTTGTTCGCGAGCGCCGCCCCGATGGCCGCCGGCGCGCCGTAGCCGACGCCCGAGCCGCCCGAGCCACCGAGGTGTTGATAGTGCTTGTCGAACGTCCACAGGCGGTTCGTCCAGCCGCTGTTCGGACCGGTTTCGGCCACGAGCGCCCAGTCCTCGCTCCTGATCTGCGACCACAACTCCATCGACAACCGCGCCGTGCTGATTGGGCTGGCGTTCCAGGCATACGCCGCGTCGGCGCGCGAGCGCTCCAGCGCCCTGTTATGCGCGTCGGCCAGACTCCGGCGCCGTTGGTCGAGCACACGCCGGCGATCCGCGGAGATTGCACGTTTGCATGCCTCGATCAATGCAGGCAGCGTCGCCTCGGCGTCGGCCGCCATGGCGAGATCGACCTCCGGGTATCTCTGGAAATCCTGATAGTTGCCCTTCGTATACAGATCGCCCGCGGTGATGCTGATCAGCTTCGTGCCGGGCCTGGTGAGTGATCGCGAGCTGCGCACCAGCGAGTCGCGGACCGCGCCGACCGTGCCCCAGAAGTCGGTGAGCTCCAATCCCAGAATGACGTCGGCGCCCGCAATCACCTGACGGCTGTCGCTGGTTTGGTTCAGGGGATGTCGCGACGGAAAGTTCATGCGCCCGCCCTGATCGATCACCGCGGCCTGCAACGTCTCGGCGAGCTCGATTAAACGCGCCGTGCCCGCCGGCGTGCGAGCCGCCCGGTCGGCGACGATGACCGGATTCTGGGCGTTGACGAGAAGTCGAGCCGCTTCGGCGACCGCACCCGAATCGCCCTGAGGCGGTGTTGTCAGCGTCAGCTTCGGAATGCGGAGGCGCCCCTGCACCTCCGGCGAAATCGGATCCTCCTGAAGTCCGCCGTCGACGACAAGCAGGACCGGCATCATCGGTGGCGTCATCGCGATCTTGTAGGCGCGCACCGCCGATTCGGCGAAGTGCGGCAGCGATGCGGGCAGATCGTCCCACTTGATGAAGTCGCGGACCATCGCCGCCGCGTCCTGCACGCTGTGCGCCCATTCGACGCCAGGCCGCCGCAGCGTGGCGTCAATCGTGTTGCCCGCCATGACGTACACCGGCACGCGGTCGCAGTAGGCGTTGTAGATCGCCATCGCCGCGTGTTGGAGACCAACGGTGCCATGGACCATGACCGCCATCGGCTTGCCTTCGGCCTTGAAGTAGCCCTGGGCCATGGCGACCGACGATTCCTCGTGGCAGCAGGTGATGAACTCGGGCGCGCGATTGCCGCCGTAGTTGACGAGGCACTCGTGGAGGCCGCGAAAGCTCGAACCCGGATTGGCCGCGACGTACTCGAAGTCGAGCGTCTTGAGCACGTCGACCATGAAGTCGCCGCCCGGCCGTTCCGTCGTCAGCACTTCGATGTCCACGGCCGGATCCGTTTCGCGCGGCGGTGTGAGCGCGGTTGCCGGGGCTGGAGCGACAGATGCTGGTTGTTGGGCAACAACCGCCCCGCTGCCGGCGGCCAGGACGGCGCCGCCCGTGACGGCCGCGCTCTTCAGGAAGTTCCGGCGATCAACAGAGCGCTTTGTCGCCATGGTGTGTCCTTTCTGCTGGCCGATAGGAACGTGCGGGACAGCTTACAGCCCGGACCCCGGAGCAGGCAATCAGTGACTGTTGGTTCCGCTGAACGCGTGGGCTACTTTGACAGTCGCGCGTGTAGACAGTTCACATGCTTCTCGCCCAGATCATAGCCCGCCAAGTTCCGCGATTCTCTTCCGCATGGCCTGCGTGTACCTCTCGATTTCTTCGTGCGTATAGCCCGCGGCGCGGAAGCCGTCGCGGATTTGTTCCTCTGACAGCATCGACAGTCTGAGCCCCAGCCATCTCGCGTCGGCGCGTGGAATGTGTTTGGTGACCTGTTCCATCCGCGTGCGGTCGCGATAGTTAGGGGCGTTGATTGCCGACAGGAAGAACGGGCGGCTGTGCAGCACGAAATCGATGAAGTCGGACGTCGTTTTCTCGATAAATGTCGAGTCCGCATACTCCTTGGGCACGCTCTTGGATCGCGTGATGCTATTGCCAGTGTTTCCAAACGTGGCGCCCACGTCGCTAACCACGTACCTGCGGTCGCCGCTCATGTCGTAGATCGAGTTGTTTTCCCTTGATAAATCCCAGTTATTCACCAATGACATCATCACCCGCAAGCTGTTTAGTTCCCGCGTGTCGAGGAACGGATTGTCGAACCAGTCCCAATTGCCGAGCTTCTTCACCCCTTTCAGCTTGCGTTCCAGGCGCGCTTTGCGGACCGTGCCGTTCGCTGCAACAAAATTCTCGCCGCGGCTCAACTTCGGCATGCGTCTCACGTTGAGCTCCGCCAGGTAATAGTCTTCGTCAACGAAATGGCCTGCGGCCCACAGAAAGCGTGTCGCCGCAGTTTCCGACTGGGGTTCCTGGTCGAGTTTTACCGTCCACTGGACGCCCTGGTCGTCTTCGATCTCGAACTTCGGACTGGTGGCTTGCATGTCTTCCTTGACGAAGGTGAATGTGCCGTTCGGGTCCGGCGCATGCCCTTTCCCCCCGGCGCCATAGAACAGATTCAACGAAGCCATGTCGCCCGGATCACGCCAGATCACTTCTGGCAGGTTGGCCGCAGTGAATGATGCCGGAAAGGCCAGGAGCACCAGCATCAGAATGGAGCACAGCCTTGTACTCGGTCGTGGCATTGTTATGTCCCTTTTCAAGGGTAAATGGACCGCTGCACGCGCCACGTCTGCGCGGCGTCCTGAGCGCACGTGACCTGAACCAGGGCGGAGCCTTTCGGATTGCCCGGTGCCACCGCGACGCACTTACCCGAGTGCCTGGCGACGAGCTGCGTATCCCGCGCGCTGGGCTTTAATGAGAAGAGCTGACTGGCGGTGCCGGCACACGGACGTGGCTCCACGGGCGCACCGTCGTCCTGACGGGCACCCTTCACGTCCATACAGGTTCCGACGCTGACCGACGCCAGCTCGAAGGCGTCGCCGATGGCGACCAGATGCCAGCGCTGGTTCGCGGCCCCGCCGCACGGCGCGACGCTGATGCCCCCTGCGTTCCGCGCGGCGTCATCCGGGACCACTTCGAGGCACTGGTTGACGGCTGCATTCACCGTCACGACACCTGCACATGCCCCGATCGCGAGCTCGCGTCCACGTCCGAAACACGAAAGGGCCGCGCGTACCTGGTTCGGGCGGTTCGCGATGAAGACACGCATCGCATCGCGAGCGGTCTTCATTTTCGCGGCATCGTAATCCTTCTTCGGGTCATCCTGAGAGGCCGCGTCGATCACGGCAAGGAGCGCGTCGATTCGCGCGGGCAAGCCAAGGCCTTCGAAGCGGTCCGAGACGTCCCGCACCGTAGCCGCGTACTCCTTCGTACATCGCTCGGACGAGAGGCACTTCTGGAACAGAAGGCCTCTCCCTCCGAACACGGCGGTCGCGTTTGGTCTGAATGTCTGATCGATCCCGGTCGGGATGAACACCCATCGGCTCGCCGACGGGTTCCAGTAAATCCGGTAGTTGTTCGAGTGGTAATAGTTGTCCCAATCCTCGAGCAGCGTTCCAGCAGCCATCATGGCCAGAAAGGACCGAGTGTCGACCTGGGGGGGCGTGCCATAAAAGACATCGTCGCCCGGCGCATCGAGTGCGCGGATCAAGGTCTTGAGTTGCGCGCGGTCCGCATCCTTCCCCTCGTGCAGCTGAAACTTGGCGGCATCCGCTGCGCGCAGATCGATGCCATAGGCTCCCTCGTACAAGATCCCCCTGCCATCGCCGAATCGCCGCTTCAGGAAGTGGGTGTCGATTGTCTCGAGGTTGAGGTACAGGCCGTAGGCCTGTCCGTTGACCGAGACACGTGCGTACCCCGTGGCGGGAACGTTCACGCCCGCTGCCTCGTACACCTGATACCCAAGCGCTTCGTGCACCATGGTCCTGTCCTGCACCATGTTGTTGAGCGTCAGCTGTTCGAGCCCGAAAAACCGGTCGTCTTTCCCGAGCTTCACTTTGAACGCCGGCTTGGCATCGAGCGGCCGCGCCGAGCCCTTCTGGCCTTTGATGTGGATCGTGACGTCGTACGTCTTGTCGGCCCCGCTCGCGTCCCTGAAGCTCATCTGTCCAGGAACATCGGCTTCCGGGGCCGCCTCCAGTGACTGCTTCGCCGCCTCATCCAAGGTCAGCGCGATGTCGATGATCGTCGCGCCGAACGCAAGACTCGGCTCATCGGTCGGGCTCCCGCCCGATGCGGCGCCCTTCAGAAGGAGCAGCGCACCGGCAGCCGCCGCGATGACGGCGGTCACCGACCTCGATTTGCGGACCATACCCCAGCATGGGGCAATCGCTGAGGCGTGTCTGTGCCTTTGAGAACATGTGCACAATGGTCGGAGTCGCCGGCGCGCGAACAGGGCGACCGAGACCGGATGACGTTGACGTTCAGGCGCAATGATGCGGAAACGCGTCGCAGAACGAGCGATCTTCCGTTGACTTTGAATCTCCCCTGTTCCTAGAATCCGCCAGGGTCGAAGAGGCTTCTCCAGCATCGTAGCTTCCGAGGGCGGCCGGGGGTAGCGGGTACCCCCATAAGGAGAGAGTATGCGTTCGCTGAACCGGATTCTGTTCGCGCTCATGTGCCTGGTGATCGTTCCGACCGCGGCGTACGCGCAAGCGTCGATTACCGGCGTGGTGAAGGACACCTCCGGCGCCGTGCTCCCGGGCGTCACCGTGGAAGCCTTGAGCCCGGTGCTGATCGAGAGAGTCCGGAGCGCCGTCACCGATGGCACCGGCCAGTATCGAATCGTCGATCTCAGGGCGGGCGTCTATACCGTCACCTTCACGCTCACCGGATTCAGCGCGGTCAAACGTGAAGATATCGAGCTCACGGGCACGTTCACGGCCACCGTGAATGCCGATCTGAAAGTGGGCACGGTTCAGGAAACGGTCACGGTCAGCGGCGAAACGCCGATCGTGGACGTCCAGAGCGCGAGGCGGCAGGCGACCGTGAGCGGCGACGTCATCGCGGCCATTCCCTCGTCTCGCGCGTACGGCGCCATCTTCAGCCTCATGCCAGCCGTGTCGATGGGCGCCGGCGCCGCGCTGGATGTGCAGGTCATGCCGGGACTCTCGGTGTTTGGCGGGATGGGTGGGCGCGGCACCGAGGGCCGTGTGCAGCTCGACGGACTCAATACAGGAGCCCCCCTGAGCGGCGGCGGCACGTCGAGCTACGTGCCGGATCTCGGGAGCGCGCAGGAAGTGTCGTTTACCACTTCCGGAGGGCTTGGCGAAGCGGAAGTCGGTGGACCGATGATGAACATCGTCCCGAAGACTGGCGGCAACACCGTCAAGGGAAATGCCTACCTCGCCGGCGTGAGCGGCGGCATGGTGGGCAGCAACTACACGCAGGACCTGAAGGACCGCGGGCTGCGCACTCCGGGCGATCTCCTGAAGCTCTGGGATTTCTCGGGAAGCGTCGGAGGTCCGCTCAAGAAGGACCGCGTGTGGTACTTCCTGAATCTGCGGGAAGAAGGCAGTTATCGTTCTGTTCCAGGCATGTATGCGAATCTCAACGCCGGCGTCATCGGTAAGTACACCTACGTCGCAGATGTGAGCCGGCCGGCCGCGACGGCGGGGAGCTGGCGGATCGCCAACCTGCGATTGACCATCCAGCCCTCGACGCGGAACAAGTTCAATCTGTTCTGGGACGAGCAGCATCCGTGTCAAGGGGCCACCTGGGGGGAAACCGACGAAGGCTGCCGCCAGCAGTCGCCCGGGCAGATCATTGGCGGCGCTCCAGGACAAGCGGGAACGTTTGGTACCGCGACCGCCACCTCGTCGCCCGAGATCGGCAGCTACGCTGGACGAGGGCCTACCTCGCACGTCTTCCAACGAGTCCAACAGGCGACCTGGAGCTCGCCGGTCACCAACAAGCTCCTCCTGGAGGGCGCGGTCGGCGGCTCGTACAGCCGGTACGGCGGGCAGGAGGTTCCAGGGAACCTGACGCGCGACATTCCTCGACTGGTGGAACAGTGCCTCACCGGTTGTCCCAACAACGGCGGCATTCAGAACCTGACGTACGGATCGCAGAACTGGGTGAGCAATCAGGGGCTGCAGTCAACCTGGCGCGGCTCGGCGTCGTACGTCACCGGCGCGCAGAGCCTGAAGGTCGGCTACATGGGCGCGTTCCACGTATCAAACCAGAATTATTTCAGTAACAACACGCACCTCGCGTACCGCCTCAACAACGGCGTACCGAACCAGATCACGTTGGACCTCAACCCGTACAGCTTGCAACAGCGGACGCGGTACGAAGCGTTGTTCGCGCAGGAACAGTGGACCGTCGGCCGGCTGACCTTGCAGGGCGCCCTTCGCTTCGAGCACGCGTGGAGCTATTTCCCGGAACAGTCAGTCGGTCCGGTGAAGTTTCTGCCAACTCCGGTCGTGTTTCCCGAACAGGCGGGCGTCCTCGGCTACAACGACATCACCCCTCGCGTAGGCGCGGCCTACGACCTGTTCGGGAACGGGAAAACGTCCCTCAAGGTGAACGTCGGGAAGTATCTCGAGGCGGCCACCAACCACAATACGTATTCGGCCTCCAATCCAACGGCGCGCCTCGTCGGCAGCTCGTCCCAACTGACGGCGCCGCCCGCGGTCACCCGTACCTGGACCGACGCCAACGGCAATTTCCAGCCGGACTGCGATCTGCTGAATCCGCTGGTGCAGGATCTCCGCAGCGGCGGCAAGGACTTCTGCGGCCCGCTCAGCAATAACAACTTCGGCAAGCCGATCTTTACGAACACGTACGATCCGGCCATTCTCCAGGGCTGGGGCGTCCGTCCCAGCGACTGGCAGATCGGCGTGTCCATCCAACAGGAGCTGCTGCCACGCGTCTCGGTGGAGGTGGGCTATTCCCGGCGTTGGATCACGCATTTCAGCGGCACCAACGACACCGTCAACGACAACCTTCTGACCACGGCGGCCAACTACGACAGCTTTAGCATTACCGCGCCATTGGACCCGCGGCTTCCCGGCGGCGGCGGTCAGGTGATCTCGGGGCTGTATGACATCACGCCGACGTTGTTCAACCAGGTCAACAACCTGACGACGTGGGGGAGCAACTACGGCGAGGAGTATTCGCGCTACAACGGGGTGCTGATCAACCTCAGCGCGCGAACGCGCAATGGGATCACCTTCCAGGGCGGTATCAACAGCGGAAAGCAGGTGACCGATACCTGCGATGTCCGGGCTCACCTCCCCGAGCTCACGCTGACCAACCCGTACTGTCACACCGACTCGGGCTTCGTCACGCGCGCGACGGGGCTTGGCTCGTATACGATCCCGAAGATCGACGTCCTGGTCAGCGGGACCTTCCGTAGCGACCAGGGCGCCACACTTGCGGCGAATTACACGGTTCTGAGCGCCGTCGCCGCACAGTCGCTCAACCGGCTCCTCGCCGGCAGCGCGCAGAGTGTGACCGTGAACTTGATTGCGCCCGGCACGCTGTATGGCGATCGCGTGAACGAGGTCGACTTCCGGATCGCGAAGGTTTTGCGGTTCGGCCGGACGCGGACGAATGTCGGTTTCGACATCTACAACGTCCTGAACGCGAACCCGGTCCTGACCTACAACTCGGCGTTCGCCCCCAACGGCGGGAACTGGCTGGTCCCCACGAGTGTGCTGCAGTCGCGCTTCGTCAAGTTCAGCGCGTCGATCGACTTCTAGCAGGTCGGGGGGGGGCAGGCAGGTCTGGTGGGCCGGGTCGGGCACAACCCACCTGGCTTACCCGACCCTCCTGCCCATCCTGCCCTTCCGTCTCGCTCTAGCCTCTCAGTTTGAGCAGCCGAGCGGCGTTGCCGCCGAGGATGGCGATCTGTTCGTCCGGCGTCAATCCCGGCGTCTGAAGGATGGTGTCGACCGGTTGGCTGTCGGCGATTGGGAATCCGAAGTCTGTGCCGATCACGACCTGGCTGGCGCCGGCCGTCGTGACGAGGTGCCGCACGTTCTGAGAGCTGTAGACGAGCGAATCGAAATACAGCTGCGGTCCCCGCAGGTAGTCGCTCGGCTTCCGCATCATCCGCTGACACGGCGCTTGCAGCACGTTGCAGTTATCGAAGCGCCCGATATACGACGCCAGGAATCCTCCGCCGTGCGCGGCGACAATCCGGATCCCAGGGACCCGATCGAGCACCCCTTCGAAAATCATGTGAGCCAGGGCGATCGTCGTGTCGAGCGGAAAGCCGATGTTATTGCCCAGCGCGCCGGCGCCGTCCAGTCGCTTCCCCGTGTCCTCGAAGCCCTGCGGGTGAATCAGAACCACAGTGTCCAGTTCCCCCGCCCGCTTCCAGAACGGTTCGAGCTTCGGGTTCGCCAGCTCCCCGCCGTTCACGTTGGCGCCAACGATGAATCCCCGCATGTCCAGCTTCTCGACCGCGTAGTTCATCTGCTCGACGGCCAAATCCGGCTGCTGCAGCGACACGTTGCCGAATCCGACAAACCGATCCGGATGCGCGGCGCAGAGCTCGGCGATCCGTTCGTTCTGCATCTTCACGATCCGCGCGGCGAGGCCCGGCTCCGTGAAGTACAGAAACTGGCTCGGATGGACGCTGATGACGTGGACGTCGATCCCCTGCCGATCCATCTCCCGGAATCGCCGCTCGAGCCCGCCGGCGTCAATCGCCATCGGACTGCTCCCCAGGTTCGCCATCGCCCGATCGACCTGCGGAAGATCTTTGACGAGGGGCCACGCCTCCTGAACGAACACGTGGCTGTGCATGTCGACGGTGCGCACTCGCCTGCCGCCGACCATGACCTGCCGGCGGGCTGGTCCTGCCTGAAAGGCCCTCGCGCCGCTTGCCTCGCCCAAGCGGGCGAAGCCCGCGACCCCCTGGGCCATCGCACAGCTGCAGAAGACGAATTGCCGCCGGTCGATCTTCATCGTTGCCTCACGCCCGCACGGCTTCGACGATGCTCAGCGGGCAGTGCGTCGGAATGACCCGGGTCAGCTTCAGCCCGGCTTTCTTGAAGAGCGCGGCGAATTCCTCCTTCGTCCGCTCCTTCCCACTCAGGATCACCATCATCTGGATGTCGAGCAGCTTGCCCCACTCCCGGTCGTTTCCAGCCGAGATCACGGGATCGGCGACGAGCACTCTTCCCTTCGGGTTCATCGCGGCACGGCAGTTCTGCAGGATCCGCACGCACCTCTCATCGTCCCAGTTGTGGAGGATGTACTTCATGATGTACACGTCGCCGCCCGCGGGCACCGACTCGAAGAAGTCTCCCGCTTCCAGTCTGCACCGCTCCGCAACGCCCCTGGCCGTCATGTGCCGATCATTTTGCGCTCGGGCGATCACGGCCGGCACGTCGAACAGCACACCGTTCAGCGTCGGGTTGGCCTTGAGAATCATGGCGAGCAGACTGCCGTGGCCGCCAGCGACATCGACCAGCGTCCGTACCCCTGCCGACGTGTACGCGGTCCGGTAGCCGGCGGCGATTGCGGGATTCTCGGTGCCGGACAGGCTGGTCATCGACTCGCCGAAGACCTTGAGGTCGGCGGGATGTTGCTCGAGATACTGATAGAACGGCACGCCGAAGATCTTGTTGAACGGTAAGTCGCCGGTCTGAACGGCGTCCAGAAGTTGCTCCCACGCGTACCACACGTGCTTCTCGACCAGCATGAGCGCGAAGCCGTGCATGGAGGCGGACACGTCGGTCCGGAGGGTGTTGCCGAGCGGCGTGAGCTTGAACCGCCGGCCCTTGATCTCGGCGAAGACTCCGTAGCTCGCGAGCGTCCGCAGCACACGGTACAACGCCGATGACTGGACGCCCGTTGCGGTTGCAAGATCCTCGGCGGTGCGCGGGCCCTTTTTGAGCAGATCGGCGAGGCCAAGCTTCGCCGCGACGTAGATCATGCGCGACACCCAATAGCCGGCGATGAGGTCGCGCATCGCCGCCGGCGGTGTGAGCTTCTTTGCCATGCTGTCTGTGTCCGGTGCGGACGCATTCCGCCGCGCTCTCGGGCGACAGTCTAACCGTTCCCGGGCCGCTTCGAACGTAGAAGTCTGTTCATGCCGGTTCCTCGAGGATATCGCTTTCTGATCTCGAGCTGTAGTCGGCGGCGCCGCTGGCCGCCTGCTACCGCCTCCTGGTCTGAAGCTGGTGGTAACCGAGTTGTCGTCGTGCCTCAGCCAGCGTCCGGCCTTCGTTAACGGCCGCGCGGATCTGCTGTTCCACCGCGTCGATCTCTTCGGCGGCCGCCAGCACCGCGGCTTCGTGCGCGCGCGGGATTACCAGCACGCCGTCGGCGTCGCCGCGCAGAATGTCGCCGGGCTCGACGCGCGCGTCGCCGATGTTGACCGGTCCGTTCATCGCTTCCACCTGCACGCGATCTTTCCCGGTCCTCATGGAATAACTCCGGCTGAAGATCGGGTATCCGAGCTCACGGGACAAATGAGTGTCGCGGCACGCGCCGTCGATGACGGTACCCGCCACACGGCGCCGATGGGCGACCCACGTCAGGATGTCGCCCCAGACCGTCGCGTTCTCACGTCCGCCGTTGTCGAGCACCACTACACTGCCCGCGGCAACATCGTCGATGTAATCGCCCACGGTGCCCGCCGGCGTGGCAGCCGGGCCATACAGAATCGTGAAGGCGCGGCCCGCGATCCGGAAACGATGGTCGAGCGGCTTGATGTTGAGGCATTGTCCGGCAATGCCCAGCCGGTCCAGCGCGTCGCTGATGGATGTCGTATCGAGCTTCGATGCCCGCTGGACGTTCTCGACTGCAATGGGATGCTGGCCAGCCATGACGTGACGTATGTTATGTTGCCACACCATGCGAGTGCACATTCTGCTTGCGGGAATTCTGGTCGTCGCCGTCAGCTTGGGAATAGAGAATCCGTTGACCAGCGGCGCACAGGCCGCGTTTCAACCCGCACGAGGGAGATGACTCAGTCGACTGAGGACCGACAACTGTCGACTGTCGACTGTTTTACTTGCCGACCATGTGCGGCAGGTCCTTTTCGTTTTCGCAGATAAACTCGATCAGGTCGGTGTCCGCCATCAAATCCTTGGGTATCGTCACGGACCACGGTCTGGTGTAGGACTGCGGGTCGTCTATCGTGATCCGGATCTCCATGTGTCCGAAATCGCGGCGGGTGAAGCGCTCCGTCACGTGCAGCGCTTCGCTATGCGGATGCCCGCCATCGTCGAGCCACGTCTGATCGTTCAGCCCGATCGTATCGACCACCAGCGCGTCTCCGTCCCATTTTCCCACCGAGTAACCGAGCCACGCAGGCTGCGGATCCTTTGGCAGCGGACGGCCGTCCGTAAAGATCTGGCGATAGTGGTTGTAGGCTTCGAAGAGGATCGCCGTCACAGCGGGCGTCTGGATGAACTTGGTCGGCGTGCCCAACGCGTCGAAATCGGTGACGCCGTGGGAAAGGCAGCGCTCCGACGGCCGGCCTTTGCCGTTGTTGGCCTGACGCTCACGGAAGAGTGCCAGCGCTGACGGCCTGAAGGGAACCTCCACGCCATCGGCGGCGAGGTTGTTCAACCATCTCCCGCTGGGAGTGAGCCAGACGCCCGAGAGGTCCGGTCTGCCATCCGGTGTCCGTGGCGCCGGCGCCGTCAGGTTGGGTTTGCCGTCGGAGGTTCGCGGAGTGCCGGGCGTTGGATACGAAATCCACTGCGGCGCGGCGGAACTGGCCGACGCGGTCGACAACAACAGGATCAGCGCAAGACGTATCGTCATCTGACCACCCCCGAGCGGCTCATCGTTTCAGCATGGTCTCGTAACTCTTGCCCATCACCTGGCCGATCGGCGTGCCTTTTCGCAGCAAATCGACCATGGCGCTTTCGCGTGCCGCGATGTCCTCGGCGGCGTCGAGCACGCGTTCGATATCGGCCTGCGCCACGAATACGACCGCGCTGCCGTCAGCCACGACCCAGTCGCCTGGCGACACCGCGATGTCGCCGACGGTAATCGGCACGTTGGTGCCGACTTCGACGATCCGCCCGCGCGCGGTGCGGGAGGTGTGATCGCGGGCGAAGACGGGAAAATCGTCGAGGCGTCCCTCGTCCACGTCCCTGGTCGGGCCTTCGACGATGACGCCGGCAATCGCCCGTAGTTTCGCGCCGATCGAGAGATTGCCGCCCCACCCCGCGGCGTCGATGCCGGTCCGCTGCTCGACCACGATCACATCGCCGGGTTTTGCCGTTTCCACGGCCGTCGTGCTGAGATGCCGCGACGCCGCTGGGCGACCGTCGTCTTTTTCCAGCTTGACGGTGACGACGCGGCCGGAGATCCGCCGGTCCGTGGAAAAGCGGTGTATCCCGGTGACCGCGCCCTTCAGACCAAGCTTGTCGAGCGCGTCGGACACCGCGCACGAATCGAGGCGGCTCAGCCGGTCGGTCAGATCATTCATGTCAACGCCAAACGGAAAACGGGAAACGTAGAGCGGCCTGGTCGTCGGCGTCTGTCGTTCTACGTTTTGCGTTCAGGGCGGATTTGTCACAGCCCTGTCATTGCCAATACGCGAAACACATCGCGTTGCCCGTGCCGGCTTCGGAGCGGTAGCACGGCACGTAATCAACCTGGTGATACTTCAGTCCCGCCATATCCATCGCCGCGATGACGGGATACCAGTTCTTGATCTCCGCCGTGCCGACTTTGAAGAGATTCTCGGGCAGACCGGCCAGCGCCTTTTCGTCGCCGGCTTTCATCGCGGACATCACGGTGCGATCGAGGTCCTCGTCAATTACGAAGTGGGTAAGGCCGCCAGACGCCATGAGCGCCACCCGCTTGAAGCCATTGAAGCTTTTGATCGCGCGGTAGAGGCCGCGGCCGAGGTCGAGGCAGCGGTGAAGTTTCGGCGTGTTGTGCGGAAAGTGAACGTTCAGGATGATCGGCACGCTCGGCGGCGTCTTGTCCTGCAGGATCGAGTGATACAGGAAACCGTACGCGTGCGGGATGCCGCCGCGAGGCGCGCCGCTCGGCGTCTGGTCCGACTGCGCCAGGTCGAAGTTTTCATCTGCGAGCGAGTCGAGAATGTGATCGGCAAGCGCCGTGGCTCCCGGATATGTCGCACCTTCCGATGGAGAATTGCCCGGCTCGGCGACGTTCAGGCCCGGTGCGTCTTCGTGCAGGTGCTGCACGTTGCTGATCTGGCTGCCGCGATACACCGTGATGGCAGGGGTGAGACCGGGATTGAAGAACTCCCGCTGATCGTTGCCCACGATGACAACGGCATCGGGGGACACCTCGTTGAACTTCTTGCCAAGCCCTTCGATGGCGCGACGACACTGGGCGTAGCGATCGCGCCTGACCTCGACAGTGACTTCTTGTGCGAAGCCCGGGGCGCGCTCTTTCAGGAGCGATTCATAGTCGTAGGTCTTGCCGCGGAACCAGTGACTCCTGTTTTCGCGATCGGCTTTCGCCCGTAGGTCCCATTGTTCAGGCGGCGTGGACAACAGCGGCCCGTGCGACGAACCAATTCCCAAAACGATTTCTGCCATTCAGCTGCTCCAGTGACCGTTACCGCGCCAGCGCCAGGGCGTACGTGGCCCAGTTCGTCGCCGTCGCGGAGATAAATTGGTGGACGCCGTGCGGGAAACCGCTCTCGAAATAAATCTGAGTGGGATGCGAGCGGGACCTGACGAACCAGGAGCCGTCCTCAAGTTGCGTGGTCAACAGGAATTGAACGCCGCGCTGAAAGATCGCCTCCTTGGCCGACATGCCCGCCTCGCGCAGCGCCACGAGCGACTCGCCCGTTGCATAGGCGTCGCTTGTGAGCGACGGCAACTGGGCCCATCCACCATCGGGTCGTTGCTCCTTCACCAGTTCCTGCACGGCGTTCTGCAATGTGGCCTTGTCCGCGCGCGCCCACGTCAGACCGAACAGGCGAAAGACGCGGTCTTCGGTGGTCACCGGACGCGCGTTCACCAGCCAGGACGCGGCTGCCCGGATCGCGTTGTCGTACCTCCCCGTCGAGTCTTTCGGCGCGTACAGTTGTATCCCGCGCATGCTGACAGAGGTGGCGGTGAACTCGCTGGCTTCGAGCGGCGGCCGGTGACCGACCCACCAATGCCCATCGGGGGCTTGATTGAGTCTGAGGAGGCGTGCGACGGCGTCGGTCCCGGCGCTCGCGGGCTGACGTTCGGCGGCCATGCCCATCAGCACGTAGCCGAGCGTTTCCGAAAATCCTCCCGGCATGACGATTCCCTGCAGCGCGTGATCCTCGGTCCCGGCCACATCGCGGGCCGTGGTGCGAATTTCCTGCTGCGCGAGCGACTCGTCGACATGGAATCCGTGCGTCCGCGCGGCCGCGACGCTCATCTCCGCGAGCGAGTTCTGGTGGCACGTCACGCACGCGCTCTTCTTGTAAGTTTCTATGGCGCTTCGCTGAAGAAGCGGCAGGCTTCGCTGGACCGCCGCTTCAATCGTGTTGCTGCGGACGAAATTCGACGGAGGAGCTGCGTCATCCGTCGCGGTTGCGCCTGCTTTCCGCAGGACGTCGACGACGGACGTGTTGCCGAGCCGCCCGGCGAAATCCAGCGCCGTGTGGCCGTCGGCGTTTTTCGCGTGAAGGTCGGCACCGCGCTCCACGAGCAGCCTCACGGAATCGGCCGAAATCGCGTCGGACATGGACGCCAGCATGAGGACGCTTCGCGACCGTCCGTCCCGCGCATTGACGTCTGCGCCGCGTTCGATCGCGACCCTCAACGCTTCCGCGTCGCCGCGGCCGCCAAGCGGCGGTAGGAGGTTGACGAGGGCGTTCCGCAATGGAGGCACAGGCCCCGCCTTCACGATGGCCTCGACGCAGTCGAAGCAATTCGCGCGGAGCGCGGCCGTCACCGCCGCGCCGGTATCTCGCGCGCCGGCGTCCAGCAGCACGTGTATCGCGTCCAGGTCGCCCCGAAAAGCCGCCGCGGTCAACACGCCAGGGGAATTAGCCGCAGCGCCTCGAGCCAGCAGCAGCTTCAGTACACCAGCGGATCCCGCCTGTCCGGCGGCAATCGTCAGCGCGTTGCGTCCAAAATCGGAGCGGGCGTTCACGTCCGCTCCGTGATCGAGGAGCAGCCGCACCTTGTCGACAGCGTCTAGCGCCCATATCAGCGCCGTGGCGCCGAGGTCGTTTCGGCGGTTGGCGTCGCCGCCCGCTTTCAGCATCTGGTCGAGCAAAGCGGCGTCGCCATAGAGCGCCGCGTACATCAGAGGCGTCGACCCGCGCGGCCCTTTGCGATTAATCGCGCCTGCATCGCTGTCGAGACGGCTCTGAATCGATGTGGTGTCGCGCGCGCGAATCGCCTCTATCAGCCGCGTCGCCACCGGATCGGGCGGCGGCAACTCGGCCTCGTTGGCCAACCCGTCCGGCCAGTCAGCGCCCTGGTCGATCCACCGCCTGAACAGCTCGATCTGCTCCGTCGGCAGCGCACCTGTCGGCGGCATCTGAGGGCCGGACTCGCCCTTGAGACGAAGATACAAGCGGCTGGTCTCGCTGCTGCCGGGCAGGATGTCGGGCCTGGTCACGCCTCGCAGTGCGGCGCTTTTCCGATCGAGACGGAACCCGTTGGACTGCTGCGTCGGTCCATGACACGAGACGCAGCGCTCCTTGAGCACCGGCAGGATGTCCTGGGCGAAGTCAACTTTGGCCGGCGCCTGACCGCGGACCTGTTTTTCAGACGCAGGCAGGACGAGCACGGCCGCCGCTAGACAGGCGAGGCACAAAGATTTCATGAGTCGCTCCATCTTACTCAGAATCACCGCTCGGGGCGCCATCGCGAAAAGTGTTTTTCCAGCTGCTCCGCGAGCGTCGTCAGGACGATTCCGGCGAACGCGATGATGACCACGCCGAGAAACACCGTGTCGGTCTGGAACGTCTGGCCGCCGTAGTTGACCATGTAGCCGATGCCCTGACTCCCGCCGAACATCTCACCGACCACGACACCGATTAACCCCAGGGCCACAGCCTGTCGTACGCCCGTGAGGATGAACGGCACCGACCCGGGGAGGACGACCGTCGTGAAGATCTGCCAGTCCGACGCGCAGAACGAACGCGCGGCCCGGAGCAGGTCGTCGTCGATCGCCTTGACGCCGCCAATCGTGTTGATCAGCACCGGGAAGAAGGCGTTGATGAACACGATGAAGACTTTCGACCACATCCCGATGCCGAACCAGATGAGCACCAGCGGCACAAGCGCCACGCGCGGCGTCGCGTAGAGCGCGGTCAAAAACGGCTCGAACACCATGGCGATGCGCCGGTACCATCCGATGATGACGCCGAACACGACGCCAGACGCGATGGCCAGACCGACACCAATCACGAAGTTGGTGCCGCTGTACGCCATGTCCTGTTTCAGCCGGCCCTGGGTCCACTCCTCGCCAAAGCGTTTGACGATCGAGGACGGCCCCGCGAAAAACAGCGGCGAAATCTTTCCGCTGGACCAGATCATCTGCCAGATGCCGATCGCCGCGACCACCGCGGTGCCGCCGACGATCAGCCGCTCGTGCTTCTGATAGAAGGTCCGCCGCGGTCGTTCCAGAAGGACCGGTTCTCTGATCGCCGGCTCTCGTAGTACTTGATCCACTCTTCTCCTATTTCTTCAACGCCTCGGTCACCATCAAGGACACGGTCGACGCGAGCCTCAAATCGGTGGTCCGGGACCAGCAGTTGCACGCCCTGGCCGACGCGCTCGGAACCATCCCCCTCGACGTCACGGTCGAACAGCTCCGCCACCAGCGTGCCAAAGCACGGCGTCGCGCTCATTCATTGCGATGCCGACTTTGAAGCCATGAAACCCATCATCCCCTTGCGCACGATCGATTGGACCAAAGAGCGCGCCCGGCGCTAACGACACTTCGAACTTCTCACTTCGAACTTCTCACTTCCGCCGCGACAGCGGCGGCCGGCGTCTCTTCAACCAGCTGCCAGATGCCGTCTTCAATCTGAAGAAACTGCGCGTCCCGTTTCACGCTGAGCGGGCGTGGGCGTTTGAAGGGAACCTGGAAGACGCCTTTGACGCGGCCCGGACGCGCGCTCATCACGACGACGCGGTCGGCCAGATAGATGGCCTCGTTGATCTGATGGGTGATGAACAGCACGGTCTTTCGCGCCTCGGTCCATATCTTCAGGAGCTCCGCCTGCATGAGCTCCCGCGTCTGCGCGTCGAGGGCGGCGAACGGTTCGTCCATGAGGAGGACCGAAGGGTCTGACGCTAGCGCTCTGGCGAGGTTGACGCGCTGCTGCATGCCGCCGGAGAGCTCTGAGGGGTAGTGGCGCTCGAACCCGGCGAGGCCGACCAGCTTGATGAAGTACTCGGTGCGCTCGCCGAGCGTCACCCGATCGAAGCGCTTCTGCAGTTCCATCCCGTACCGCACGTTGCCGGCGATGGTCCGCCACGGCAGGAGGCTCGCGTGCTGAAAGACCACCGCGCGGTCGACGCCTGCTCCCTGGATCCGGGCGCCGTCAATCGACACGGTTCCCAGCTGGTACGGCAGCAGGCCTGCGACGATGTTGAGCAGCGTGGTTTTGCCGCAGCCGCTCGGTCCGACGATCGCCACGAACTCGCCGTCGGCCACCGAGACCGACACGTCCGACAGCGCGAGCACCTGCCGCCCGTCGCGCTCGACGTAGTAGCGCTTGGTGAGGTGGTCGATCTCGAGCTTCATCAATCAGAACTTGATTTTCGCTTTGCGCTGCTCTTCGGCCTTCACCTCGTCGCCGAACAGCTTATCGAAATAGCCTTCTTTCACCAGGCGGGCGACCGTGCTGTTATCGACCACTTTGTGGAAGTCGAAGGCCTTCAGCTCCGCCGCAATCCGCGGGTCCACCTGCTGCGCCACGATCGACTTGATCGCTGGCGCCAGTACGTAAGGCACGCGATCGAAGATGTTGCCGTTCTTGTAGAGATCGTAGATACGCGCGACATCGACTTCCGGCTGTTTGTCGTAGGCGATGTAGCTCTTGATCGCAAAGGCTTTGTCGTCGTAGAAGCGCTTGATGGCTTCCGCATGGGCCATGACGATCTGCTCCGGCAGCTTGGGACTGGCCGCAAGCGCTTTCTTCGCGAACAAGTAGACGGTCGCCGCATAGACGTCGCGATCGGCCAGGTTCGCCAGTGTCTTGTAACCCGCTTCCTCGAGCCGGAAATAGGCGGGCGCGGTGAGCAGCGTGGCGTCGGCGCGATTGGTCTGAAGCGCCGCGGCACGACCGGTGACGTCGGTGCCGACGGGGACCCACTGCACGTCGCGCACGCCGAGCCCGTAGGTGCCGAGCAGCGCGACGGTGTAGTTGTAGGGCGCGTCGCCGATTTGCCCGACCGCGATGCGTTTGCCCTTCAGCTGCTTGGGGCTCGTCAGATCTTTCTGTCCCATCAACGCAAACAGCCCCTTGTTCGACGAGCTGCCCATCAGCGCGAAGTTCGATTCGTCCTTCGAGCTCACCACCATCCCCTGCTCGAGCGAATGGTTGACCATGACCGCCTGCCCGCTCGTCAGCATGGCGATGCCGGTCGGATGCACACCGAACTGCAGATCCACGTCGAGGCCGTACTTCTGGTAATAGCCCCCCTCCTTGGCGATGTACATCGGCCAGGAGGCGCCGCTCCGAGTCGGATAGTTGATCGTGATCTTCTGTGGCTGCTGAGCGTGAGGCCTGGGGCTCAACGCGGCAGCAACGACGGCGACAAACAGAACAACCAGGACAAACAGGACGGGGCGTCGCGGGTGCACCGTGGTCATATCTTCTCCTTCGGAATGTGTCAGACCGCCGCGGTCTCGGTCACTTTGAGGTTGAAGAGCTTCTTCGCGTTGTCTTCAAAGATCTTTTTCTTGTCGGCTGCGGTGAGCCAATCGATCGCCTCGATCGTGAACCTGGTCTCGTCCATCCAGCGTCCCGTCTTCGGATCCTTGACCGTGCCGATGCCCGGCCGCTCCGTTCCGAACAGGCACCGCTCAACGCCCACCGTCTTGAAGAGCAGCTCCAGGGCGTCCTTCGAGTAGAGCACCGTGTCGTAGTACAGCTTCCGCATCTGGTCGGAGAACCTGGGTCCTTTCCCCCGCAGCGAGCTGGCTTCGAAGCGCGCGAACTGATACGGGATGGCGCCGCCGCCGTGCGACACGAGGATCTTGAGCGTCGGAAAATCGTTGAACACGTTCGATGTGAGCAGCGATACCACGGCGATGTTTTCCTCGTTGATGAAATGAAGCGAGTAGGTGAGCCGCTCGGAGCGGCAGCCTGCCGAGTGAATGTGGCCGGGGATGTCCCATTCCACCAGCTTTTCGTACAACGGATACCAGAAACGGTCGCCGAGCGGCGGTGTCTCGATCCCGCTGCATTCGCCCGGGTCGGGATTCAGCAGGCAGCCGACGAATCCCTGTTCCTTGATGCACTTTTCCAGGTACGGCAGCACGGCCTTCGGGCTGACGCCCGGCGTCAGCGGCAGACCGCACACACCGCGGAACGTGTCGGGGTACAGCTGCACCTGCTTCGCGATGATGTTGTTGGTTTCCTCGACGAACCACTGGACCAGCCTGGGGTGCTCGCTCGTCATCATCTGGTACGGACGAGGCGAAATCAGCTGCAGGTCGGTTCCGACCTCTTTCAGCTGGGCCAGGTGCGAGCTGCCCCCGAATACCGGGGCATTGAGCGCTTTCTTGACGTCTTCGTCGTTGGCCAGGTTGCCGCCCCGCCCATGCGCCCCGCGATGGGCCAGGATTTGCGCTTTGTACACGTACAGGCTGTCGGGAGCCGTTACGTGTCCGTGGGAGTCGATGATCACAGCCGCCTCCTCTTCTGCGTAGCCGATGGATTGTATCAAGTTGAAGATACCGTCGGCGGGTGGATCGACCGAGCGCCGGCGTCAGTTCGGCAGCGCGACGCGATACAAGTTGCTCTGCGTAACAATTCGTCAGGACAGATAGTCCGCCCGTCCGGATGCCGGGAACGCGCTGGCGTCATTGATGACTGTAGTGTGTCAATCGAGCGCGGCGGGCTGATTGTAACGCCGGGCGTCCGCGTTGCGCCATTCGTCGTAGCCCTTCCGGACCGGCACGAGCAATGAGATACTTGGCCCTACGCCGGTCAAGGAGCACCTATGAAACCTGAAAACGATCTGAAGCAACGGGCGCTCGTTCGATGTGCGGTCGCCTCGCTGACTGTCGCATGTCTGTTGTCAGCTGCGGCACCTGCCTCCGCGCATCATTCGTTTGGAGCGGAGTACGACGGCACAAAGCCCGTCACGCTGACCGGCGTCATCACCATGGTCCAGTGGACGAACCCACACTTCTATTTCTTCATGGATGTGAAAGACAAGAACGGCGAGGTGGCCAGCTGGAAATTTGAAGGCTATCCGCCGACCGTGCTCAACCGGATTGGCTGGAAGCGCAACGAGACGATGCTGCCCGGAGATACGGTGACGGTGTTCGCCTGGCGCGCGCGCGACGGCTCGAATTGGGGTCACTCGAGGCTGGTGACGTTCGCGAAGACCGGCAAGAAACTGGAGTCTGGACCTCCTGTCGGAACGGGTGACGGCGGCAATACGCCTCCCGTCGTTGTGCAGTGAGAGAGGAGATTCACCCGTGAGCAAGAAGCCTCTCGCCTGCGTTGCAGCGGCCCTGGCATTTCTGCTGACGCCTGCAGGCGCCGCCGGTCAACGTCTGGCGCAGCCCGCCAAGGCCACTCCGCGCGTCCCCCGCACAGCCGATGGAAAGCCGGATCTGTCTGGTGTGTGGCAGCCTGGCAGCGACCGCGTTGGAACGTGGGCGGAGGCCAACCAGGGAGTGGGTGTACCGGAGCCCGGGAAGCAGCCACCGGTGAGGCGAGGGGCGAATCCCCCTTACCAGCCCTGGGCGGCGAAGAAAGTCCTGGAGGCCTATAACCGCCGGAACATCGATGATCTCGTCGCGCGCTGCATTCCCGAACTGGATCTCGGAGCAGGCTCGCTCTATCCGAACCAGTTCGTTCAAACGCCCAAGCTGATCGTGATCCTGATCGAATCGCGGCACGTATTCCGCCTGATCCCGCTCAACGAGCAGCATCCCGACGATCTGGATCCGAGCTACCTCGGAGACTCGGTCGGTCACTGGGAAGGAGACACGCTGGTCGTCGATGTGACCGGCTTCAAGGAACGATCGCTCGGGTCGAAGATCAATTCCGACGCCCTGCACATCGTCGAACGCTTCACGCGGGTCGATTACAACACCATCAACTACGAAGCCAGGGTGGAGGATCCAAAGGCGCTGACCAAGCCCTACACCATCACCAGCAAGTACATGCTGCGCCCGGGCACGCGTTTGCAGGAATACGTCTGCGACAACAATCAGGATCCGGACCACTTCGAGCAGCTCGACAAAAAGGGTCTGGTCACGAGGTAGGCATCGCCGCGATCATGCGTTTGAGCGCGACGAGCCGGTAGCTGCGCCGAACAAGATCAGCGATGACGTCCCAGTCGAGCGGCGTGTCCGCCCACACACTGATCCATTGACCACGGCCGTATGGTGTCGCGAAGAAATTCTTGCGGCCGGCCAACCGGTTGACGTGAGTCCGGTCCAGTCGAAACGCAATCGATGGCCGTCCGCCGACAACCTCGAACGTGGCAAACGTGCGTTTGCCCGCGCGAAAATTCGGGTGACCCCACGAAGATGTCTCGCGTGTTTCCGGGAATGACAGACAAAGCGTGCGAAGACGCTAGGCCACGGGCTCGTTCGAGCCCGCGACCATCGATATGACCACCGACCTTCGGGGTGCTCTGGCCTGGCGGGCCGTCATCATGCGAACCTGAAACGACCTATCCTATGCAGCGTTCTATTGGAACAGCGTCTCTCGGCGGCGGCTCGTGTGCTTACGTCCGCCGAAATCGACTCCGAGATTTCGTAAAGCGTGTGTACGGCATGGCATTCAGAATGGCGGGATTCATAGCGATCATGAGAGGGCGCCGTATTTGCCTGCCTCGTCGTTCGCAGAAAAGGAGTGAAACGATGACGTTTCTTCGAATGAGCGATCTTGCCGTTATGACCGCACTGATGATGGGCTACGGTGGCAGCTCGTACGCATCGCCAGCGCCATCGCCGTCGCCGTCATCTCCAGCCACGACCGCGACCGCGACGATTGTGAGCGGTGCATCAATGATGACCACCACCGCCTACTCGCCGAACCCGCTCAACATCTTGGTTGGGACGACGGTGATGTGGGTCAACAACGACAATACCTCGCATACCTCGACCGCGGACGGCGGCGCATGGAGCTCGCCAACGATCGCTCCAGGCGGTCAGTTCAGCTTCGCGTTTGGGTCGGCCGGCACATTTTCCTATCACTGCTCGATTCATCCGAACATGGTGGGAACGATCAACGTGCAGCAGGATGTTCCGACCCTGCCTCAGGCCTTTGTCCTCTTGCTCGCATTGGGACTCACAGGGGTCGCATACCTGCGGCTGCGGCGACGGGATCGAGCGGAATAATCGCGCCATAGCAGCACCTGCATCGTCGGTCGCGCCCCTGCGGGAGCCCTTGTGCGCGGGTTACTTCGCGCCCAAGAACACGACGCCAACGAGGCTGAACACCTCGTAGCCTGGCACATCGATGCCGCCCTGCACGCGAATCTTGAACGCCGGCGCGACGATGACGGCGACCGCCGCCTGGATTTTCAGGAGCGGAAGCGTCGAGATGCCGATCAGCTCGCGGGCATCCTCAGTCGAGTTTGTCTCCACCTGTTTACCGGCTGGCGGATTCGTAAACGGGGGACCGACTGGCTCGGCGCTCAACGAGCGCTTCTGCAGCGTCCCCTGGAACTTCCCGAAGCCGCCAGCGAAATTCATGCCTATCTGGACGCGCTCGCGAATCGTGCCGAACGGGACGAACTTGTGAACCTCGAGACCGTTGACAGTCACGCCGCTTGTGGTAATCGAATCGCCCTTCTGGATGCAACCGTTCGAGAATCCGCATTGCTGCTCGAACTTCTCAACCTTGGACCCGTCTTTGATTTGCTTGTGGATGAAGCTGACGCCCCAATCGCCGCTGAGTGCGCGGCCGCGCGCGATGCCGATCGAGAAGTCGGTGCCTTTGAGATCGACGGTCCCGTCGAACAACTTCTCCAACTGTGACGGCACCTTCCACTCGGGGGTCACGGCGGCGACGATGCCCCAGTGCGACTCTTGCGCGAACGCCGCGATGGGCGCCGTCAGTACACAAACAACGAAGATCACCGTGCGTCGAACTGTCATCAGGTCACTCCTCTGCGGACAGACCTCGGAATCGCGGTCTATTCGGGTATATTGATTAGGCGATGAACATAGCCTGAGCAACCCGATGAGCAATCATGAAACTTCCACCGTGCCAGCCTCGCGCTTCGTGCTGGCCGGCTTCGTCTTGATGTTTCTCTTCGCCGGCGTACCGGTGCGGCAGGCGTCCGCGGCCGTTCCGCCTGTGCCCACGATCTGGGGCCCGGTCGCGGGCCCAGGTCTGATGTACCCCAACCCGCCGGTGAGCATCGTGCCAACGGCGGTCAAGGTCGAGGACTTTCCCTACATCACGGAGGAGTACTTCGTGTCGGGCGCGTCTAACGAGGTCCCCTACACGACACGGATCATCGTTCGGCGTCCGAGGAACGTGAACGCATTCAGCGGGACCGTCGTGGCCGAGGCGCTGCACGCGGGCGGACGCTCCCTCATCTTTGAATGGTCCCGTGTCTCCATCCTGACCCGCGGCCACATGTTCGTGGAGATCGTGCACAGCCCCGCAAACATCGCCCTCCTCAAGGGCTTCAACGCCGAGCGCTACGCTTCGCTCAACATCTCGATGGGTCAGACCAACGACGTCATCGCGCAAGTCGGCCGGCTGATCAAGAGCAGGAGCGGACCGTTCGCTCCCTACGACGTCAAGCGCGTGACCCTCATGGGGACGTCCGCGTCGAGCGGCACGGTGCGCACCTATCTCGGTGTTCACGCGAATCTTCGCATGCCCGGAGAGAGTCCCATCTTCGATGGGTTCCTTCTGACCAGCACGAACGGCAACACGCCCCTGCCTATTGTCGACGTGCCGATGATTCAGATGCCCACGCAAACAGAGGTCACGACGTGGGCGGAGGCGGGCATCGCGTATCGCCGGCCCGACAGCGACGCCCCGGGCAACCGGTTCAGGCTCTACGAAGTGGCGGGCATGCCCCACAACAACTCGCGCGACAGTCCGGCCTTCCTGAACGATCCGTGCACGCTGCCCGTCACCGATTTTCCCGCGGGTGCTTTCACGGCACTCGGGCTGAACCATCTCGTCGAGTGGATCGCCAACGGCAAGACACCGCCGCACGCACCGCCCATCGCGGTGGACCAGGACCCGCGCAATGATGGCTCGCAGTTGGCGCTGGATGAGTTCGGCAATGCCAAGGGTGGTGTTCGAAGTGTCTGGGTCGACGTGCCAATCGCGGCCTACGGCGTGTTCCCGAAAGGGAAAACACCCGCGACAGACCGTTTGTGCCAGCTTGCCGGCACCAAGGTCCCGCTGCCTGACGCAACGCTGAGGAAGCTGTACCCCAACAGCAGCGAGTACGCCAATCGCGTGAATCGGCGACTCACAGAGCTCATTGCCGAAGGCTGGTTTCTTCCCGAGTACGCCGATCTCGTGACAGCGGATCTGAAGGCGACCCAGGTGCTGGCCCAGGCTCCGCCGGCGCGGCCGGCGGTGACGGGCGGGCGCGGAGGACGCGGCGCAGCCCCGCCGGCGCAGCCCTCTTATGAAGTACGTCCGGACCGGACGGTGACGTTCCGGCTGCGCGCACCGGACGCGACCATGGTCGGCGTCTCGGGCGATTTCGCGGACGCCGCTCAGGCGATGACCAAAGGCGCTGACGGCACGTGGAGCGCGACCGTGGGACCGCTCCGTCCAGCGCTCTACAACTACACGTTTTCGGTCAACGGGGTTCGTGTCGTCGATCCGACAAACCCGATGATCGGCGCGGGCGACCGATCCGCGGGCTCATCACTGTTCGAAGTCAAGGGCGACAAGCCGGCGCCGTGGGATCTTCAATCGGTGCCCCATGGGACGGTTCACGTCAACTACTACGTCTCGAAGAAGTTCGAGGCGCAGCGGATGATGTACGTGTATACGCCGGCGGGATACGAAAGCTCGACGATGAGGTATCCGGCGCTGTACCTGATGCACGGAGCGGGCGGCATCGAATCGAGCTGGTTCACCGCGGGGCGCGCGAATCTGATCCTGGACAACCTGATCGCGGAGGGCAAGGCCAGGCCCGTGATTGTCGTGATGCCGTACGGCCGTCCCGGTCCGGCGCCGATGCTGGGTCCGTCGCCGGCCACTGCCGCGCCGGCGCAGCCGCAAGGCGTCGTGTTCCCCAACGATGTGGTGGAGGACGTCATCGGCTTCGCGGAGAAGGCGTACCGGATTTCGTCGCGAGCGGACGACCGCGCGATTGCCGGCCTGTCGATGGGCGGCAACCAGACGCTGCTCGTCGGATTGCAGCACCTGGACATGTTCCGCTACATCGGAGCGTTCAGCCCGGTGATCTTCAACCAGAGCGCGGAGCAGGATTTCAAGGACGCCTTCGCCAATGCGGCCGCGACCAACAAGAAGCTGAAGCAGTTCTACATCTACTGCGGGAACAAGGACACGCTGTTCGCGTCGAACAAGAGCTTTCACGAGCTGCTCGACCAGCGCCACATCACACACACCTTCGTCGAGACCGAAGGCGCCCACGTGTGGTGGAACTGGCGCGATTACCTGGTCGATTTCGCCCCGCGCCTGTTCCGTTAGACATGCGTTGGCCGGACCCTATTGGGTCCGGCGATCTAGACGGATCAGATTCAGCGGATGCCGGGTGAGATGGAGCAAATCTGAATGCCGGCGCCGGCGTTGGGTTGCGCCGCACAGTAGTCTGCGATTTCGCGGTTCGCTTCATCCCGCGCTGCCTGCACATCGTGCGCCCGCTTCGCAGACCGGATCAGACTCAGTACATTGATGCCGACTCCTGACTGAGACGCCCCCACGGCCGGCGTCGCCCACGGCGGCGTGTCAAAGATGTCCGCCATCGGCAGTCGCTTCTCGATGTGCACGGCGAAATCCGGCTTGCGGCCCGTTAGCGGGGCCAGGATCGGCGGCGGTTTCGCCAACGCCGCGCGGATGCGTTCGATCGAAATGATAGGCGTGGATTGCGGCGACGGGCTTGCCGCGAGCGGTGCGTTGTCGTTGGGTTCCTGGTCCCTGATCCCGCTCTTCTCCGCCGACGAGGCGTCCCGCTGAGAGGACGGCTGCTCCTGCTGCGCCCACGCGGGCGAGGCGGCAAGACTCGCCGTCATCAGCAGAACCTTCAGGCGCATACGGTTAGGACGGTGTGAACGAGCCGCCAGCCGGAACATTGGTGCGCGGGACGAATCAGCAGCACGAGCTCTGCTACCCTCCAGCCAGGGCGCACGGGTCCAGGCCCATCCGCGCCAGGCACTGATTGAAGCGCGGATCGCCGCGCAAGCTCTCCCATTGCGGCGCGACGGCGAGATGCATCAGCGCCGGGTCGTGGCTGTCGATCGCGCGATCCAAGTGCCGGAATGCCGCATCCAGATCGCCGGCTTCGCCGCTGAACACGGCCAGCTGCATGGCGGGAAACGCGTGCGGTTGACTGGCCGCGCGCTCAAGGACGAGCCTGACCACGCCGGCGCGTCCACCCGCCGCGTACGCCTGCTTGAGCGGATCGAGCGCTTCAGCCGGAACGCCGTGCAACCGAGCGTGCGTGACGTTCTCCGCCATGTGGCGGTCGAAATCGCCCTGTTTCAAATACGCGCCGGCCAGGTGTTCCCGTGCATGAGGGTGCCTGGGATCGAGCGTCAACGCCTTGTTCGCCCACTCGATGGAGTCCGCATAGCGCCCCTGGTTCCAGTACGACAGCGAAATCTGCAGGTGCACGAGCGGCGAGAACGGATCGCGCTCGAGAGCCTTCAGGTTCAGGTGGAGCCCTTGTTCCAACTGGCCGAGCGCTTCCTTGAGCTGTCCATACAACAAGTACGCTTCGGTGTGATTCGGGTTGATGTCGAGCGCCCGGGCCAGACTTTTTTCCGCTCCGGCCCAGTTCCACTCGGCGAAGAAGAGCACCGCGCCCAGCGCCACCTGCGCATCGGCGCATGAGGCATCCATCGCGAGCGCGCGGAGCGCCGCAGCCCGAGCCTCGCTGTAAGCGTCCGCATGAGGGACGACCCGATAGAACGCCTGCGCGCAGCACGCGAGAGCGAGACCTGCGTGCGCCGCGGCGTAGGTCGGATCGAGCGCGATGGCCGCTCGGAACGCCGCCACCGCCTTTGGCACCTCGAACATCGACGCCGACAGCAGATGGGCACGCCCGCGGCCGACCAGCTCGTAGACTTCCGGATCCTTGGGAGGATCTTGGGAAGGCGCCACGGCGTTAGGTGGCTCGGTCACGGCGCCGATGAAGCGGTATCCCGAGCGTGAAACGGTTTCGATGTACTGACGTCCGTTCTCGCCGTCGCCGAGCGCCTTGCGCAGCGCCGACACATGAACGGCGAGAATGCCCTCCTCGACGAACGACCCCGGCCAGACAAGCTCCAGAAGCTCCCGCTTGGTCACCAATGTCCCGGCACTGCGGACGATCGTGATCAGCACGTCAAGCGCTTTCGGCGCCAAGGGGATGTGCTGACCGGCTCGTTGCAGCCGTCTCTCCGTGGCGTCCAGTGTGAGCTCCCCAAACGCGTAGCGTTCCCGCGCAGCCATGAACTCTTAAGCGAATCTTAGTCGAATCTTCGGGACGCCCCCACGCGGTTGCAGATACGCTGCACAACGAGGTCGAAGGAGGAATGTGAGATGCCGGATCCCTTTGTTGGCACGTGGACGCTCAACCCCGCAAAGTGTGAGTTCGATCCCAATCACCGGCCCACCGAGGCGACGATGGTCTTCGAGCTCGACGCGCAGGGTCACTATCTGATGAAGGCGGAGGGCAAAAACGCGAAGGGCGAGAAGGTTGCCGAGCGCCCAGCCACGTTCATCCCGGACGGCGAACCACACCCGATCCCCGGGCTGCCCGGTCTGACGGCCGTGGCGACCCGCCCGGACCCGAACACGATCCAGGGGGAAGCGAGAAGAGAAGATGGGTCGGTCGTCGGCGGCGGCACCTACGTGGTGTCACCGGACGGGAAGTCGCTGACGGCCACGAACTCGGGCATCGACCAACAGCTGCGGCCGTTCACGCAGCGCACCGTGTGGGATCGCCAGTCATGTTGAGGCCGAGGTCAGGAAGTCTTCGACCTTCCGCATGACCTGAGGCCAACGGTACTCGCGATTCACATACGCCAGGCCCTGCTCACCCAACCGTCGCGCGAGGTCGGGACGGGTCAGCAGATAATCGAGGCACGCGGCGAATTCCTCGAAACGCCGGTAGTACAACGCGCCGTTCGCCCGCACCGCCTGCCCCTTCAGCACGCTGCAGCGAGCATTGACGAGCGCAGGCAGGCCGTGATTCCACGCCTCCAGCAACACCAGGCTGAGGCTCTCGAACGGCGACGGCATCATGAGCACGCTCGCCCGGGACAGCAGTGTTTCGCGCAGCGGCTCGTCGACAAACCCCAGGCGCTTGATCAACGGATGCTCGGGAATCTCCATGTTCGCCGGTCCGGCCATCACGAGCTGCACGGGCGGACGATCGAGGGTCTGAACTTTCAGAAAATATCGCAGCAGCGTCTCACATCCTTTGTTCGGATCGACGCGACCGAGATACAAGAGAAACTTGTCGGCGATGCCCAACGGCTCGAGCGGGACCGCGTCGGTCTGGGGCGGGGCGGGGTCGAGACCCGACCCGATAATGCAGAATGGCGGAAGCGGGCCCGTCGCGCGCTCGCCGATGAGATCGGCTTCTTCCGGCGTCAGGAACATGTAGCCGGCCGGCAGCGTAAAGAAGCGGGCGAGAATCTCCATGCGAATCAGCGGATCGTCTTCCGCCGTCGGCACCAACACGGCGCGATCGGCCACCACAGGCACGCCGAAGAAGCTCGGGTAGTACCGGTACGACCAGAAGAGGATTCGGTCGTACTCAGAGCCATGCTGCTGGAGATGCCGAATCAGTTCGGGCACCTCGGGCCCATTCTCGGTAAACCAGCGCTCCTGATCGGCCGCTGACGCGCGGCCGGCGAACACGTCTTCGCTGATTTCGGCAAATCGTTCAAGCGACCGCGTGCGGGCCACGGGAAACCGCAACACGTGCAGCGGCCCGACCTCCGACAGGCCTGCCGGGCATTCGTTCTGCCATGTGACGTGGTCCTTCGCGCACGACGTGAGGATCGTGACGTCGTGGCTGGACGCCAGCCGCTCCGCAATGATCCGGCAGTGGGTCTCCGATCCGCCCGCGATGTCGGCGCCGAAGCGGTGGATGACGCAGGCGAGCTTCATGCGGACGACATGCCGCTCAGCCGGCACGCTTCCGCAGATGCTCGATCTCCTGGCAGAGGCGCGCGTTCTCGATCGCCAGCTGCTCAAGGCACGCAAACAGCATCACGTTCACGCGCTGCTGGCGACGGAAATTCTCGAAGCTGTACTCGTAGAGCCAGCGGCTCACCGGCAGCAAGAGGCGTCGTTTCACGGCGATGATCAGCTTGCCAAGGATGGGACGATGGCTCGAAAATCGCACCTGGGTCTGCAGTTGCCACTCCTGGTCGTCGCTCAGAAGCTCCGGCAGCAGCAGCGAGTGTTGTTCCCGCTCTTCGACCGCTCGACGCAGGATGCTCTCGACGCGCGCGAAGAGCTGCTCGTCGGTGTATTCCTTCGCGCCACCGCGCCCCAGGATGCGCGTCCGAAGCTGAAGGCGCAGATCGTCTTCAATCTGACGCATCAACGCCTCGACGCTGACGGCAGGTCCGTTCATGGCGCTCATACTAGCGCCAACTGCAGTGTTACACGAACACGCCCAGAGGTTCGAACTGCCCCTTCAGCACCGCCCGCGTGTCGTCGTATCCCAGCCATTCCTTGATCATCGTGGCGTAGACGCTCCGGAAGTCGGTCGTCATCTTCAGATTGCCGTCGTCCAGATCCGTCAAACTGGGAGGCCGTCCGTAGAAACCGCCTTTGAGATGCTTGCCGAAGATGAACATCGGCGTCGCGGTGCCGTGATCGGTGCCGAGGCTGCCGTTCTCTTCGACGCGGCGCCCGAACTCGGTGAACATCATCACCGCCACATCGTCGGCGCGGCCGATGCGCTTGATGTCCTCCATGAACGCCCGCACGGCGTCGGCCGTGTACATGAGCAGACGGTTGTGCACATCGGCCTGCTGCACGTGCGTGTCGAACGAGTTGCCCTGATAGGTGACGTAGTACAGACGCGTCGGCATCCTGGACGCAATCAGCGCGGCGACACGCTGCAGGCCGCCGCCGAAGGCGTTGCCGATTCCGTAGTCCACCGGCGTCCGGTACGCCGCTGACGCCTGCCGGACGAAGTCCGAGCTGCCGACGGCGTTGGTGGCCGTCGACGCCAGGAATTCGAGCGCGGGATTGGTGGTCGCGCGCGCCTGACTGAGTGCGACGAGCGCCTCCTTTTCAGCGTCGGTCCCTTCGCGGCGAAAGCGGGCCGGGTCGTCGAAGACCAGCGGGGAATGCTTCCCGCTGCGCACCGCGAGCGACTGCGAGCTGCCGATGTTGACGATGACGTTGTGTGTGGCCGAATCGTAGGTGTCGTCAGCCAGCCGTCCCAGCCAGCCGAGCTGCTCCCCGCCGTTTGGCACGCCCGTATGCCAGAAGCTCATCGACGAGAAGTGCGACAAGCTCGGGTGCTCGTAGCCGCAGCCGTGCACGACAGCCATCACACCGTCCTTGTACAGCCGCTCGAAGCCGACCATCGACGGGTGGAAGCCGAAGCGTCCGCCAACCTTGAGGACCGTGCGATCGGGAATTCCCAGGTTCGGTCTGGCGCGATAGTACGCGGGATCGCCGAACGGGACGACGGTGTTCAGGCCGTCGTTGCCGCCCGACAGCTCGAGAACGACGAGGATCCGCTCGGGATGCTTTTCAACGCTCGTTCCCTGCAGCGCCTGTGCGGTGAGCGCGGCGGAGGTGCGGCTCAGGAACATCGGCAGCCCGGCGCCGACGCCGATGCCGTACAGCCCTCGGGCGAGGAAGTCGCGGCGCGAGCACGAACAGGAAAATTTGGTCATCTGGTCATCTCGTTATCTGGTTATTTCAGCCCCAGCCCCAAGCCCCCAGCCCCCAGCCTCACCCCAGTTGATACTCCGGCGTGCTCAGCACGAGATACAGGAGCTCTCGCAGCGCCGGCTCGAGCTGGTCGCCTGGCCCGACGTCGGACCCGCCGAGCTTCTCGCGCAGGAAGGCGACGAGCACGGCCCTGTCTTTCGCCGCGAGCGGCACGCTCAGAAACCGCCGGATGAAGTGATCGACCACGGCATCGGCGGTCTTCGCGTTCGCGGCCGCGATCATCGCCGTCAGATTGATGTCCGCCGGGTGTCGCGGGATCGGCTTGGCGCGCTCGTACGCCATGACGTACCCGCGGTAGCTGGCGTACCGCGTGTTGAAGTCCTCGTCGCGATCGGCGACGAGGTTCGACTCGGCGTCGCCCGTGCCCTCCTTCGTCGCCTCGGTGATGTTCTTCCCTTTGGCCAACTCCTGCCCCACGCGCGCATACGTGGCAGGCATCGTCCGATCGGGCGCACGGAACGCGTTCACGTCGGGAAACAGGACGTCGCGGAACAGGTTGCCGCGTTGAAAGAGCGTGGCCGGCGTAATCCACGTGCGTCCGCCCGCCCAGCCGGCGACGTTGGGCGGATCGAAGAGCGCCTGCCCCAGACCGCCCGTCATCCGGCCGAAGTCCGGGATGGTCGGCAGCTCACGCAGGCCCATCTTCTTGTAGGTCGAGACGACCAGGGCCACCGGACTCTTGATCCCGGTCGCGGACGAAGCCGCGCTGTAGAAATCCTTCGAGAGGAACATCTGCTTCAAGAGCGGCTTCACCTGATAGCCGCTGTCGCGGAACGTGCGGCCCAATCCGGCTTTGACCGCGCTCGACAGGTCCTCCCGCACGAAATATCGATAGAGCTTGGCGGCCATGAACTCGGCCGTGACGGGCTGTCTGAGAATGGCGTCGATGACATCCTCGCCGCTGAACGGGCCGGTCCGCCCGAGGAAAGCCTTTTCACCGAAGTCGTGCTGATCGGCGTCGAACTTGAACGCCAGCACGTCGTTCGTCCAACCGGTGAACGAGCGGGCCGCCTCGCGGACGTCGCGCTCGGTGTAGTTGCCGACACCCATCGAGAACAGCTCGAGCAGCTCGCGGCCGAAATTTTCGTTCGGGTGCTTCTTGACGTTCTCGCCGTTGTCGAGATAGACGAGCATCGCCGGATCTTTCAGGATTCCGACGAGCAGGTCGCGGAGGCCGCCAAGGGCGTGCGCGCGCAGCATCTCGTTCTGCCGGAGCATCATCCGGTAGTCGCGCACCTTGACGTCTCCGGTCGCAAAGTGCCCGTGCCAGAAGAGCGTCAGCTTCTCCTCCAGCGGGCGCTCGGTCGTCAGCATGCGGCTGGCCCACCAGACGCCGAGCCGCTGGGTCTCGATGCTGTTGGCGCGCAGGCCGTAGAAGAACTTGTCGACGACCGGCTGGAGACGCCGTTCCGAGCCGGCCGGCAGCGCCTTCACGCCGAGCGCCGCTCCCCGTTCCCGTCCGATCCGCACAGCCTCGGCGCGGCTCGCCGGAAACGGATCCATGCCCGGATCCCAGATGCCCGATTCGTCGAACGGCTTGAGCGCGCTGTTGTCGATCGCGTCGTAGTCGACGAGCCGATCGACCGCCTGCCGCGGAGTCATGGCCGCAAGGCGCGCGATCGCCTCGGGCGTCTCGCCAAATCCGGCGCGTTCGATCAGATGAGCCGCGCGGTCGTCGTTCCAGTCGCCTGCGGCAATCGGAGACAGGTCGTCCGCCCAGGCGGCCGGTCCGTCCGCGCGCATCGCGGTCACAGCGCCGAGGCCACTGAGAAGCGAAACGACGGTGAGCACTCGACAGGATCGGCGGGGCATACAACCTCCTGCAGAGACGCGACACCAGCGGTGGACCAGGAATCTCTGCACGCGCTTGCGTGAATACTGATAATCTGCGCCGATTATGGCCCCGGCGGGGAGGATGTCAAGGCAAGGCTTTCAGCAGTTGACACACACCGTCAGGTTCCCTATGGTGGAGACCTGCTGATTGTTTCAAAGAGACGGAGGGTTCCTGTGAAGAATATGTGCTTCGGCATTTTCCTTGTGGCGGTTGGTGTCTTGGCCGTCTCCGTGCCGTTGGTCGCGCACCATGGCAACGCGAGCTTCGACACGACGAAAGAACTCAAGTTAAAGGGGACGGTCACGGAATGGATCTGGGCCAATCCTCATTGTTTCCTGAAATTCGACGCAAAGGACGACACCGACACCGTCCGAAACTGGGCTGTTGAAGTCAGCAATCCAACCGACATGAGCAAGCGCGGCTGGGCCCGGACGTCATTCAAAGCCGGGGACGAGGTCACCGTCACGTTACAGCCCGTCAAGGGTGGCGCCCCTGTCGGGCGAATCAGAAGCGTTGTGCTGCCAAATGGCCAGACGTTGGGAACAGGCGGGCCTCCTCCAGGCGCCGGCGCACCTGCTGCCCCGGTTCAACCGGCAAGATGATCCCGCGTCTTTAATAGAGGACTCCGCCATGCCGAAGCGCTTGATCGTTGCGATTGTCGCGGTGCTGACGCTCGCGCCTGCCATCCGCGGTCAGAATCTGCCGTGGAACAACTCGGGATTGGCGCAGAGCTCCAACCAACCGCAGTCGGCACCGGCGGGGCCGGCGCCCCGCCGCGATCTGTCGGGAATCTGGGATGCGGGCGGAGGGGGAATCGGCGCACGAGGGGCCACGCCTGCTCCGCTCACACCCTGGGGGGAGGCGCTGGGCAAGACGCATAAGTCCGGAGACGGCGCGAGAATGGCCCCCATCGCGGAGATCAACGACCCGCTGTCGACGATGGGTGATCCGGAAGGGTTCCCGCGCAACCTGCTGTTCGAGCTTCGGCCGTTTCAGATCGTTCAGACGCCGAACCAGATCCTGATGCTGTATATGTTCGAGAAGCGGTGGCGGGTTGTCTGGACCGACGGTCGGGAACTTCCCAAAGATCCGGATCCGAGGTGGTACGGCTACTCGGTTGGCAAATGGGAGGACGATTCCACGTTCGTCGTGCAATCAAACGGCACGGATGAGAGAACGTGGCTCGACAATGCCGGCAACCCACACAGTACTGAGATGCGCGTGGAGGAGCGCTACCACCGCGTGAACCAGAACACGCTGGAGCTCACCGTCACGATCGACGACCCAAAGGCATATACGAAGCCGTGGGTGGCCCGCAACAAGCTCGCGATGAGATTGATGCCACACGACACGGATCTGATGGAAATGATTCCCTCAGCATCAGAGGCGTTGGAATACAAGAAGGCCTTCGCCAAATAATGCCTTCCGGGTCCGGCTCGATCCCCGCGACGTGGACGCCCTATCTGCAGAGTGCCGCGCGCGTTATTTTCGGCTTTCTGTTGCTCCGCCACGGCATGGAGCAGGTGCTTGGGTATCCAGAGACCAGCGATTCGGCGCGGCTGTCGTATCAGGGCATCGTCGAGCTGATCGCTTTTCCCGCGGCGATCCTGATCATGGCGGGCCTCTTCACCAGGCCGGTCTCCGTTCTGTTGTCGGTGCTGTACTTCGTTGCGTTTTTCGTCGGCCCTCTGCAGCGGAATGTCTACACGCACCGCAACGGCGGCGATCCGATCCTGCTGAATTGTTTTTTCTTTCTGTACCTGGCCGCGGCCGGGGGCGGCGCGTGGAGCCTGGATCGCCTTCTCCGTCCGGGCCATGAGGCATCGGCTGATTCCCGATGGGCGCCGTACGCGCTGGGGAGTCTTCGCATCGCGGCCGGTTGCCTGTTCATCATGCATGGCCTGGAGAAATTCTTTGGCGTCGGAGGGGGGCGGCTCGATCGCGACATTCTCACGATCCGCGGATTCGCCGGGCTGCTCGAAACGGTCGGCGGACCGCTGATCATCCTCGGTCTCTTTACTCGGCCAGCAGCGTTCATCCTGTCGGGTGAAATGGCGGTGGCCTATTTTCGATCGTGGGCGCCACGAGGTTTCTGGCCAAGCTTCGCATTGGCGGGCATGGAAGCCTCGATTCTCTTCTGCTTTTTGTACCTGTTTCTTTGGGCCGCGGGCCCCGGGGCCTGGAGTCTCGACAGTCTGTGGCAGCGTAAACGACGTGGAGGATCAACTATGAAAGCGCAACGCACGGCACTCGCCACCATCACGGCTCTGGTGCTGCTGTCCGGCGCCACCGAGGCGCAATGGGTGAACCGCAAGTCGCCGGGAATTCCCCGCCTGCCGGACGGCAAGCCGAATCTCTCGGCCCCCGCGCCGCCGCGGCTGCCCGACGGCCACTCGGATCTTTCAGGCATCTGGGACGTGGGGAACATGAACTACTTCCACGATCTGGCCCGGGGCCTGAAGGGTGAGGATGCCCCCCAGCTAACGCCGTGGGCGGCCGCCCTTCAGAAAGGACGAAGGGATCGCAATCACGTCGACGATCCCTATACGTACTGCCTCCCGTTGGGCGTGCCTCGCGAAAACCACCGCACCCCGTTCAAGATCGTGCAGACGCCTTCAATGACGATCTTCCTCCACGAGTCGTATGTCGGCAACACGTTCCGGCAGATCTTCACCGATGGCCGGCCGCTGCCGAAGTTGAGCGAGACGGAGCCGGCCTGGCTGGGGTACTCGGTTGGCCGCTGGGAGGGCGACGTGTTCGTCGTGGAGAGCATCGGATTCCGCGATCACGGCTGGCTCAGCGCGAACATGGCGTACCCGAATAGTGACGCCCTGCACGTGACCGAACGCTGGCGGCGTGTCGACTTCGGTCACCTGGAAGAGACCGTCACCATCGACGATCCCAAGGCGTACCTGAAACCGTGGACGAACAAGATCATCCTGCTCCTCCAGGCCGACACCGAGCTCCTCGATTCGTATTGCGACAACCAGGCGATCATGCAGTCGCACTACAGTATGGGTCCTCGACCGGAAGAGCCACACAGTCCTCCGCTCGCGGGTGGGAAGTAGTCACGCGATCAGCGCCGAGTCAGTTGTAGCGCAGGGCTTCAGCCCTGCGAAGGGAGTATGTCATGCGCGGTTTTATGTTATTCGTCGCCGGACTTCTCTGTGGATTGGCCGTTCAGACCACGATGGCGCAGAACGACGGCTCCGGTGTCATATTGAACCATGTGGGGCTCAGCGTGCCGAGCGTCCCTGACGCGGCGGCGTTCTACACGCAGAAAATGGGATTCAAGGAAGCGTTCCGAAACAGCGACGCCCAGGGAAATCCGACGGCGATCTATATCCAGGTCAGCAAGAACACGTTCATCGAGCTGCAGCCGGCCAACGCGCAGCGCCCGGCCGGGCTCAATCACTTCGGGATGGAGGCGCCGAACATCACCGCAGCCGTCGCCTTCTTCAAGCAGCATGGCGCGACGGCGTCCGAGCCCGGAGCTCCGAGCGCCTTCTCGCACGCGAGGCTGGCGAACGTGACCGACTTGAACGGCCTCAGGATCGAGCTGGCCGAGCTCGGCCCCGACTCGCTGCAGCGCAAGGCGATGGAGAGCTGGAAATAGGATGACGACGCAGACGACCGCCGCCCTGGCAACGACGACGGTCGTCTGGCTGATGAGCGTCGCGTTGACAGGCGGTCAGGCGAGACCCGAGCCGAGACCGCCGATGGCCGAGGAGGTCTTCAAGAACGTCCAGGTGCTCAAAGGCATTCCCGTCGACGAGTTCATGGGCACGATGGGGTTCTTTTCCGCGTCCCTCGGCATGAACTGCACCGATTGCCACGTGGACGAAAGCGGCGGCAACTGGGCGAAGTACGCCGACGACAACGATCGGAAGCGGACCGCGCGCAGGATGATCCAGATGGTGTCGAGCCTGAATCGCGCCAGCTTCGGCGGACGTCAGGTGGTGACGTGCAACACGTGCCACCGCGGCAACGATCGTCCGAGTGTCATGCCGAGCCTAAGGCAGTTGTACGAGACACCGCCGCCGGTCGAACCCGGAGACCCTATCGAGCAGGCCGCTGGACCGCCTCCCGCCGATCAGGTGCTCGACAAGTACATCAAGGCGATCGGCGGACCCGAGCGGCTCGCCGGCTTCACCAGCTTTGTCGCCAAGGGGACGTACCTCGGTTTCGACGATGCGGAGAAGCGCGGGTTGGAGATGTTCGCCAAAGCGCCGGGGCAGCGCGCCACGATCACTCATTCGCCCGCTGGAGACACCATCACGACCTACGATGGCCGCGCGGGCTGGATCGCGGCGCCGGAAAATGAGAGGCCGGTGCCGCTGCTCGCGGTGACCGGACAGGAGCTGGACGGCGTCAAGCTGGAAGCGGAGCTGTTGTTCCCGGCGCGGATCAAGCAGGCGCTCGGCAAGTGGCGCACCGGCTTTCCGACGACGATCGGCGATCGCGACGTCCAGGTCGTGCAGGGAAACACGGCCGGCGGCGCGACTGCGACCCTGTGCTTCGACTCCGAGTCTGGCTTGCTCGTCCGGCTGGTACGCTTTGCCGAGTCGCCGGTCGGACGGCTCGTCACGCAGATTGACTATGCGGACTATCGCGAGGTCGCCGGCATCAGGATGCCGTTCCACTGGACCGTCAGCTGGCTGAACGGGCGATCAATATTCGAGCTGAGCGACGTGCAGCCGAACGTCCCGATCGACGCGGCAAAATTCGCCAGGCCTGCCGCCGGACGCTAGCAGCCCGTGGTGCAAGTCCGCGCGGGCTGCGAGACTCAGAGCGTGGACCTCTGCGTCTCCCGTTAGAACTTCACGGTCACGCCCAGTCGAATCAAGCGTGGAGACTGGATCGACGACGCATTGTTCAGCGAACCGCCGAAGGTGTTGACCTGTATCAGCACCGGGTTGGCATTCAGCATGTTGAAGAGGCTCAGCTCCGGCCGCACCTCGACACCGCCGCTCCTGACCGACTTGGAAAGGCTGAAGTCGAGCTGGTTGACCCGATCGTTGTACTGCGTGCCCGGCTCGTTCAGCCGGATGTTCAAACTCGACGGAACGAGTGCCGGCAGGATCTGTCTGTTGACCTGATACGTGATGGCGCGTTCGGATCCCGGCACGCTCTGAAAGTTTGCGCTCGCGCGAACGCCGTAGGGCAGCTGATAACTCCCCACCAGCTTGAACGACGTGAGGAGCGGGACGCCATACTGGGCCTGGTCGCAGAACCGCAGGCTGTTGGGGTCCTCCACCTGGCAGGTCTGCGTGAGCGTCCGCCCGGTCGACGTTCCGCCAGAGATCGTACCGCCGCGCGGCAGACGCAGGCTGAGTCCGACGTCGACGCCCTTGTACACCCGCGTGTTCTGATCCGAATGGGTGTCGAGCTCGTTCACCTGTCCGAACTTCGTCGAACTGACGTTATAGACCGGCAGCGTCTGGCCGTTGCCCCGCGGGTCGGCAACCGACAGCAGCGTGTAGTCGCTGAAAGGAATGGCCAGGTTCTCGGTCCACGGAATGTTATAGAAGCTCCGCTGGTTGTAGCTCACCGAGACGGCGAAGCCGGGCCGCAGCTCGCGCTGGATGCCCACGTCGTATACCCGCTGGTACGGCCGCTTGATGTTCGGATCGGGATTCTGGTTGCGCCGTATGCCGAACGTGAGATTGCTCGTCTTCCCGAGCTCGTTCTCCTGCGCGATGTCGTCTTTGTTGGTGTCCGTCCAGGAGCGCTGATCCATCGAGAACACCAACGGGTTGTAGGTCGACGCGAAGCCGGGGCCCTGCGACTGCACGTACACGCCGAGGGTGCCCTTGATGGCGGTCTTGCCGTCCCCAAACAGATCGTAGGACGCACCGAACCGCGGCGAGACATTCTTCCAGTTCGGGACGTTGGGAATGGCATCGAAATGACGCGCCGGCACGAATCGGCCGGCCGCGACCGTCTGTTCCGGCACCTCCGAATTGAAGTAGTCGTAGCGGATGCCCGGGCTGAGCGTCAGCCGCCTGGTCGTCCAGGTATCCTGCACGAAAATCCCCAGGTCGGCGTTCAGGTTGACGAGGTTGTCGATCGGCGTGTTGTAGGCCTGGACCTGAAACGCCCTGCCGCTGCTGTATTGCTGGCGGATATCCCCGTTGACATTCAGCCGGGTGTCTCTCGACCAGCCCCATCGGTCCTGGAAGCCGACTTTGAACTGATGCGCGCCGGAGACATACGACAACGTGGCCTGCGCAACCCGCGAGATCGCCGGTTGACTGGCCGGCGCCGTCGTGCCCGGACCTGAGATCGACGCCGCCCACTGCGTGAGGAGCACCGTGTCCTGATGGCCGATCGTGCCATAGCTCGTCCCGGACGGACACAGGTCGAACGCTGTGTGACAGCTGCCGATCGCGACCTCCGGCTCGTATCCATAGAGCTGATTGTTGAACGTTTCGTTGACGCCGAATTCGAACAGCAGCCTGTTGCTGATGGTCGAGGTCCATTTCCCCTGCGCGACGTGCTGGGCGGGCGAGTTCTGCGTGAACGCGGCGGCCGGCGCCACCAGCGAGCTCAACGTGCGATGGCCGCGGATTTTTGACGCCCAGTCGAAGAGCGCCGTGACCCGGTTCTTCTGACTGAGCTGCGACGTCAGCCGCAGTGGAAACGCCTTGAGGTTGTTGTCGTCCACCGCCTGGGTGCCGTCGGGATTGAAGGCGTTGGCCACGTAGTTGTTATAGGCCCAGTTGCGGCCGGACACGAAGAACCACAACCGGTCCTTCATGATCGGTCCTCCCAGGCTGTAGTTGACGTCGTAGTCTCGATAGAGTTGGTCGGGTGTTGTGATACCTCGCGCTTTCAACGCATCGTCGAGGTTGTACCCCTGCGTGCTGCCGTTGGCCATCAGGAACACGCCGTCGCCGCTGAACTTGTTGCCGCCGGTCCTCGGGATCCGGTTCACGAGCACGCCGGAGAGCTGGTTCTCGGCGGCGCCGCCGCTCACCTGGACCGCGATTTCCTGCGTCTGCGCTTCGTTGTCGTAGGTGCACGAGCACTGGCCGGCGCCGAACATGGCGTCGACCACGATGCCATCGATCAGGGTCCTCGAGTCGCCCGTGAGCGAGCCGTGCGTCAGCAGACTGCCGCCGGTCCACATCGCGCTCGAGCCTCCGACGTCGAACACACCGGTGCTGACCGACGGCACGGTGCCGGCCATTAACTGGAAACTGCGGCCGGTCGGGATCGCTTCGAGCAGCGCCTGCGTGACCACCTCGCGCCGCTGGCTGGTCTGCACGTCGACGATCGGGCTCTCGCCGGTCACCGTCACGCTTTCGGCGACGGCGCCGACCCGCAGCTCGACGTTGATCGGAGCCGTGAAGTTGGCTTCCAGCACGATGCCCTCCCGGACGACCGTGCTGAACCCGTTCAGCGCGAAGGTCACCTTGTAGGTGCCGGGACGCAGGTCCACGACCCGGTACTGGCCCGCTTCGTTGCTGGTGACGGTCTTGGTCTTCTCGATGAGCGCCGGACTGCTTGCTTCAACCGTCACGCCGGGCAGCACCGCGCCCGTCGTGTCTTTCACGACGCCGGCAATCGCGCTTTGCGCCATGACGAGGCGCGGCGCGACCAGGATTCCCGCGGCGACGAGCGCGAACGCCAGAACACGTGTACGCATACGCTTCGCTCCTCTTGCAAATACGGTCGACGACCCCACCGAAGAGGTCCCGCCAGAGTCTCGCGGACCGGCGCGAGAAAAACAACCTAAAAACAGCGGGCGCCGCACGATTTTCTCGCGTCACCGGGCCTCCTGGAAGGGTTTACGCTGCCTGTAGGAGTCCAGCCGCTCGCGAATCTGGCCGGCCAGGCGATCGTCGCGCGCCGCGATCGCCAGCGCCAACGCCTGTTCGGCGCTGGTCACGGCCTGTTCGAACTGCCCCGCCGCAGCGAACGAGAGCGCGAGGCCGTAGTGGGCGTCGACGTAGTTGTGGTCGATCCGGACCGCCTCTTGATACTGAGCGATCGCATCCGCCAGCTTGCCTTGCACCTGCAGCAGGACACCGAAGTTATGGTGGGCGGACGCGTCATCCGGCGCGAGCTCGATGGCCCGCCGATACGATCGCGCCGCTTCGTCCAGCTTGCTTTCCGCGTACAGCAGGGTACCCAGACTGCGGTGCGCGTTTGCATAGCTCGGATCGATGTCGATGGCCTGCTGAAAGGCGCGCCGCGCTTCGTCACGTTTGCCCTGCGCGACGAGCGCCGTGCCGAGGTTGTAGTGCGCCGGCGCGGAATCAGGTGTGATCCGGACCGACGCGGCGAAATGCGCCGCGACCTGATCGAGATTGCCGGCCTGCGCGTACAACAGTGCGACGTCATTGTGCAGGGCAACGTTGGCGGGATCGGCGCGCAACATCATCTCGTAGCCCTTGATGTTCTCGAAGAGCTGCGCCGACTGAAGCCCTCGAGTCAGAATGTTCCGGTCGGTCTGATTGCGCGGAAGGACCTGAAACCACAGTTCGGCCATCTCATCGGAGGTTCGCTGTCCGAACGTGACGCGCCTCGGCGGGACGTTCGGGTTTACCGGATTCCCGGCCGAGTTGTCATACGTCCAACGCATGGTGACCGAGGTGCCGACGGGCAGGGCGACGGGCGTGGTGTACCGATAGACGTCCTGCCAGTTGAAGTCCCAGTCTTTGATGGAGAGCAGCTGCTTCGTGGTCCCATCTGGCAGCGTCGCGTAGCCCTCAATCTCTCTCGCCAGGTTGTGTGCGTGAGGCTGAACGGTGTAGACGTCGACGTCAACGGGCAGCTTGTAGGAGGTCGTGACCACATGCCGCGGCTCGCCTGCCGGGATGTCGATGTCCTGCCGTGTCAGCCGGAGCAAGGCGGGGATCCGTGTCGGCGGCGTGTCCGAGAAGTACAACCCGACGCTCGCCTGAACGACCTCTGGCCTGCCGCTCGGGCGCAGGTGCAGCATCAGCACCAGATCGCTCTTCGCTTCCACCGGAAACGACATGCCTTCGGGGGCCGCGTATGGCGTGTGGCCGGGCGCCCAGTCGAGAAAGTATCCGTCTGGCGCCATCGACGTGTGCGCGATCAAACCTTCGTACCCCGGTTCAGGGTCCTGCTCGTCAAGGTGTCGCGACATACCCGTCGCATCGATCTCCATCGTCGCGTGGTGCACGACTCGGGGATTGCCCGGCCGAAGCTCCCAGGCCTTGATGTAGCGTCTGATTGCGATCGGGATCGGCAGGACGAAATGGCGATACATGTCGTCGCCGGCGGCGCGGAGCGTGTACGCCTGCATAGTGAGGACGAGATCGGGCTCGCCGAGCCGCCACGCGCCGGTCTTTGGGGGTGCGGGCGGGGACGCTCCCGGATCCCCTTCGAGCAGGCCGCCTGCGATCCACCGGTCGATCAACGAGATTTGTTCGTCGCTCAACCGCCGCGCGCCGACGAATTCGCCCACGCCGGGCTCCGGCTTCCACGGCGGCATGTAGCGGCGCTTCGTGGCGCTCGCGATCCTCTCGGCGCGGGCTTTCACGTCTGCAAACGTGATCAAGCTGAAGGACGCCGACCCCCCGGGCTGGTGACAAATCGAACAATGCGCAGCCATGAGCGGCGCGATATCGTGGGAGAACGTCGCCGGAGACTGCTGAGCGGCGTCACCACGTGCCAGCCGCAGCGCGATCAGCGCAAACACCAGCGACAGCAGCGCCGCACAGCGACTCGTCGTCCGCACGAGTGGATCTTCGGGCCTCTCAGTGCAGTGTCAAGACATATTTCGCTCACCAATTGACGCGCCGCCTTCACGTCTCTACACTCCACGTACGGTCCGCCTGAAGGCGGACACTACGTACCGAGTCGCCCACTCGAAAGGAGCTGTC
>JBGPKK010000023.1:0-42613 GCA_041485905.1 Vicinamibacteria bacterium
CTCAAGGGACGCAACCGTCCGTGGTTCATCCAGCATCTGGTGCGCAACCTCCGGTCCGCGCTGAAGGACCTGGACGTCCGGACAGTGCGGACGCTCATGGGCCGGATCGACGTCGAGCTCGGGGAAGCGTCGAATCTCGATTCCCTCGACGCGAGGCTCGCGCGTGACGAGATTGGCGAACGGATTCGACGGATATTCGGGATCGCGAACTTCTCGTATGCCGGTCGCGCGCCTCACGACTTCAATGCTCTTACCGCGGCAATCCTGGCGGACCTTGGCGACACGGAGACTGAGTCGTTTCGCGTGAGCGCCAGCCGCGCCGACAAGCGTCTGGCGTTCACGTCACCGGAGATCGAGCGCGAAGTGGGTGGCTTGATCAAGCAGGCGAAAGGGTGGCGCGTCGACCTCGGCGATCCGGCGCTCACGATTCACCTCGAGATGATGCCCGACTACGCGTTCTATTTCTTCGGCAAGGAGCAGGGCGCCGGCGGACTCCCGACCGGGACCGGCGGCCGTGTGGCGTGCCTGCTGTCGGGCGGCATCGACTCGCCCGTGGCGGCCTACCGCATGATGCGGCGCGGCTGCTCGGTCCTGCTGATTCACTTTCACAGTTACCCGATTCTCTCGAGGGCGTCGCAGGAAAAGGTGCGAGAGATCGCGGCGCTCCTGACAAAGTACCAACTCCGATCGCGCCTGCTTCTGGTCCCGTTCGGCGAGCTGCAGCAGCAGGTCCTGCTCGTCGTTGCCGCCCGGTTGCGCGTCGTCGTCTACCGGCGGCTCATGATGCGCATCGCCGAGAAGCTCGCGCGGGGCTGGCGGGCGCGCGCCCTCGTCACCGGCGAGGTCGTCGGTCAGGTCGCATCGCAGACACTCGAGAACCTGACGACGATCGGCCAGTCGACGTCGATGGAGATCCTGCGGCCGTTGATCGGGATGGACAAAGATGAGATTGTGGCCAGCGCGCAGTGGCTGGGAACGTTTCCGATCTCGATCATTCCGGATCAGGACTGCTGCCAGCTGTTCACGCCGCGCCATCCGGCGACGCGCGTGGGGCTCGCCGAGATCGAGGAAGTCGAGCGCCGGCTGCCGCTCGACGAGATGATCGACGGGGCGGTCGCCACGGCGTCCGTGGAGGAGTTCCGATTCCCGGTGTTAGAATATCCGGTCACGTCAGCGTGACGGTCAGGTTGACAGGGGTAACCAGATGGCCAATGCAGCAGCAACCGAGACGACACTGTCCAGAATAGAACAGGTTTTGGGGCCGGACGCTTCCGGGCTCCTCGAGCACCAGTGCAAAACCATCCCAAAACAGAGCCTTCATCTGCCCGGGTCCGATTACGTCGACCGCAACTTTGCGGTTTCGGATCGACCGACTCGGGTGTTGACCAGTCTTCAATCGCTCCTTGATCACGGAAGGCTGGGCAAGACGGGCTACGTGTCGATTCTGCCGGTCGACCAAGGCATCGAGCATTCAGCCGGCGCGTCCTTTGCGCCGAACCCGATGTACTTTGATCCTGAGAACATCGTGAAACTCGCGATCGAAGGTGGCTGCAACGGAGTGGCGTCCACGTTGGGCGTGCTCGGATCGATAGCGCGGAAATACGCCCACAGGATCCCGTTTCTGCTGAAGTTGAACCACAACGAGTTCCTCTCGTATCCCAACGCGTTCGATCAGATCCGGTTCGCCAGCGTCAAGCAGGGTTTCGAGATGGGTGCGATGGGTGTCGGCGCGACGATCTATTTCGGGTCGGAGGAGTCCAAGCGGCAGATCCAGGAAGTCACGGAGATGTTCCAACAGGCCCACGAACTGGGAATGTTCACGGTCTTGTGGTGCTACCTGAGAAATTCCGCTTTCAAGACGAAGGAAGCGGACTACCACGTGGCCGCGGATCTCACCGGCCAGGCCAATCACCTGGGCGTGACGATTGAGGCCGACATCATCAAGCAGAAGCTGCCCGAGACCAACGGCGGGTTCACCGCGCTCAATTTCGGAAAGACGCACAAGAAGGTCTATTCCGACCTTACGACGAACCATCCGATCGATCTGACGCGTTACCAGGTCGCGAACTGCTACATGGGTCGGGTGGGCTTGATCAACTCCGGCGGCGCCTCAGCCGGCGAAAGCGACCTGAAGGAAGCCGTCAAGACGGCCGTCATCAACAAACGTGCCGGCGGAATGGGACTGATCTCCGGCCGCAAGGCCTTTCAGCGTCCACTGGGCGAAGGCGTGCAGTTGTTGAATACGATTCAGGATGTCTACCTGAGCAAGGACATCACGATCGCTTGACCTTCGTGAGGCCTTACCGGCGCGGATCGATGGCCGGCACGTAGAGGCTGCGATCCACGAAGCCATTGTCCGCCCACTGTGGACCGTTGGTCGTCGGCACATCCGTCAGCACCTTGTAGATGTGACCGTCGGGATAGCTGATTCTGCCCGCGGAGAAGTTGTAGCCCTGCCACGACACGGTATTTTCGCCGCTGTTCTTGATCAGCAGCCCGCCTCCCTCACCTCTGAGCGCCCATGCGATTCGTTTGGTCGCGTCAAAGGCGCCTTCGACCGTATGGGGAGCGTTGAGGCGATCGTGAATGCAGGTGACCAACTGGGTCTTGTCACCGACCAGGCCGCCGCATCCCAGTAGAGGGTCGTCTACTACTACTACTACCTCGTCCGGCATCATGAATGCCTGGGGTCCGCCCCATGGTCCCGTGGTCGTTGCGTCCTTGGCTCGCACCCGCCAGAAGAAGTACTTCGCATACGGACCGTCCTCAGGTAGCTGCACGCTCGTCGTGTTCGCCTGCTCGCCGACGGTCAGCACGGCATACGTGGGCGAGAACGAGTAGCTTTCGGAAATCTCGAGATCGTATGTGATCGCGCCAACGGCACTCGAACGCGAGGCGTTCGCGAACGTGAAGGTCGGACGCCTGCTGCTGACTCTTTCGTTACTGGCCGGCGACAGGAGCTGCGGCTGCCCGATGACCGGCTGTTGCGACGTCACATCGGATCTCTTTCTGAGCGTCTCGGTTCCCTGCACGGGGCCGAGGCAGGTGCTTCCGTTGTAGGGAACGGTGAGCGTGTGGTCGTCAACGATCGTCCCGGTTCCGGTCAGCGAGAAGGCGCAACTGGGGATGCCGGGCAGACTTGCCGACCCGGTCGCCGTCATCGGCACCGACGTGCCATTGAGCTGCCCTGACGCACTTCCCGAAACCGTGATGCCGCCGGCACACTCGACCGAGAAGTCGCCGGTCATCGTCGTGGTGGTCTGGCTGGTGACCATCCACTGGAAGTTGCTGCACGACGAACTTGTCGGCACTGTGACGTTCTGAGAGGCCCACGTGCCGAGCAACGACGGGGTTAGGTTGCCCTTATCACCGCTGGTATCGGTGCTGGTCGGGGCCAGGACGTTCTGCTGATGCTGGAATCCACAGGCGCTCGCAAGCGTTGCCGCCGCGACGACCGCACCAAGAAGGGCAAGGGTTCTCTTCATCTTTTACTCTTATCGGGTTAATGCTTTCGGTCGATAGCGCACAGCTCAGCGCGCCGGCTCGATTACAAATCCGTGCGCCCGCGCACGATCTTGTAGAGGCGATCCGTGAAAAACCTAAGGAATCTGCCGAAAGCGGTCGTTACAGGCGAATGGGGTGCAGAAGCCCGGCCAAGTAGTCGCGGAGGCCCTCCTCGGTGCTGCGGAAGGCCAGGTCGTGCCACGGAATGGCGTCGGTCTCGTACTCAGCCGTTTCGAGGCACTCGTCGTCGCCACAGAGCGCCCCGCCGGTCGCGGTCGCCGCGTAGACAACGATGACCGGGGCGCGGCCGGGGTACGAGTAGATGTTGACGAGCCCGTCGAGCCGGACGTCGAGGCCGCATTCCTCGCGGGCCTCGCGAATGGCGGCGACGATCAGCGGCTCCCCGCGATCGACGTAGCCACCCGGAAAGACCCACTTCCCGTAACCCGGCTCAATCGCGCGCCGTACCAGAACCAGACGATGCGCGTCGGTCCGAATAATTGTGCCGACGGCGATCTTCGGATCCAGATAAAACACGAAACCGCACGCGGCGCACACGAGCCGCTCGGGTTCCGCCGTCTTGATCACGCGGCGTTCGAGGACGCCGCCGCACCGCGGGCAGAACCGGTACTCGGAGTCCGGATCCTGTACTCCGTGGTGAGAATGGATCGGCGGTTGCCCCACGCTTCATGATGGCCGCAACGGGCCGCCGCTTTCAACGGCGCGGTATAATTCGCCGGTTATGTCGATCCTCAAGGTCGCGCGCATGGGGCATCCCGTGCTGCGCACCAAGGCGAGCGCGGTGGAGCGCGCCGACATCAAGAAGCCGGTGGTCCAGCGGCTCATCGACAACCTGATCGACACGATGCTGGAGTATCACGGCGTGGGCCTGGCCGCGCCGCAGGTGCACGAAGGGCTCCGTCTGTTCGTGGCGGCGCTCGGCGCTGACGACACCGACGCACCGGAAAGCGAGCCGGTCGTCTTCATCAATCCAGAAATCACGCCGGTCGGCAGCGACCTCGTCGATGGATGGGAGGGGTGCCTCAGCATTCCGGATATCCGCGGCCGCGTCCCGCGTGCCCGTGAGATTATCGTCCGCGCGCTCGACCGCAGGGGGCACCTCTTCGATCTCCACGTGCACGCATTTCCGGCGCGCGTGATTCAGCACGAAACCGACCATCTCGACGGCATCCTGTTCTTCGATCGGATGGGTTCGCTCGAATCGCTCACGTATCTCGACGAATACGCGCGGTACTGGACGAAAGATTAATGAGCGGCACATGCCCACAGTTCTCGTAACAGGCGGAGGCAGAGGCATCGGGCGCGCCATCGCGCTGGCGTTTGCCGAGCCGGGATCGATTATCGCGATTGCTTCCCGGACACCGTCGGATCTCGACGAGACCGGGACTGCCATTCGCGCGCGCGGCGCCGCCGCAGTGCTGCTGCCGGTCGACGTCAGAGACGAGGGATCGGTGGCCGCCGGCTTCGACCGGCTGCGCGAGATGAGCCCGCGGATCGATGTGCTGGTGAACAATGCGGGCGTCGGCGGCGGCAAGCCGATTCATGAGGCCGATTCGGCCGGCTGGCGGTTGATTCTGGACACGAACGTCTGGGGGACGTTTCTGGTCACGCGGCAGGCCGTTCCCCTGCTGAATGACGCGGGCCGTATCGTCAACATCTCCTCGGTGCTTGGCCGCTTCGGTGTGCCCGGCTACACCGCGTACTGCGCGTCGAAGCACGCGGTCATCGGCTTCACGCGCGCGCTCGCGCTGGAGCTCGCCGGCCGCGGCATCACCGTCAACGCGATTTGTCCCGGCTGGGTCGACACCGACATGGCTGCGCAGGGCATGCGGTCGGGAGCGACCGCCATGGGGATCTCGTTCGATGCGTTCAAGCGGCAGGCGATGGAGCGGGTGCCGATCGGCCGGATGATCCAGCCGGAAGAGGTCGCCGCCGTGGTGAGATTTCTCGCTTCGCCCCAGGCGTCGGCCATTACCGGCCAGACTTACAACATCTGCGGCGGTCAAACTATGGACTGACGGTTCTGCTTCTCTTCTCCTCCAGCTTTCGCTCCTGCTGCAGGCGCTCCAATTCCACCTCTGAATGATCGGCAAACTGCATCGCGTCCGCGATGGCGCGATGTCCGGCGACCTCGGCGATCGCCCGGTGCATCAATTGGCAGACGCGCCGGTACGCGGGGTGGCCCTGCGGCGCCGTGCGCAGCTCGATGACGTGCATCGCTTCGCGTGCGTTCATCTCCATGTAGAACCGGACCCGGTAGGCCATCGCCACGCCGTAGGGCGCGACGTCGCGCAGTCCGTGATCGACGAGCGTTTCGTAGAGCTCTGCCGATCGATCCATGACCTTCTGCCAGTCCGCGAGCGCGCCCGCTTCCTCGATGGCCGCGGGCCGGGTGTTCCCATGCCGCGTGCTGAGCGGCTGCCAATCGAGCGTGAGCAAACGATGGCGCTGCAAATCCCGAAAGGCGCCGTAGTCGGAGAGCACGTCGAACCGGTAGGAGGTGCGCTCGAAGGCGCGGCCCGGTTTGTGCCGTCGGTTGCGACGCGTGCCCGTATACGCGCGGAGCAGCGCCGCCCGATCCTCCGCTGACAGCCGTCGCGCGATCGCCATGACCTGATCGTCGGACAGCGTGGATGCGCCGTACAGGGCGGCCGCGACGACTTTCATCTCGCCGTCCGGATCGAAATCGGTCAGGACCACCTCGGGCCGCGTCTCGTCATCGGCAGCGGTGACGAGCGGCGCCGCTGCATTCTCAAACGCGCGGCGCGTCTCGGCGAGGTAGGCAATCCACTGACCGCCGCGGTCGGGTTGATCGACGCGGGTGAGGAAGGCCGGTACGATCTGTCGCAGCTCGGCGAGCATGGCGGTCGCGTGCGCGCGCACTTCCTCCAGCGGATGGGCGAACATGCGCAGCAACAGCGCCTCGAACGCCTGCCCGGTGCCGAAGAGTCCCACGTTGGACTCGGTGGCTGCCGGCAACAGCCCGCGCAGTGTGTCGAGCGCCTTCGCGCGAATGACGGATCGATACACCGAATCGGAATCCTGGGGCGACTGCGGATATTTGTTCCGGAAGTGAGTTTCGAGCGCCGGAATCCAGCGCGCGTAGGTCTCGAAGGCCGCGTCCAGAGTCCGGACGAAGATCTCGCGTAGCGGCGAGCCGCGTAATTCGGCAGGGATCTGGTACTTCCATACGCCGTTGGGACGATCCGTGAGCGCGACGTACCGGGTCGACTGCTCGAGATACGCCATGAGCCGTCCCCACTCGAGCACTTTCGTGAGGATGTTGGAAACCCCTTCGCACGCGAGATGTGCGCCGCCCAGTTGCGCGACCGAATCGTCGCCGTATTCGCCGAGCACGCGCGCATAGAGCATGTCGGCCCGTTGCGATCCGACGGCGGCTGTTTCCACCGGCGCCGCGGCGGCGACCTGATCACGAAATTCATCCAGGAACAGGCGCCGCAGCGATTTCGCCGATCGGGAGTAGCGGGCGAAGAGCGCGCCCTTGACCGTTTCGGGCAGGTTCCTCAGCGCGAACACCGGTCGGTCGGTATTCGTGAAGTAGGGGAGGAGGGCACGTACTTCATCCGGCGTGAACGTCTCGGGCGACATAGCGGGCAGATATTGTACCCGCGCGAGAAGTACGTAGGCCGGACGCTATCGGGTCCGGCGAGCCAGCTGGAGTTGACAGGTTTGTGAAAGATTTCACATAATAGACCGTGCCCGCCCTGATCGCCCTCGATCGCGTCACCAAACAGTTCGAAGGGAAGCGCCGCGTGGTCGCGCTGGACGAGGTCACGCTTGCCATCGACGCCGGCGAGATGGTCTCCATCATCGGACCGTCCGGTTCCGGCAAGTCGACGCTGCTCAACCTGATCGGCGGCCTCGATCGTCCCACCACGGGCGAGGTCCGTATCGAAGGCGAATCGCTGGCAGACCTCTCCGACGATGACCTCACGCGCGTCAGACGCGACAAGATCGGCTTCATTTTTCAGTTCTTCAACCTGCTGCCCACGCTGTCGTGCCTGGAGAACGTCGGTCTGCCGCTGCACCTGCGCGGCTGGCCTCGTCTGAAAGTCCACGAGCGCGCACGGGAGCTCTTGACGCTGGTTCAGCTCGATCACCGCCTCCAGCATCTGCCCGACGAACTGTCCGGCGGCGAGCGGCAGCGGGTGGCAATCGCGCGTGCGCTCTCGGTCTATCCGCCGGTCCTGCTCGCCGACGAGCCGACCGGCAACCTCGACTCGCGGAGCGGCGGCGAGATCCTCGCGCTTGTTCGCGACCTCCATGCCCGCCTCGGCTCGACCGTCGTGATCGTCACCCACGATATGACGGTCGCCGAGAGCTGCGCCCGCACGATCGCGCTGCGCGACGGCCGCGTTGTGGAGGACGTACGCCGATGATGCTCTTACGACTGATCAGCTGGCCCTACTTTCGCAGGCACGTGCTGCGGACGCTCCTCACGACCGCCGGCATCGTGCTGGGCGTCGCCGTGTTCGTCGGCATGCACACGGCCAATCAAAGCGTGCTGTTCGCGTTTTCCCGCACCGTGGACCGCATCGCCGGGAAGACCGAGCTGCAGGTGACGGCGGGCGAGACCGGCTTCGACGAAGACATCCTCGACAAGGTGCAGACCCAGCCGTCCGTTCGCATAGCCGTGCCTGTCGTCGAAGCGGTCGTCGATACCCGGATTGAAGGTGAAGGGAACATTCTCATCCTCGGCGTCGACATGACCGGCGACCGGGGCCTTCGCGAGTACGACCTCGAGAGCGGCGACGAGGCGATCATCGACGATCCGCTCGTGTTTCTCGCCAGGCCCGACTCCATCATGGTGACGAAGGCGTTCGCACAGAAGAACCATCTGGACGTCGGCAACCGCTTGCGGCTCGGCACAACCGAGGGCGACAGGCAGTTCACCATCCGCGGGATCATGAAATCGTCCGGGCTGACGAGCGCGTTTGGCGGCAACCTCGCGATCATGGACATCTACGCCGCGCAGAAGATGTTCGGGCGCGGCCGCAAGTTCGATCGCATCGACCTCGCCGTCAAGCCAGGGCGACCGATCGCGCAGTGCCAGAACGAGCTGCGGTCTCTGCTCGGGCCCGGCTTTCAGGTCGATCCGCCGTCGGGACGCGGCCGGCAGTTTGAACTGATGCTTGCCGCGTACTCGATCATGATGAATGTCTCGAGCGTGTTCGCCATCTTCATCGGGATGTTCATCATCTACAACTCGTTCGCGATCGCCGTCGCCCAACGCCGATCGGAGATTGGAATCCTCCGCGCGCTCGGCGCGACCAGACGCCAGATTCGATGGCTCTTCCTCGGGGAGAGCGCCATCACGGGTCTCGCGGGATCAATCGGCGGCCTCCTGTTTGGCATGCTGATCGCGCGCGGTATCGCTGCGTCCATCGGCACCCTCATCAGCGATGTGTACGGCGTCGCGCAGCGTGCTGACGACCTGGCGACGGATCCCCGGCTGCTGGGCGGCGCCCTGCTGATCGGCATCTCAACGAGCATCGTCGCTGCGTTGATCCCCGCGCGCAATGCGGCTCGCGTCGATCCGGTGCAGGCGCTGCAGAAGGGCAAATACCAGGTGCTGTCGGCAGGCGAGAACCGCGTCCGAGTTGCGCTGGCCGCGGTCCTGGCGGGCATCTCGATCGCGTGCCTCCTGAGTTCGAGCGGCGCCGAGGGGACAATCGGCGGCTCGCGCGCGACGTTCTACGTCGGCTACTTTCTCGTGGCAGTGGTGGCGCTGCTCCTGGCGCCGCTCCTGTCGCTGATGCTCGCGAAGGCGATCCGCCCGGTTCTCAAATGGCTGCGCCCGGTCGAGGGCGCGTTGGCCGCGGACAGCCTGATTCAGTCGCCGCGCCGCACGTCGGCGAGCGTGGCGGCGCTGATGCTGTCGCTCGCGGCCGTGATCGGCTTCGCCGGGATGGCGCAGGCGAGCTACAGCTCGATCATCGACTGGATGAACACGGCGTTGAACCCGGATTTGTTCGTAGTGCCGTCTCAGAACGTGGTCGTTCGGACGATTCGCTTCCCGTCGGCGATGGGGCCCGAGCTGGCGGCGATTCCAGGCGTCGATCGTGTCCAGATGGTGCGCGATGCGCGCGTCGTGTTCCGTCAGACGCCGATCATGATCGTCGCCGTCGAGATCGAGAGCATCGCGAAAACGGCGCGCCGCAAGCCGGTGCAAGGCGATGCGGACGAGATGTACCGGCAGACCGCGGCGGGCAAGGGGCTGATGGTGTCCGACAACCTTGCCCAGCTCCAGCACCTGAAACTTGGAGAGACGCTCGAAATTCCGGCGCCGAATGGGCTGATCCGCCTGCCGATCGCGGGCATCATCCTGGACTATTCCGATCAGCAGGGCACGATCATCGTGGATCGAGCAGTCTTCAAGCAGTATTGGAACGATGACTCCGTCAACATCTTCCGTCTCTATTTGACGGCGGGCGCCCGGGTCCCGGATGTGAAGCGCAGCATCCTGAGCCGGTACGCCGGCCAGCGGCAGGTGTTCGTCCTGACCAATGCCGAGCTGAAGGGTTACATCCTGAAAGTCACGGACCAGTGGTTCAGCCTTTCATCAGTGCAGTTCGCCGTTGCTGTGCTCGTCGCGATCCTTGGTATCGTCAACACCCTGACGGTCTCGATTACCGACCGCCGGCGCGAGCTCGGCGTGCTGCGGGCCGTCGGCGGTCTTCACGGACAGATTCGTCGAACGATCTGGATTGAGGCCGTGAGCATCGGCATCCTCGGTCTCGTGCTCGGGTTGGCGCTCGGCGCAGTCAATCTGTACTACACGCTGCAGGTCGTCCAGCACGACGTCGCCGGCCTGCGCCTGGATTACCAGTTTCCGATCACCGTCGCGCTGGCGCTCGTTCCGACGATGCTCGGCGCTGCGCTGGTGGCGGCGATCTGGCCGGCCGAGTCGGCGGTGAGAGGTTCGCTCGTGGAGGCGCTGGAGTATGAATAGCCAAAGAAGTATCTGGATCTTCGTGTCCCTCGTGGTCTTCGTGCCTTCGCGATATTCAAGCGTCGCTGATGACGCCCGGCAGATCATTGAGGAGGCTCAGCGCCGCACCGACGCCAAGTCACAGCGCTACGAAGGGTTGCTGCAGGTGTTCGATCCGAAGGGCAAGATCGCCGATAAGCGGTGGACGTTCGAACGGCTGGGGGCGCACGGCCAGAGCAAGTCAGTCCTTCGTTTCACCGCGCCCGCCGAGGTCAAAGGTGTGGCGCTTCTGGTCGTCAACCATCCCGATCGCGCGTCTGATCAGTGGATGTGGACGCCCGCTATCGAGCGCGACCGGCGCATCGCGCTCCAGGATCGGTCCACGCGGTTTTTCGGGACCGATTTCAGCTTCGAGGATCTCGAAGAACGGGACGTCAATCAGTACGACTACGTCACGCGCGGCGATGAGGCCGTCGACGGCGCCGTGTGCTGGCGAATCGAATCGACCCCGAGGGAGAGCAAATCGTCCCAGTACACGCGCTCGATCGTCTGGGTGCGCAAGGACAACTACACGTTCGCACGGATCGAGAACTTCATCAGAAACCAGACCGTGCGCCGGCTGACGTACTCCGACATCCAGAACATTCAAGGCATCTGGACGGCGCGTCAGCTCGAGATGACCGATCTGAGGCGAGGCAGCCGGACGCGGCTCACGCTCGACAAGCCGCAATACAACGTGCCGTTCAAGGACGAAGATTTCACGCTGCAGGCCCTGAGACGGCAATGACATCCGTCTCGTATGTGTGGCGCAGCGCTTCAGCGCTGCGTTCGCAGGCCTGAAAGCCTGCCTGCGCCACAACAGATCCAATGTGCAAACGCCATGCGTGTGTCGCCATGCTCCTGGGCTCGCTCGTCAGCCCGCGCCCAGGCTGGTCGCAAACGGTGTCGCAGCGCGGCTTCGTGGAGACGCGCGCTACTGTGTTTCCGCAGGAGGCGCCGAACGATCCCACGCGCGTCGTCGCGGATGTCCTTATTCGCGACGAGGTGTTCGTCAAGCCAGCGCCCTGGCTCAGGCTTGCGGTCGGCGCCGATCTGCGCGGCAATTCTCACGATCAGATCGAAGACGGATGGCGGATCGATGTCGCCGATCGCGGCGTTGGCCGGCCGCGCGTGTCGGTCCGACGCGCGACCGCCACGATCTCGCGGGGCGCGTTCACGCTCGATGTGGGCAAGCAGTTCATCCGCTGGGGCAAAGCCGACATCGTCAATCCCACCGACCGGTTTGCCCCACGCGACTTCCTGAACGTTCTCGACGCCGACTTCCTTGCGGTCACCGGTGCGCGCGGCGTCGCGCAGGCCGGCGAGCACGACACCCTCGAGGCGGTCTGGGTGCCGCGCTTTACGCCCAGCCGCATGCCGCTGCTGGATCAGCGGTGGACGGCCGTCCCTCGCGACCGGGCGTTGGTTCACATCAGTGATGGCGGCGGGGCGCTGCCGAATGGGTCGCAAACAGGTGTCCGGTGGAGTCGCGCCGGCACGCGGATCGAGTACTCGCTGTCGTTTTTCAACGGTTACAACCACCTGCCGGACATCGCGAGCCATATTCAGCCCGTGATCATGCCGGTTCCAGACGTGCGCGTCGAGAGAGTCTACCCGGCCATCCGCATGTACGGGGCCGACCTGTCGATGCCATCGCGATGGTTCACGGTGAAAGGAGAAGTCGCGTACTTCACCTCGAGCGCTCCGGCGTCCGACGAATATGTGCTCTATGTGATTCAGCTTGAACGCCAGACCGGCGAATGGGTGCTCGTCGGCGGATACGCTGGCGAAGTGGTGACCGACCGGCGCGCGCCGTTGACCTTTGCGCCCGATCGCGGCCTGACGAAAGCCGCGATTGGCCGAGCGTCGTACACGATCGATCCGAATCGCAGCGTGGCGATCGAAACGGCGATACGGCAGAACCTCGGCGGATCGTACGGCAGGGCCGAGTACTCGCAGGCACACGGGGAGCATTGGCGCGCCACGGTTGCCGGCGTGATCATTCGGGGCGCGTCCGACGATTTTCTGGGACAGTACCGGCGCAACTCCCACGTGTCGCTGGTGTTCCGGTACAGTTTCTAAGTTCCCTTGGCCGGTCATTCACCGGACCGCGTCGCGCTCTGGCATGCGCCGACGCGGGGCGCCTTGGTCGGCGATCTCGTCATCGAAGGCGCGAGCGTCATGATTAGCTGGAGCCACGGCGGGAATATGGGTCAGTATCTGGGGCTACATCGCCCACCGGCGCATGAGGGAACGGCAGGTCATCGACCGATTGCGACGCGGTGATTCGACGGTGCCGGCCATTGCCGAACCCATCTATCATGGTCTCGATCCCGCGCTCATGGCGGCGGCGCTCGAGAACGTGCGGGCGCATTTGGAGAAGCTGAAGATCGGGAGTGTCCGCCTTTATGCGGACCGTGATAGGGCTAACACACATGGACAAGGTGATCGATTTCATCAACGTGAACCGCGAGAAGTACCTCGACGAGCTGAAGGCGCTGCTGGCGATTCCCAGTATCAGCGCGCTGCCCGAGCACGCCGAGGACGTCAAGCGCTGCGCGGCGTGGTGCGCCGACGAGATGCGGCGGATCGGATTGGGGAACGTTCGCCTGATCGACACGCCCGGCTATCCGGTCGTGTACGGAGACTGGCTGGGCGCCCCCGGCGCGCCCACGATCCTTTTTTACGGGCATTACGACGTTCAGCCGGTCGATCCGCTCGACTTGTGGGAGACGCCGCCGTTTCAGGCGACGATCCGCGACGGCGAAATCTACGCGCGCGGATCCGCTGACGACAAGGGCCAGGTGTTCATGCACTTCAAAGCGGTCGAGGCCCATCTCAAGCAGAACGGACGGCTGCCGGTGAACATGAAGTTCATCCTGGAAGGCGAAGAAGAAGTCGGCAGCGTCAATCTCGACAACTTCATCAGCGCGCACAAGAGCGAGCTTGCGGCCGATGTCGTCGTGATCTCCGATACGGCGATGTTCGACCGCGGCGTGCCGTCGATTTGCTATGGCCTTCGGGGACTGGTCTATTGCCAAATCGACCTGCGCGGCAGCAAGGGCGATCTGCATTCCGGCGTGTTCGGCGGCGCCGTCGCGAACCCGGCGTTCGTCCTCGCGCAGATGATCGCGCAGATGAAGGACAAAGCCGGCCGCGTCAAGGTCCCCGGCTTCTACGACGATGTACGGCCGCTTGAACCGGCGGAGCGCGAGGCGTGGGCGCAACTGCCGTTCAGCGAGAAAAAGTACCGCAAAGATTTTGGCATTCCGAAACTGGCCGGCGAAACCGGATACAGCACAGTCGAGCGGACGTGGGCGCGGCCGACGCTCGAGGTCAACGGCCTGCTGTCGGGCTTCACCGGCGAAGGCGCCAAAACCGTGCTGCCCGCGGTAGCGATGGCCAAGATCAGCATGCGTCTCGTGCCCAACCAGGATCCCAACAAGATCGCGGAACTGTTCGAGTCGTACGTGCGGAAAATCACGCCGAAGACCGTCGAGCTGACATTCACGCGCATGCATGGCGGCAAGCCGTGGATGGCGTCATTCGACGGCTCGTTCATTCAGGCGGCGGGACGCGCGATCGAGCGCGGGTTCGGGCGAAAGCCGGTCTTCACGCGCGAAGGCGGATCGATACCGGTCGTGTCGACCTTCCAGGAGGTCCTCGGCCTCCCGTCGGTGCTCTTCGGAGTCGGCCTGCCCGATGAGAACGCGCACGCGCCGAACGAGAAGCTTGACGTCTCCAACTTCCATAACGGCATCATTGCGGCGGCGTATCTCTACGACGAGATCTCGAGGAGTTAGAAGGCAGAAAGGCCTTGCACCTTTGTCGCCGATGCCGCGAATCGAACAGCTTCTGGCGCGCCTCAAAACGTTCTACGGCGCGCTGCCATCGCCGCCAATGGATCCCTTTACGTTGTTCGTCTGGGAAGTGCTGTCGGTGCACACGACGCACCTGAAGCGCGACGCGGCGATCGCGGCGCTGAAGCGCATTCGCGCGCTCACGCCCGACTCGATGTGGCGCGCTCCGCACGCCAAGCTCGAAGCGAGCGTGAGGGTCGCCGGCCCGTACGTCGAGCAGCGTGTCACGGCCCTCCGCAAGGGCGTGGACGTCTTCCGCCGGTCGCCCGACTTGCCGGCGACCATTCACGGACCGGTGGCCGCGGCCTTGAAGGCGTTGAAGCCGCTTCCGCAGATGGGCGAGGGAGGGGCCTATCGCATGCTGCTGTTCGCGGCCGACCACGCGGTGCTGCCGGTCGATGCCCGCGTCAGCCGGACGGCGAAGCGCCTGGGATACGGGGAACAGGTCACGGACTTCAAGCGGACGGCGCGCAGCATCCGTCAGGCGCTGGCCGCGGAGCTGCCCGCCACGCCGGCCGCCTATCAGCAGGCCTATTTGTATCTGTCACATCACGGTGCGAACACCTGCACCGAAACCGACCCGCACTGCGCAGTCTGCCCGCTCCTCAGCGACTGCCCGGAGGGAACCAGGAAATTGAAGATTGAAGATTGAAGATTTTAGATTGGATTGAATTGGATTGGTCGATTGAATCTTCAATAAATCTCAAATCTTCAATCTCAAATCTTCAATCTCAATTGAGCGACGCCACCCGGCGTCGGAGCGATTTGACGTGCTCCCAGATTTGCTCGTGCTCGCCTCGCTCCTCCTCATCCAGTCTGGAGGTGGGCGCGAGTTGAAGGTACGCCTGCAGATCGCGGAGGGCCGCGGAGAAATCGTTCAGATGGTAGGCGAGCAGTCCCCGATCGCGGAGCTCGTTGGCGGCGGACGGATCGACGGCGAGCAGCAGCTCGGTCACGTCGCGGGCCTGCGGAAACGAGAGCAGGCGGACGTAGACGCGCTTCAAGTTCAGCAGCATCCGGGCGAGGATCTGCGGCTTCGTGGCGCGTCCCAGCAGATGTGATTCGAACACCGCTTCGTCGCCTGCGTGGCGGCGGAGCAGTTCGCGGCAGGCGTCTTCCGACAGCAGGGCGCCGCCATGAAACGCGTCGATGATGAGATCTTCGGAGTACGACAGACCGCGTCTCGCCCGGCATCGCAGCAGAAAGTGCCCCGGGAAGTTGATGCCTTCCACGTGGAGACCCGCCCGCCGCGCGACTTCCATGTAGAGCAGCGCCAGGGTGATGGGAATGCCGGTGCGGCGGTCGATCACTTCGTTGAGGAAGCTGTTGCGCGGATCTTCGTACTGTACGTCGTTGCCGACGAAGCGCAGCTCCTTGAACAGGTAATCGTTGAGCGCCATCACGCGCGCGTACCGATCGGGATCCACGCGCGGCGGCGCATCGCCGGGCGTCACGGCGGCGGCCGCGACCCGCCGCCTGGCTTCCTCGCCGAGCGCGTCCAGCCGATCGAGGTACGGGCCGGCGTCGAGCTTCGGGTACTCGATCCGCGCAATCATGAGCGCCGCGATCGCGAGGTCCGGATCGGGACTGAGCGCCGCGTGCGAGAAGCTGCGGACGAAGTGGTCTTTGATCACCAAGTCACCAAATTACCAACTCACCAAGTCCCGATTAGTGTACCAAAAAAAACGGGCAGGGCCGCGAAGCCCCGCCCGTCGGTTACCTGCCTACGCGACCTACCCGACCTACCCGACCTACCTGACCTGCCCGACTTACCTGACCTACCCGACCTCGCTAGAACCGCACGCCGAACGTCATCCGGAACGTGCGCGGCGAGGTGAAGGCGAACCGGTTCACCGGCGTGCCGAAGGTTGAGTTGTAGTCCCAATTCCCTGTCGCGCCCTGCACCGGCACCGTCGTGAACGGATTGAACGCCACTTTGCCCGTTGCCGTGCTGTTGGAGCTCAACACGCTCGTCGAGATTCTCGTGGCCGTGATGGCGCCGCCGTTGCCGAACACGTCGCTGCCGCAGGCGCACATGTCGGCGTTGTTGAAGACGTTGAGGATCTGGCCCTGAATGAACAGTTCCACCTTCCGGGTGCCACCGGTAATGGCATGGGAGTAGTTGAGCGCCAGATCGGTACGCTTTGACGGCTCCGCGCGGAACGCGTCACGCGCGCCGTAGAAGTACGTGACGGTCCCGGGCGCCGCGGCGTAGCCGGGATTGGTGACATATGGACGCGTATCGACCACTCCGGCGGCTCCGTAAGGCGTGCCGCTGGCCAGATCCTGCAGCACGCTGATCGTGAGGCCGTTCACGGCTGGAACGCCGTAATTGAGCCACATGCTGGAGCGATGCCGCTGGTCGGATGCGAGGTCGCCCTCAGGCACGAACCACGAGTCCTGATGATACTCAGGGTAGGAGAGAATAGCGGAGGTAAGCGGACCGCTGGCATTGTTCTCGCCGTCGAAGTTGCCCCACAGGCGCGACAGCGTGTAGTTGCCGCCGACGTCCGTTCGCGCGCTGACGCGGTAGCTGGCGGACACGGTGCCGCCGACGTATCGACGCTTCAGGGTATCCGTGTTCACGACGAAATCCATGTCCGACTTGTTGCCGAACTGATCGGTGACAGTCCCGGTGGAAAGGTCGATCTGGTCCCCGTAGAAGTCGTGGTAAGCGCGATATGAGAAGTCGGCTCGCACGACCGCTTTGTTGCTTATCTGACGGCTGACGCCGGCCGCGTACGCCATCACGCTGGGCGAGTTGAGCGAATTCGGGACTTTCACGGACACGCCGGGCAGCGACGCTGTAGTTGGGTTCCCGCCGGTGGTGCAGAATCCTGTCGCACTCGGCTTGCACCAGTCGAACACCCGCTGAATCGCCGTGGCGGAGTCGACGAGCGATGAGGTCGGCGCAGTCAGGTCCGTGTTAATTCCGGGGCCCGTGTAGGTCCAGACGAACGTTCCCGGCTGGCCGGCTGGCGACGAAGAGTCCGCGATGGCGTTCTGGAGGACGGCAACATATTTGCCGACGCTGGCCGTGACCGACCACTTGCCATCGCCCTTCGGATCCCAGATGACGCCGAGCCGCGGGCTGATCGCGCTGTCCTGCGCGACGAGCTGGCCGGCCGCATCCTCGCCGTGGTTCCTGTCGTAGCGGACGCCGAGGTTGAAGGTGAGGTGATTATTCAAGCGCAGGTTGTCGTTGGCAAACAGCGAGTGCGTCCGGAAATTCGTGCCCTTGCTGCCGATGGTGATCGGGTTGAACTGGAGCACCGTCGTCGTCCCGGGAGTCCACGATGGGTAGATGACACCGTCGCGGACGATCGTCCTCGTGCCGTTGATGCGGTAGTCGCTGCCGGACTGATGGTTGTTGGCAAACCGCTTGTCGTTGAACGTGTCGTATCCGAAGACGATCTGGTGCGTGCCGGCGTCCTTGGTCGACTTGAAGTACGTGGCCTTCACGTATTCGTTGTCGTTGTCGCGCTTCTCGGGATCGCAGACACCGCAGAAGGTCGGCGAGTAGTAGCGGCCACCGAGCGTCCGGTCCAGCAGGAGCGTGCCCTTGATCAAATCGGTGAACGGCGCTCCGCTGCCGATGAAGCTCAAGTGGCGGCTCGAGAACCGGCCTTCGACGAAGACGTTCGATCGCAGGATCCCGTTGTAGTTGAGCGTGAACAGGTCCGTCGGCTGCTGGCGGTTGTACAGACTGGCCAGGTCCATCGAACTGGTTGTCTGGAACGTGTTGTTGATTTGATCCAGCGCCTCTTTCGTGTACGCGCCTTCGAAGCGGTGGCTCGAGGTGACCGAATACGTCAGCTTGACCTCGCCACGCTTGCGATCGTTTTCGGCGTCGTACCGGAGGTTGAGCGGCGCAATTGTGTTGAGCGAGGACACCTGATTCCGCAAAAGGCCGGCCGAGAAGAACCAGAGGCGGTTCTGCGCAATCGGTCCGCCGAAGACGCCCTCGAACTGTTGCACGGTCTTGTCGATCTTGCTGTCCGAGGCGACCGTGCTGCCGGTCGGCGGAAACGGATGGGCATCGTTCCCGGTGACGAGCGTCCGCCAGTTGTCGTTGAACAACGAGTCGCGGAACGAGCCGCTGAAGAAGTTTCCGCCCGACTTCGTGATGACGTTGACCAGTCCGCCGCTGAACCGGCCGTACTCGGCCGAGACGCCGTCGGTGGCCACGATCGTCTCCTGAATCGCGTCCTCGATGTAGACGTTGAGCGCCTGGCCGCGGAGGTTCTCGTTGGCAGTGACGCCGTTCACCAGGAACAGCGACTCGAACGACATCGCGCCTGAGAACGAATACGCGCCGCTCGGCCCCGAGGGATGAACGCCGGGCGCGCGCAGGACGACCGCGTCGATGGTCCGGTTCGTCGGCAGCAGCGCGATCATGTCCTGTTTGAAGTCGGTCGCGACCTGGGCGGTCTTCGTCAGCACACTAGTCGCGTTGCCGACGACGTTGACCGTCTCGCTGATTGCCGCGGGTCCCATCTTGGCGTCTACAGGCAGCGTCTGCGTAGGCGCAATCGCCACGGTCTTCTGCTGACGCTCGAAGCCGCTCAACTGGAACGTCACCGTGTAGGTTCCAGGAGGCAGCTGCGGCACGATGTAGTCTCCGTTTTCGGAGGTGACGACGCTGAGGATCCCCTGAAGATTGGGGCCTTCAACATTGACCGTCACACCCGGAACCGGCAGGTCCGTGCTGTCGACCACGCGTCCCGAGATCGTTCCGGTCGTCGTTTGCGCAGCGGCCAGTCCCGATGTCAACAGGACGGCAACCGCGATCCACAACCAAGATTTCAAGCACCGCATGAACATTCCTCCTCTAGACAAATTTCGGTAATTGGGCTCGCCATTCATGCCCGTGATAGTTCTACGAGAGCGCGCGACTCCCGGTTTTCGGCACGGGAAAGTTGAGTCTTCTAACACGCATCGAGCAAGCACAGTCTGCCTCTTAGATACGTTTTGTGCGCAGCCCCGTTTACGTAGTATCACATCAATCCACTCCATTCGATGGTACAAATTAGCACTCTTTAGAACTGAATGGGACGAACGGCTGAAATGATCCATAATATTGGATCATGTGGCACCTAATTTACGTAGGAGGTCTGAATCCAAGGCGTCCAAGTTCACGATGACGAGGTCGGCACCGTCCAGCGAGGCCGCCGGATACGTGTGCGTGACCGCAATTGTGCGGAGACCGGCGGCGCGCGCCGATTCCAGGCCCCACGTCGAGTCCTCGACGGCCACACATTCGGCCGGTTTCAGTGGCTCGCCCGTGAGCGCCGTCAACAGGCTGACCGCGCAAAGATACGGGTCTGGCGCCGGCTTGCTCGCCGGACTGTCTTCGGCGGCGACGATGGCGCCGAAGTACTGCGTCAGACCGGCGTCAGTGAGGACGCGCACGATTTCCTCGCGCAAGGCGCCTGAAGCGATGGCCAGCGGCAGCGTCGCGGCAAGGCGGCGGATCGCCTGCTCCGCGCCAGGAAACAGGATCGAGCGCTGCTCGATCCGCTCGAGGCAGACAGCTTTGCGGCCAACCAGTTCCGCCACGCGATCGACATCCCACCGCAGACCGCGGTCGCTCGCCACCGCGCGAAACACTCCGACATCGTCGTACCCAAGATATCGCGCGTAGTACGCCTCTTCGCTGAAGGCGACGCCTTCCTCCGCGAGGACGTCACGAAAGGCCGCGTAGTGCAGCGGCTCGCTGTTGGCGATCACGCCGTCGAAGTCGAAGATCACGGCGCGGATCATGGAAACTCAGAACTGAAGAATCAAAACTCAAAAGGACAGTGTCGCACTACTTCTAAGTTTTGAGTTTTCACTTTTGAGTTTTAAGGCGTTCGCCCGCGCGCACTGGAATCTGCAGGTGGTTCTCGGGCGGCGATATCGGGCACTCGTACGTGGGGTTGTAGTAGCAGTACGGAAAGAAGGCCCGGTTGAAGTCGATCTCGTAGATGCTGGTCGCGTTCGGTTCGATCTCCAGGAATCGTCCAGCTGGGTAGGTCTCGTTTCCCGTCGTCAAATCGGTGAACGGCACGAAGAGCGTGTCGCCGCGTGCGCCCACTTCGTGGAAGGCTGTGAGCTTGAGCGGCTGGCCTTTGAGGCTGAACTCGAACGTGCCGACGCGGCGAAACTGGGCTTGTCCTCCGGTCGATGTCACCATCGTGACGATCTTGCTGTCGTTCGACGGCTTCAACACGGTCGCGATCTTGTAGTCCGGATCGATTGGAAAGTACGCGAGCGGGAGGAATCCCGCGCGGCGGTTCGCGGGAACGGGAGAATTCGACGCGGCCTTGAACTCGTTGTCTTTCGTCGCCCGCGCGACGGCGATGATCTCGACGTAGCTTTTCGGATCGTCGGGCGGCTTGTTGCTGCAGGCGGCGGTGGCTGCCACCACAAGGACGAGCAAGAGCGTCACCGGGCCAGGTGGGCCAGGTCGGTCGGGTAGGCCGGGTCGGTCAGGTCGCTCGCGCACTGTCTTCATTTTACCCACCTGGCTCACGCGACCTACCTGCCCCACCCGACCTAGAAGATGTATCCGCCTTGACTGACGGCTTCGTCGGCGATTCGCCTGCGAAGCGCGACTGTGTTGATCGGCGCCACCTTGGACAGCCGGCGCAGCGCCGCCAGCATCGCCCTGAGCGTGTCGCCCTCGACCATGGCGGCCAGCGCCTGCCGCGCCGAGGCCTCGATGCGCATGGCCGCGTCGTTGACGAACACCCGCGCGGCGTCGACCTGAAGCGACGCGCGCGGGACACTCGACTGTGACGCAGCCTCGGCACGAAGAATGGCGCTCTCGGCGCTGAAGACATCAATCAGGATGTCGGCTTCGTGCATCAGCACTTCCTGCTGGTCCGCGAGGCCGGCGCCGTACGTGTGCATCGCGAGGCCGAGCACCATCAGCGCGGTCTTCTTGAACGCGGCGGACGCGCGATGTTCGTCGCCAAGCAGCGAGGCGTCTCCGGCCGGGATGGGGGCGGGGCCGAGCAGTTCGTCCTGCAGCGCTTTGGCTGCCGCAATCAGCGGCAGCTCGCCCTTCACGGCGCGGCGGGCCAGCATGCCGGGGATCAGCAGCCGGTTAATCTCGTTGGTGCCCTCGAAGATGCGATTGACGCGCGCGTCTCGATAATGGCGCTCGGCCGGGTAGTCCCTGACGTATCCGTTGCCGCCGTGGATCTGAATGTTCTCGTCGAGCACGTAATTAAGCGTTTCACTCCCTGCGACCTTCGCTATCGAGGCTTCGATCGCGTATTCCTCGAGCGCCGCGAGCGCTGCCCCGCCGTCGTTCGGATCGTGAGACGTAGATTCGATCCGCGAATCGATCAGCCCGGCGGTGCGATAGATCAGGCTTTCGACGGCGTACGTCCGGGCGATCATCTCGCCGATCTTGTGGCGGATGGCGCCGAAGCTGGCGATCGGCTGTCCGAACTGCCGCCGCTGGGCGGCGTACTTCACCGCCTCGCCGATCGCGGCCTGCGCGCCGCCGCTGCACGCGGCGCCAAGCTTGAAGCGGCCGAAGTTGAGGACGTTGAACGCGACTTTGTGCCCCTTGCCGACTTCACCGAGCAGGTTTTCGGCGGGCACTTTCACGTCCTGGAGGATGACCGCCGTCGTCGACGAGCCGTGCAGGCCCATCTTGTGCTCTTCTTTGCCGCTCGTCACCCCGCCAAACGCGCGCTCGACGATGAACGCGCTGAAATGCTCGCCGTCGACCTTTGCGAACACGATGAAGACATCCGCGAACCCGCCGTTGGTAATCCACATCTTTTCGCCGTTCAGCACGAACGACCCGTCGGCCTGTCGCGCCGCCCGCGTCTTGGCGCCCAGGGCGTCGGAGCCGGAACCGGATTCGCTGAGCGCGTACGCGCCCACGAGCGCGCCCGACAACAGCCTGGGCAGGTAGCGCCGCTTCTGCGTCTCGGTGCCGAAGAGAAAGATCGGAAGGGCCGCCAAATTCGACTGCCCTCCGTAGGCAGCGCCGAACGACGCCGCTCGCGAGAGCCTGTCGCTGACGATCAGTGAGGAGACCTTATCGAGACCCACACCACCGTACGCCTCGGGAATGTCCACGCCGAGCAGCCCGAGCTCGCCGCAGCGGCCGAGAAGCTGCCGGGCCACGTTCCAGTCCTTCTGCTCGAGCCGGTCCAGCGCCGGCAGCACCTCGTTCTTGACAAATTCTTCCGCGGTGCGCGCGATCAACCGATGCTCTTCGGTCACGCGCTCCGGCGTGAACACGTGCCTGGCGTCAGTGGATTCCAGGAGCCACGCGCCGCCGCGTTGCACGGTAATGTCTGTTGCTGTTGGCATAATTACATCCGTTCGAAGATACCGGCGGCGCCCATGCCTCCGCCTACGCACATCGAGACCAGGCCGTATCTTGCCCGTCGCCGCTTCATCTCGTACAAGAGCGTCGCCGTCAGCTTCGCACCGGTACATCCGAGAGGATGTCCGAGCGCGATGGCGCCGCCGTTGACGTTGAGGCGATCCGGATCGATCGGAAGCTCCTTGAGGCACGCGAGCACCTGGGCCGCGAACGCTTCGTTGAGCTCCACGAGGTCGATCTGATCGAGCGTCAGGCCCGCCAGCTTCAGCGCCTTACGAATGGCCGGCACCGGGCCGATGCCGAAGCGTTCCGGCTCGACGCCCGCGGTCGCGAACGCGACGAATCGGCCGAGCGGCGCAAGGCCCCGTTCGCGCGCCCGTTCGGCCGACGTGACGATGACGGCAGCGGCGCCGTCGCTCGTCTGGGACGAGTTACCCGCGGTCACCGAGCCGCGGGCATGGAACGCGGGTCGCAGTTTCGCCAGCGCATCAGCAGACGTGTCGCGCCGCGGGCCCTCGTCGACGGCAAACAGCGTCTCGCGAGCTTTCGGCCTGTTGTCGGCGGGACTCGAGCGGGACGCGACGGGCTCGGCCTCTACGAGCCATGCCGTGACGGGGACGATTTCGTCAGCGAATCGTCCGGCATCGATCGCAGCCAGCGCGCGCTGATGGCTGCGGAGCGCGAACGCGTCCTGCTCCTCGCGCGAGATGCCGCCTTCGCGCGCGTGGTTCTCGGCCACGAGTCCCGTGGTGAGATACACGTCCGGATAACGGTCGACCAGCGTTGGATTCGGCGCCAGCTTGTGGCCGCCTATGGGAACGAGGCTCATCGATTCGGTGCCGCCGGCGACGATGGTGGAGGAGAACCCGCACATGACGCGCTCGGCCGCGAACGCAATCGCCTGGAGTCCCGATGAGCAGAAGCGATTGACGGTGACTGCAGAGGCTTCGACGGGAATGCCGGCGCGCAGGCTGGCAATCCGCGCGACGTTCAGTCCCTGTTCCCCTTCGGGCATCGCGCACCCGAGAATCACATCGTCGATCTCAGATGGATCGATGGCCGGCGCGCGGCGCAACGCCTCAGCAATGGCCGCTGCCGCGAGCTCGTCCGGCCGCGTGCCGCGAAGCGTCCCGTTCGGCGCCTTTCCAACAGCCGTACGGACGGCGGAAACAATCACCGCGTCATGCATAACGATCGTCTTTCTCACCGCAGAGGCATCTATTAACCGCTCGCCGGGGCCCCACCCCCGGCTCGCTCCAAGACCTCGCGCTCGAGCGTAGACTCTCGCGCTCGGGTGAGGCTGCCGGAGCCTCATTCCCCGCCCGCTCCAAGACCTCGCGCTCGAGCGTAGACTCTCGCGCTCGGGTGAAGGCTGCCGGGCGGCTCGAGGCGCCCACAAACTCCCGCACGAGCGTCGCGAACGCCTCTGGCCTGGTAATGGAGCCGAGATGTCCCGTCCTGTCGAGCGTCGCGTGGCGCGCACCGGGGATCAAATCCATGTACGCCATCGTGCCATCGACCCTGACGACATGGTCGAGGCTGCGCTCGCCGGTCACGATCAGCGTCGGCGCGAGAACGCCCCCGCAGTCATCGAGCAGGTTGGTGTGTGAAATGAGATCGGCGCGGGCGGCCATCCGCCTCAGAGAAAGGGGCGCGCGAATGAGCGCGGCGAGCTGCCGACGCACGAACCGCCACCGCGCGGCGATGCCTGGAAGGGCCGCCCGAATCTCGGCGCGAAGGCGCCAGGGCGACTCCGCCAGAAACAACGGCCCGAAGATCCAGGGCCAACGCGAATACACGCGATGACGGGGCCGTAAGCGCCACCCCGGGCCCGGCGCCGACACGAGAACGAGCGCGGAGGTTCGTTCCGGATATCGGGCCGCGAATCTGATCGCCGGAAGCGCACCGAAGGAGACGCCGCAAATGACCGCGCGGTCGATGCCGGATCGGTCGAGGACCGCGGTCACCTGCCGAACGTCATTGTCGATGCCGAGCGCGGGATCGAGCGGCTGGTCGCACCCGCGTTCACCACAGAGCGGAAACGTGAGCGTGCGAAACGACCGGCCGAGCGCGTCTATGGCTGGACGCAGGTACTCCCACCGGCCCTGGATGCCGGGAATGAGGACGAGCGGAGGGCCGTTTCCGAACTCTTTCATCTATCTTGTCGTGGGGCCCCACCCCCACGACCTATGCCTTCGCGACTGACGCCGCTCGGCTTTGCGACACACGACTGCTGCTTAGTCATCGATTCAGTTTCTGAGGGTCTTCCCCGTTTTCAACGTGTACTGAATGCGCTCGAGCGTCTTCGGCTCGCCACACAGCTTCAAGAACCCTTCGCGCTCGAGGTCGAGCAGGTACGTCTCGCTGACGGTCGTCTGGTGCGGCAGCGGTCCACCCGAGAGAATCGACGCCAGGACGCGGGCGACAACAGCGTCATGATCGCTGATGCGTCCCGCACGCCGCGCCAGGTGGACGCCGAGCTTGAGGGCGGCCAGGACGCCGTCGCCGCCGACAGCAATCGCGTTGCGCGGTGCAGGCTTGCGATATCCCTCGCGCACGCGCTCCAGCGCGAGCGCCTTGGCGTCCGCCATCAGCCGCTCCCGGTTCATTGTGGTTTGATCGACGGGCCTCAGGAAACCAAGCCGACGGCCCTCGTCCGCGCTCGTGGAAACCCGGGCAAACCCGATCGTCTCGAAGGCACGCTGAACGAACGGCAGAAGATCCGCCTGCGCCGGCAGACCGTCGACCATCCGGGCCAGCATCTCCTTGGTGCCCCCGGCTGCGGGAATAAGGCCGACGCCGACCTCCACCAGACCGATGTACGCCTCCGCCGCCGCCTGCACCCGATCCGAGTGGAGGATGATCTCGCAGCCGCCGCCGAGCGTGAGGCCGGCAGGACAAGACACGACCGGGACCTCCGCGTAGCGAAGCGCCTGCGTCGCCCCCTGGAACCCGCGAATCATCGCATCGACCTCATCCCAGTTGCCCTCCTGCGCCTCGAGCAGCAGCAGCATGAGGTTCGCGCCCACCGAGAAGTTCGGCGCCTCGTTGCCGACAACGAGGGCTTGAAAGTTTGCGGCGGCCTCCTTCACGCCCGCGTCCAGCATCTGAACCTGGTCGGCACCGATGGCGTTCATCTTCGAATGAAATTCGAGCGCGAGGACGCCGTCGCCCAGGTCCACGAGGCTCGCGCCGGGGTTGTGTCGAACGAGGGTCCGACGATCCTTTGCGGCTTTGAGAATCTGCAGACCAGGACCGGCGGGCGGTACGCCATCCTCGCGGAACCGATTGCGGCCGGCGCGAATAACCTCGTCCACCAGAGGCGGAACTTCTGCGTGGTCCACCGCGCCGAGCACGTCGCGGACGCCTATCGCATCCCACGTCTCGAACGGTCCCAGCTCCCAGCCGAAGCCCCATTTCATCGCACGATCCACATCGTCTATCGAATGCGCGATGGACAACGCGACGCGTGCCGTATACATCAACGTCGGTCCGAGCGTCTGCCGGAGAAACGCGCCAACCTTGTCCTTGCCCAGGAACAAGGTCCTGACCCTGACGCCGGCATCCTCTATGGCCCGCGCGGCATCGAGCGCCGGCAGCCGAGCGGGCAACTGCGCGCGATAGGTGAGCGTGGACGGATCGAGCGTCAGGATGTCCGACGGCCCCATTTCGGCTGCTGCCGAACCGCGCGGCCGCTCGCGCTTGTAAAAACCCTGGCCGGCCTTCTCGCCGATCCATCCCCGCTCGATCAGCGCGTCCACCAGTGAAGGAAGTCGAAAGACGGCACGCGTCTTCTCGTCTGGCAGACGGTCTGCCAGGTTTCGAGCGACGTGTCCGAGCACGTCGATACCTGCGATGTCCGCCGTGCGGAAGGTGGCGCTCTTCGGCCGGCCGAGTACGGGACCCGTGATCGCGTCGATCTCCTCGATCGTGTACTCCCCCGACTCGAGAGTATGGAGGACTTGAATCATGCCGAAGAGGGCGATGTGGTTCGCGATGAAGTTCGGCGTGTCCTGCGCGATCACCACGCCTTTGCCGAGGATGATGTCCGCAAACCGCGACACGCGATCAACGACATCCGGATCGGTGTCGGCGGTGGGAATGACCTCGAGGAGATGAAGGTAGCGCGGGGGATTGAAGAAGTGCGTCCCCAGCCAGTGGCGGCGAAAATCGTCGGTGCGGCCCACCGATAACGCGGCGAGAGGAATGCCAGAGGTATTCGACGTGACGATGGTGCCCGCACGACGGACCGCATCGACGCGCTCGAGCAGCGATTGTTTGACGTCAGCCTGCTCGACCACCGCCTCGACGATCCAATCGACGTCGCCCAGTCGCGCAAGATCTTTATCGAAGCCGCCCGTTTCGATCAGCCGCGCGGCATCGGGCGTGAAGAACGGATCGGGCTTCAGGCCTCGTTGCCGCTTCAGGCCATCGCGCGCGATCGCCTCGGTCAGATCCAGCAACAACGCGGGGACGCCGGCATTCGCGAAGTGTGCCGCGATCTGCGCGCCCATCGTCCCCGCGCCAAGGACGGCGACGGATCGAATCGAGAAGGACACAGACTTCAGGATACGTCAAGTGCTGCTGCCGGGTGCTCGATGCTCAATGCCGGTGGGGGTGCCAGGTGCTCAGTGCTTGGTGCCCGTGCAGGTGCCAGTGCTGAGTGCTCGATGCTGGTGCGGCACGACTGTTGCCTCCGCCCTGGGCATGGGAGTAAGCCGATATCAAGGTCTCGAATGTTGGCAGCTGGCGAACAAATGAAGCGCGAAGTGTACGCGCTTGACAACTCGCCAGCTCGATCAGATCTCAAATTCCGCGATCAGATATTCGACTCCGCGCGATCGGGTACGCGGAACATCGCCGAGGGAGGCTGATCAATCTCACCGGCGACGTATCGGATCGTGAGCGCCGGGTCCTGGCTGCGAATACGTGGAGTTTTTCGGCGATCGTGTTCTGGGAGCTCGCCAGGCTGGCCGAGCTCGGTCGAATCCATGTGGACCTGGATGACGCGGAGGTCGTCCGCACGCTGTCAGGTCTCCATGTCTGGCCACTGGACCTCGCCGTCAGCCTTCAGTCCACACGGCTCGACTTCAACGGGGATCCCGCCGACGAGCTCATCGCCGCGACCAGCGTGATCCACAAGGTCCCGCTCCTGACACGCGATCGCAATGACGTGCCACGCCACATAGAGCACGCCACCCGCCACTAAGGCTCTAAACTGCAAGTGTCCGAGTCTGTTCGCGCGCTCAGAATTGCTCTCCATCGCCCCTTGAATGCCTGCACTGGCAGCCTCGATCATTTGCGGATGGTTGCCCGCTCTCGGATGCTCGCCCGCCTGCACTTTGAGGAGCTCGGCGTTTGCATAGAGGGTGCTGTTGATGTAAGCCACATGCCGGCACCCGAAGAAAAACTGAGCCCCGACGTCACCACAGCGAGGCCGAGTGGAGCCTGTGACCAAGCCAACTTTGTGGTTTGCGTTTGGTTCGCCGCGAGAGCAATGCCCGCACCGGCCGCCGCGAGAAGGAAGTAGGTGTACTTGTCCTGGGAGTCGCGCAGGATCTTGTAGAAGTCGCGTTGTAGCTCCGACGCCATCTTGCCTTCCCCTCTCCCCTGTGTCCGCCGAACGTTGTGTGTGTGGACGGCGCCAACTGCCGTTACGCGCTGCGAACACGTCCACGCGCCTGCACCCAGACGGTCTCGCGTGAGGCCATTCTGCTCGGGGTCCGTGACAATACCCGTGACGGCTGGCTTCTGCAGTGCCGAACGATGTGCGTCCGGGCCCGGCTAGACGAAGCAATCAGCACGAAGCACGAGCATCCGCACGAGCATGAGCACGAAGCACTGAGCACGAGCATCCGTGCGCGCATCCGCACCAGCATTGAGCATCAGCACCCAGCACCAGCACGCGATCAGGGCTTAGTATTTCGCCGTCTCGTGAATGGCTTTCAGGACGTCGGCCGTTTGCGGAAGGATTGCCTCCTCGAGGTCGGGGTTGTACGCGACGGGCGTATCGAGGGCGCCGACGCGTCTGACCGGCGCATCGAGGTACTCGAAGAGATCGCTCGCGATCCGCGCGGCGATCTCGGCGCCGAATCCGCACGTCAACTGATCTTCGTGCGCGATGACGACGCGGTTGGTGCGCTTGACCTGGACGGCGATGGCCTCCCAGTCGTACGGCGCGATCGTACGAAGATCCAGCACCGCGACGCTGATGCCATCCTTCTGCGCTTGATGCGCGGCGACCATGGTCCGCTGGACGAGCGCGCCCCAGGTGACCACGAGCACGTCGGTCCCTTCCCGGGTGAGGCTCGCTTTGCCAAACGGGATCATGAAGTCTTTGCCGGGATACTCGGCCTTGTTGTACGTCTGCCGATACAGGTGCTTGTGTTCGAGAAACAACACGGGATCGTCACAGCGAATCGCGGTGCGCAGCAGGCCGGCGGCGTCCATCGCATTGGACGGAAACACGACGCGGATACCCGGGCAGTGCGCGAAGATGCTCTCGCCCGACTGGCTGTGATACGGCCCGCCGCCGCGCAGGTAGCCGCCAATCGCCGTGCGGATCACCATCGGGCATGAGTAGTTGTTGCCCGAGCGGTAGCGCATCATCGACATCTCATCGCGCAGCTGCATCATCGCCGGCCAGATGTAGTCGAAGAACTGGATCTCGACAACCGGCTTGAGCCCGCGGAGCGCCATGCCCACGCCGCGCCCGATGATGTTGGCCTCGGCCAGCGGCGAATTGAACACGCGATCGTCGCCGTACAGCCGCTGCAGACCGTGGGTGAGCTTGAACACGCCGCCCTTACCGGGGACGACGGCCAGCGCGTCCTTCCGGCTCGCGTCCGCGACGTCTTCGCCGAAGACGATGATGCGCGGGTTGTGCGCCATTTCGTCCTTGAGCGTGCGATTGATCGCCGCCACCATCGTGTCAGGCTTGCCGTCGGGCTGCGCGGGCGTCTCGAACGCGGAAGAGGTGGGGTCCACGTCGGGCGAGTACACCCAGAGCGCCGCAGTGTCTCTGGCGGGCTGCGGCGCTTGAAGGGCCTCGAGCACGGCCGCGTTGATCTCTCGCTCCACGTCTTCCAGCGCCGCCGCGATGTCGCGATCGGTCGCCAGCCCGTTGCTCTTCAGGAACTCGACAAAGCGCGTGAGGGGATCGCGACGGGCTTCCGCCTCGCGTTCCGCCGGCGGTTTGTACAGCCGCTCATCGTCGGTCTGAGAATGCGAGTACGGACGAATGCACCGCGCGTGGACGAAGGCCGGGCCCTTGCGGGCGCGGACGTAGGCCGCCGCCGTGCGCATGGCGCGCAGGCTCGCCAGAAAATCCGTGCCGTCGATCGAATCGACGTGCAGCCCGGGAAACGACCGCACGAGGCGCGAGATATCGCCGCCCGGCGTCTGGAATTCGACGGGCACCGAAATCGCGTAGCCGTTGTCTTCGATCAGAAACAGAACCGGCAGGCGTCGCACGCACGTGGTGCTGAGCGCCTCCCAGAATTCGCCTTCGCTCGTCGCGCCCTCGCCAAGCGACGTGAACACCACTTCGTCGGCATGAAAGCGCGACGCGCGGTCCTCGATCTCCGCGACGCGGCTGTAGATGAGGCTGGCGTCCGCCGCGCCGACCGCGTGCAGGACCTGCGTGCCGGTGGGGCTCGATCCCGAGACGATGTTGAGCGCTTTGTCAGCCCAGTGCGAAGGCATCTGACGGCCGCCAGAGCTCGGATCGCTGCTGCTGCCGACGCCGGCCAGCAGCATCTCGAGCGGCGTCACGCCCAACTGCAGGCACAACGCGCGGTCGCGGTAGTACGGAAAAAACCAGTCGTAGGCTGGCCTCAGCGCGAGGCCGGCTGCCACCTGGATCGCCTCGTGGCCGGCGCCGCTGATCTGAAAGAAGATTCTGCTTTGATGTTTGAGCTGGATCTCCTTGTCGTCGAGCTTGCGCGACAGGAGCATGGTGCGATGCGCGCGCAGGAGGGCGTCGCGATCCAGCCCGTCAAAGATCACACCGCTCGATTGACTCGCGGCGCTCGATTGACTCGCGGGGCTCGATTGGCCCGCGGTCTCGCTGCCGTTGACGACAGACGACTTCATCCGCGCGAATTATAGCATCCGGGACGGATGGTATATTCTCGTGCCAGCATGAGCACTCGGACCGTCCGGCTCCATCGCTGGGACGAAATTGCCCTCGAAAAGGTCACCGAAATGGTGTCGCGCAAGATCGTCACCGGCGACCGCGAGATGCTGGCGCAGGTGTACTTGAAGCGCGGCTGCCTGGTGCCCATGCACTCGCACGAAAGCGAGCAGATGACCTACATCCTGCAAGGCGCCCTCAAGTTCGTCATCGGCGGCGAGGAGATCACCGTGCGTGAGGGTGAAGTGCTGCACATCCCCTCGGCCGTCGAGCATCAGGCCGAAGCGCTCGAAGACACCTTCGAGCTCGACGTGTTCAGCCCGATTCGGCAGGACTGGCTGGATCATACGGATGACTACTTCGGGCGATGAAATCACTTGTGGCGCAGGACTCAGGTCCTGCGCTACGGCGGGGCTGAGAGAGAGGGGACGAGATGATTGGCATCGTACTGATCGTTGTGCTGGCGGCGCTCGTGCTGTGGGCGGTTGCCAGCTACAACCGGCTGGTGGGCATGCGGAACCAGGTCTTGAACGGCTGGCGCCAGATCGATGTGCAGCTGAAACGCCGCCACGATCTGATCCCGAATCTCGTGAACGCCGTGCGCGGGTCGATGGACTTCGAGCGCGACACGCTCACCAGTGTGATGGAAGCCCGCGCGAAGGCGCTGACCGCGAGCGGGCCGGCGGACGCGGCGCAGAAGGAAGGTCAGCTCTCGCAGGCGCTGGGCCGTCTTCTGGCCGTGGCCGAGAACTATCCGACGCTCAAGTCGAACGAGAACGTCAGGATGCTGCAGGAGGAACTGTCGGCGACCGAGAACAAGGTCGGGTTCGCGCGGCAGTTCTATAACGACATCGCCACCAAGTTCAACACCGCCCAGCAGGTGTTTCCCGCCGCCCTCGTTGCCTCGACGCTTGGATTCAAGCCGGCGGAGCTCTTCGAGATCACCGACCAGGCAGACCGCGTGGTTCCGGTTGTGGATCTCACGCATAAGTAACGCCTATCAACACAAAGGACACGAAGGACACAAAGGCTAGAGCCGCAGAGAATCTTCCTTTGTGTCCGCTGTGTCCTTGGTGTCCTTTGTGTTTATTCCGATGAACCTCTACGAGCAGCAGACCGCCAACCGCCACAGGACGTGGCTGATCATCTTCGCCTTCGTGGCGTTCCTGTTCGTCCTCGGTCTCGGATTCGACGCGTTCTATCTGGGCACGGCCGGCGGGTTCGTCCCGGTCGGCTCCGTGATGGCGCTGGGCGTCGGTTCCGCTTCGGCGCTGGCCAGTTACTTCGGCGGCGACCGCGCCGTGCTGCTGGCCACTGGTGCGCAACCGTTGGCGGACGTGGCGGCGTCCGCCACCGAGGCCGACAAGCTCAAGCTTCGTCAGCTCGACAACGTCGTCGACGAGATGGCGATCGCGGCGGGGTTGCCGCGGCCCCCGGTGTATGTCGTGCCCGATTCCGATCCGAACGCGTTTGCGACCGGGCGCGATCCCGCGCATGCATCGCTCGCCGTCACCCGCGGGTTGCTCGACACGCTCGATCGCGACGAGCTGCAAGGCGTCGTGGCCCACGAGATGAGTCATATCCGCAATCTCGACGTCCGCGTCATGACTCTCGTCGCCGCGCTGGTCGGGGGCGTGGCGCTGCTCTCTGACTGGGCGCGGCGCGGGATGATGTGGGGCGGCGGTTCGCGCCGTGGACGCGGCGACGACCGGGGCGGCGGCGGCATCGCCGGGATCGCGTTCTTCGTGCTCTGGATCATCGCCATCATGCTGGCGCCGCTGATGGCGCAGGCGCTCGCCATGCTGGTGTCGCGAAAGCGCGAGTACCTGGCGGATGCGTCGGGCGCGGAATTAACGAGAAATCCGATTGGACTGGCTCACGCGCTGGAGAAGATCGAGTCGGCTGTTGCGCCGACGCGCGCCATCAACCGTGGCAGTGCGCACATGTGCATTGCAGATCCGCTCGGCCGGCAGGTGAATGTGCGGGAAGGCCGCTGGTCCGACATCTTCGCGTCGCACCCGCCGATGACGGCGCGGATTGCGGCGCTCAAGGAGATGGCGTTCGAAGGCGCGAGGAACGTGTGATCTAGTGCACGCGCCGGTCGTAGTCGTCGGCGCGGCCGCCGGAGTACACGTCGAACTTCTTGCGGAGGCGGTTGATCTTCCACTTCAAGTAGCGGTACTTCACTTCGGCCAGCGGATGGACGCGGGCGCTTTTCAGGAACACGTAGCCGACGAGCAGGCCGCCAAGGTGCGTCGCATTCGCGACGCCGCCGCCCGTGCCGCCGAGCGACGAGTAGAAGGCAATCGCGCCCATGATCAGGACGAAGATCCTCGCAGGAATCGGAAAGACGAAATACATGTAGATGCGGCGGTCGGGAAAGTACAGGCCATAGGCAAGCAGCAGCCCGTAGATGGCACCCGACGCGCCGATGACGTTCGAACCGTACAGCGGGCGCGTGAATTCGAACGGGAGGAACGAAACGACCACCGTGAGAATTCCGGCCCCGATGCCGGTGACGAAATAGAATTTCAGGAAATATCGCGTGCCCCACACGCGCTCCAGCTCGGTGCCGAACATCCACAGCGCCAGCATGTTGAACAGGATGTGGAACAGACCGCCGTGCAGGAACATGTAGGTGGCAAGCTGCCAGATCCACCCGTGCATCACCAGCCGCGGTTGCAGCCCCAAGAGCTCGGTCAGAACAGGAACGAACGACTGCGCGAGAAACATCGCGACGTTCGCCGCGATGATCGCTTTGAGCGCCGTCGACATCGGGCCCGGTCCGAATGAGAACGAGGAAGCGTAAGGCGAAGGATAGCGGCGCATGGCGCGACTCCGGATCGTATCACGAGGGAACGCAGGTGCCCCGTGACCGGAAGTTGCCAGCGTCCTACATTGATGCGCCGCGCGAGTGAGCGACGCGCGATCGCAGCAACCGTATGGCCTCGCCGAATTCGGAAATCGCCAGAACCTTCGCTGTGACCGCCAGCGCCGCCAGGCCGGCCGCGATCTCGAGCGCCAGCCGAACCGATTGCGCGGCCAGACTCTCACTGGCGAAGATGGCGTGCGCTCCATATTCCACGGCGGAAACAACGCCGGCCATGACCAGCGCGGCCGCCGTGATTTTCACAAGCGCCACAGCGAGATGGGTGCCGCCGATGCCGCCCAGCCGTCGCCGCAGCAGGAACATCAGCGCGGCGCCGTTGGCGATTGCCGCCAGCGATGTGCCCAGCGCGAGGCCGCGGAAGCCGATCGCCCGTACCAGGATGACGCTTAGAATGATATTCGCCGCAATCGTGCAGAAGCTGACGGCCACCGGCACGCGGCTTTGTCGCAGCGCATAGAAAGCCGGCGACGCGATTCGGGCCGTCGAGTACCCGATCAGGCCGACGGCATAGAGTCGCAGCGCCGCCGCGGTCGGGGCGGTGTCGGCAGACATGAATCGTCCGTGCTCGAACAAGAGTTTAACGATCGGCGTGGCGAGCGTGATGAGGCCGAGTGTCGCGGGTACGTTCAGCGTCAACATCAGCGAGACGCCGCGGGTCAACGTATCGCGGACGCCGTCCAGGTCGTCGGAAGCGGCGTGCCGCGACACCGCGGGTAGAACGGCCGTCGCAATCGAAACGCCGAACAGGCCGATCGGCAAGTACATCAGCCGAAACGCGTAGGTCAACCACGAGACGGCGCCCGTGCCCTGACTGGTCGCGAGGAGCGTGTTCACGAAGATGTTGACCTGCGTCGCGGCGAGACCGATCGTTCCAGGACCCATCAACCACAACACCGCACCCAGTTCAGGATCGCGCGGATCGCAGACGGCGTGATACCGAAAGCCTTCCCTCCTGATCGACGGCCATTGCGTCACGATTTGACCGATGCCGCCCGCGATCGCCGAAATCGCGATGGCCATGATCGGCGGCCATCCGAAGACCGGCATCAGCGGCGCCAGCGTCAGCGCGCCGACGATCGTCGCGACGTTGAACGCCGCCGGTGCAAGCGCCGGGACGAAGTAGTGATGAAGCGAGTTGAGCATCCCCATTATCACCGCCGCGACGGCGGTCATCATGAGGAACGGCAGCATCACGCGCGTCAGGTGGACAGTCAGTTCGAGCTTGCCCGGCACCTGGGCGAACCGCGCGGCGTACGCGCCGACAATCGAGTGCGCGAACACGATACCGACCGCCACGATCGCGCCCGTGACGATGAGCAGTGTATTCAGAACGTTGTTGCCGAGCCGCCATGCGTCATTTCTGCCGCGGGCCGTCAGCACGCGCGTAAAGGTGGGAACGAACGCCGAGCTCATCGCGCCTTCCGCGAACAGGTCGCGCACCAGATTTGGAATCCGGAACGCGACGATGAAGGCGTCCATGTCGTTACCGGCGCCGAAGAGCGCCGCCAGCACTTGATCGCGTGCGAGGCCGAGGACGCGGCTGGTGAGCGTCGCCGCTGCCGTCAGTCCTGCGGATCGGGCAAGCCCGAAGGGGGCTGGATGGGAAGGGCTAGCTGCGGGATCCACTCAGCTTGCTGCGAACAAGCTCGTTGACCGTGTTTCCGTCGACGTTCTGGCCCGACAGCTTCGCCATGGCGGCCTTCATCACTCGACCCACGTCTTTGGCAGAGGCGGCGCCGGTTTCGGTTATCGCCTCCGCGATGGCGAGGTCGACGACCGCCGGATCGACGGCGGCGGGCAGATACGATTCCAGTACCGCGATTTCGGCCGTTTCCTTGTCAGCGAGATCCTGACGGCCGCCTCGCGTGAATTGCTCGGCCGAATCGCGGCGTTGCTTGACGAGCGAAGTGACGACCTGCCGCGACTCGTTGTCGTCGAGCGCGCGGCCTTTCTCGACCTCGCGATTCACGAGCGCGGCCTTGAGCATGCGCAGGGCGCTCAACCGCGCATATGCCTGCTGGCGCATCGCGTCGGTCATTGCGGCTTGGACCTCGTCCACTAAGGCCAAGAGATTATTTCTGGGGTGGCGCGGGCTGAGGAAATCCCGGAGGCCCTGGCGCTGGAGCGGGTGCCACCATCCCGGGAACGGGTACGCCTGTCGGCGAAGAAGTAGAAGAACTCGGCCCTCCGGGAAACGACCCGGCTGATACCGGCGCCGCGGGCGCTGTCTGTTGCCGGAACAGCGGCGGCTGCTGCGGCTGATTGGGATTGATGCCGATGCCCGGCATTGGCCCCCCTTCCCCTTGCGGGTTCGTGACCTGCGGCGGCGGGAACGTGAATACTGCGCCGCGATTCAGCGCGGCGGGGTCCTGGTCGTCAGAGGGGAACGGCGGCACCTGTTGCGGGAACCTCGGTGGTCCGAACACGGGCGGCGGCGGGTCGACCGCTTGCGCGGGCGCGGTGCTTGTCGGCACCACGACAATCCGCTCGAACGCGGACACGTTGCCATCAGCCGTCGCGCGTGGCGCGAGCACGACACCGCTGACCGACCGGAGGACGACATCGAGGGCTTGCAGTTCCGGAACGTCCGTCAGTTCCAGGGTCAGCGGTCCGCCGCCGATGCGTTCGGCGTTGACCACCTTGGTCTGGCCCACGCGCTCCCACTCGGCAAGAATCTGCCGGATCGTCGCGTCTTTCGCGACGAGCGTGACGTGCCCTCCCTGAATGGTCAGCCGAACCTCGGCCGATGCGGTCGCCACCGCGCCGACCAATGCGAGCACACTGAACGCCGCGGCAAAGGGTTTACGCATGGAGCTACACCTAGTATACGCACCGCGTCGGGCCATTCCAAGCACGGCCATTTGGGCCGGCCCGGCTATTTCTTGCCGAAATACTCGACCACCTGCGTGAGGATATCGTCGAGATTGTGCCTGGTTTTGTACCCGATCAAGGCGGTGACCTTCGTCAGATCCGGCAGCCGCCGCGGCATGTCCTCGAATCCGGATTCGTAGGCATCGTCGTACGCGATGAATTTGATGGGCGATTGGGAGCCGGCGAGCGTACGCACGCGCTCGGCGAGAGCCCGAATGGTCACTTCCTCGGTGTTGCCGATGTTGATGACCTGACCGATGGCTTTGGGCTCGACGACGAGCGCGAGCAGGGCGCGCACAACGTCGGCGACGTGCGTAAAGGCGCGCGACTGTGTCCCGTCGCCGAAGACGGTAATCGGTTCGCCCGCCAGCGCCTGCCGGACGAAATTCGGGATGACCATACCGTACTGCCCGGTCTGCCGCGGTCCCACGGTGTTGAAGAAGCGGACGATGATGACCGGCAGCTTGCGTTCTTTCCAGTAGGCGAGCGCCAGGAACTCGTCGATCGCCTTGCTGCACGCGTACGCCCAGCGGAGCTTCGGCGTCGGTCCCAGCACGAGATCCGAGTCCTCGCGAAACGGCACGTCCTCGCTCTTGCCGTAGACCTCCGAGGTCGACGCAATCACTACCAGCTTCTTCTTCTTGTTGGCGTGCTTCAGGACGACTTCGGTGCCGTGCACGTTGGTCTCGATCGTGTGCACGGGCTGCTCGACGATCAACTTGACGCCGACGGCGGCGGCGAGATGAAAGACGACGTCGCTGCGGTCGATGAGCTCGGCGAGCAGCGGTTCGTTGTTCACCGAGTCGATGAAGTACTCAAAGCCGTCGCGGCCTTTCAGATGCGCGATGTTGTCGATCGATCCCGTGGACAGATTGTCGAGAATCAGCACCTGATGTCCGGCGTCGAGGAGCGCTTCGGAGAGATGAGAGCCGATGAAACCGGCGCCGCCCGTGATCAACGCCCGCACGAGTCGTGTCCTTTCACTGCGGCCGCCGCCACGTCGGCGACATCGGCATTCGTCATGCGTGGATGGAGTGGCAGCGAAAGTATTTCGCTGCAGATCCGCGCGGCAATCGGGCACTCGGCCGGCGCCCATTGGGCGAACGCCGGTTGTTGGGGAATCGGAATCGGATAGTGCACAAGCGTTTCGATCCCGACGGCCGCCAGGTTCGCCTGCAGCCCGTCGCGTTCGGGTGTGCGTACGACGAAAAGATGATACACGTGTCCTTCGTCGCACTCGGCCGGAACGGTGATCGCTCCGCCGGCCAGCGCGATCCGGTAGCGGGCGGCGAGCTCGCGTCGCCGGTGGGTCCATCCGCCCAGCCGCGGGAGGCGGGCCGCGAGAATCGCCGCCTGGATCTCGTCGAGCCGTGAATTGCAGCCGGGTTCCTGATGGTGATAGCGATCCGTTTGGCCGCCGTTTCGGAGCCGCCTGATGCGATCGGCCAACGACCGATCGTTGGTCACCACCGCGCCGCCGTCGCCCAGAGCGCCCAGGTTCTTCGTCGGATAAAAACTGAACGCGCCGGCGACGCCGATGGTGCCGACCGGCCGTCCGCCGGCGGTGGCCAGGTGCGCCTGACAGCAATCCTCGACGATCGCCAGATTGTTCGCCGACGCGACTCTGCTGATTGCCGCCATATCGGCCGCCTGTCCGTACAGGTGAACCGGAAGAATGGCGCGCGTCCGAGGACCGATCGCCGCCGCGACCCGTTCCGGGTTTATCGTGTAGCGGACGGGATCGATGTCGGCGAACACCGGCCGGGCGCCCGTCATCGTCACGGCGAGTGCCGTGTACGCCGCCGACAGCGGCGTCGTGATCACTTCGTCGCCCGGTCCGATCCCCAGTGCCCGCAGGATCAGCATCAGCGCATCGGTGCCGCTGCCGACCCCGACGGCATATGACGCGCCGGACGCCGCCGCGAACTGGTGCTCGAACGCGTCGACCTCGGGCCCGAGGACGAACCAGCCGCGGGCGACGACGCGATCGATCGCGCGCCGGACATCTTCGGCGTCCTCGCCGGGTGTCAACGACACGAACGGAATGCGCGGGGGGATCACTCGGGTTCCGGCCTGTCCGAGGCGTCGACGTAATGACGGTAGTCCTGGCGGTAGAAGGCAACCGTCCGCTCGAGACCATCGCGCAGCGAGATCGTCGGCGTCCACCCGGTCGTACGCGTGAACTTCGAGGAGTCCGCGTAGAAGCTGCCGATGTCGATCGCTTTTTTGTCCGACGGCCACTCGACGTACTGCACGCGCCCGGAGCCGGCGACGTCCACCAGGACATCGGTCACCTCGCGAAGGCTGTGCGGCGCCTCGCCGCCGACGTTGAACACCTCGCCGTTGCACGCGTCTTCGACCCCGGCGCGGAGAAACGCGTCGGCCGCATCGTCGACGTAGACGAAGTCGCGGAGCTGCGAGCCGTCGCCGTAGATCTGGATCACGCCGTTCTCGATGGCCAGACGGATGAACCACCCGATGAATCCCTGCCTGTTGTGCTTAATCAACTGGCGCGGGCCGTACACGTTGGTGAGCCGCAGCGAGCAGGCGCGCACGCCGAAGACGTTGTTGTAGACGAGGTGATAGTACTCGCCGGCCGCCTTGTTGATGCCGTTCACGTCGGTGGGGCGCACCAGATGCGATTCGGTGACCGGCAGGGAATCCGGCCGTCCGTACACCTGACGCGTGCCGGCGAAGACGACCTTGACGTCCGGGTTGTGGGCGCGGCAGGCCTCGAGGACGGTGAGCTGGCTGCGGCAGTTGATCTCGAGATCGCTATACGGATCGCGCATGCTGTCGATGTGGCTCACCTGCCCGGCGAGGTTGAAGATCACGTCGCGATCGCGTACGAGATAGTTCATCGTGCTCTGCTGGCGGATGTCGGCGATGTTGACAGCCAGCCGATCGTCCACGCCGTCGATGTTGAACAGATTGCCGCCGTAATCGGGGATGAGCGAATCGACGAGCAGCACCCGGGCGCCGAGGTCGACGAGCTGCCGGGCGAGATTGCTGCCGATGAAACCGAGGCCTCCGGTGATCATCACCTTGCGGCCGCGGTAAGACTCGCGGTAGCTCACGGTCACGGTCGCGGCGGGCTCGGATACACGCGATTCGCGGGGTCGGCGGCCGTCTGAGCGAGCGGGGTGACATCGGCGCGCAGGTGCTCGCGGCGGATGACGAGCGCATACCACAGGATCAGGAGGTCCCGGCCGGTTCTGAAGAGTCGCCGAACATTGAAGAACTCCGATTTGCCGAACGCGCGATGGTAGTGGTGTACCGGCACTTCGACGATCCGGAAGCCGCCGTCCTGGATCTTCTTCATCATCTCGACGCAGATGATGCCGCTGGTCTTCACGAGGTTGATGCGATCGAAAATGGTGCGGCGCATCAACCGGAAATCGCAATCGACGTCGCGCAGCTTCAGGCCGAACAGCAGGCTGACGATGTAATGGTAGACGCGCCCGATGATGATGCGATGGAGCGGATCGGCGCGGCTGATCTTGTAGCCGTTCACGAGATCGGCCTCGGGCGCCATCTTCGCCCAGAGGGCTGACAGCTCGGCCGGGTCGTACTGCGCGTCGCCGTCGGTGTAGAAGATGAGCTCCTTGGTCGCCGAACGGAAGCCGGTCTGCAGCGCGGCGCCATAGTCGCGGTTCTTGGGGTGATGCACGGCGCGGACGTGCGGATACGTTCGGGCGAGCTCGTCGGCGATCTCTGCCGTTCCGTCGGCGCTGCCATCGTCGACAACGATGATCTCGAAGTCCGGCGTCAGTTCCGAGGCGGCTTTCACGGTGCGAATCACCATGCTGGCGATGGTGCCGCTGTCGTTGTACGCCGGGAAGAAGACACTCAGACCCGCTGGCTTGTGCGCGGGAAGGGCTGACATCTGCGGAGCATCCACCATAGCATGAAAGCGCCCTCGGTCAGGCCCTCGAGTTTCGGGCGACAAGGCGCCAGGGCGTCACGACCGATTCGACGAAGACGGCGCCGGAGAGCTTGGATTCTCCCCGACGGCGCTCGACGAACGTGATCGGGACCTCGGTGACCCGACAGCCACGCCGGGCGGCGATGTACAGCGTTTCGATCAGAAACGAATAGCCGTCGGAAAGGACGTGATCCAGCGGCAGCGACGCCAGCGTTTCGCGGCGCCACGCCCGGTACCCGCTCGTGCAGTCGCGCACGTTCAGGCGCGTGACGGAACGGACGTAGAGGTTGGCGAAACGGCTGAGCACCCGCCGGAACAGCGGCCAGTTGACGACCGTGCCATCGGGCACGTACCTGGAACCGATGGCGAGATCGGCACCCGCGACCGCCGCAATGAGCGCGGGAAGGCGCGCCGGATCGTGCGACAGGTCGGCGTCCATCTGGCAAATCACATCAACCGGTTCGCCGATGGCTCGCCTGAAGCCGTCGAGATAGGCGAGGCCCAGGCCGCGGGGCCCCGTCCTGTGAAGCACCTCCAGCCGGCCCGAGTAGCGGAGTGCCAGGCCGTCCGCCAGATCGCCGGTGCCGTCCGGGGATTGATCGTCGACGATGAGGAGGCGGACGTTTTCGTGCTCCATCAGGGCCGCCGCGAGTATCGGCAGATTGTCTCGTTCGTTGTAGGTCGGCACGATGACCAGCGCTGTCGGGGCGCTCACGATCGACGGCCCTCGAAGCGGAGCGAGGAGATCTGCTCGGAGACGAGGCCCACGAGGAAGATGACGAGGCTGACGAGAATGAGCAGTACGGACGAATTGGTCACGTGCGATTGCGTGACGATCGTCCAGGCCGCGTACACCGCGCCAAGCAGGAAGGCCGCGGCGCTCACCGGCAGAAAGATACGCAGCGGACTGTAAATCGTAATCACCTTGATCAGGATCAGAAAGAAGCGGGCCCCGTCCGCGCCCAGCCTGATGTTGGAGCGGCCCTGCCGTTGCGCCGCCTCGACCGGCTCGAAGCGGACGCTATATCCGGCTTTCATGAACGCCAGCGTCGTGGTCGTCGGCGTCGAAAACCCGTTGGGCAACAGGTAGAGGAACTCCAGCAGGCAGTCCTTTTTCGCCGCGCGGAAGCCGGACGTGAGATCGGGAACGGGTCGCTCGGTCAGGTAGCTCGCCACCCGGTTCAACGCGTTGTTGCCCAGGCGGCGGGCGAGACTGGCCTGCGATCGCGGCGAGCGGGCGCCGATGACGAGATCGTAGGCATCGAGATGCGAGACGAGACGAACCGCGTCGGTGGGGCGATGCTGGCCGTCGCCGTCCATGATGAGCACGAACGCGCCCGTGGCCTGTCGGATGCCCGTTTTCACTGCCGCGCCGTTGCCTTTGTTGTACGGATGGCGAACGACGCGCGCGCCGGCGGCGGCCGCCTGATCGGCCGTCCCATCGGTCGAGGCGTCGTCGATCACGAGGATCTCGTGCCATGTCGACGCGCCCCGCAACGCCCTGACCAGCGGGCCGATGGACGCCGCTTCGTTGAATGCCGGGATGACGATTGACGTCAGGGTTGTCGACACGTCTGCTAGTGTCCCGTACCAGTGGTTCGCAACATAACCTGCTGCTGGTCCTGGACCGTGACGGTCCGAAGCGCGAAGCGCGCGATGCTCGCGAGGATGTCGTCGGCAGTCTTGGTCCAGACGTACGGCTGGCCCGCCGTGTTGGAGGCGTCAATGAATTCGCGAATGGCGGACTCGAGTGACCGCACGCTGTCATGGACGCCCCGACGCAATTGCTTCGTGCTGTGAGGCGCTGCGGACGGCGCTCGACGACCGGGGCCCACGTCCAATATCACCAATTACGTCAAATTCCGCGGCGGACGCGACGCGCTGGGTCCAGTATTCCCACTATTCGCTCCTTGCGACTGTCGAGGCATCTTCAACCTGGGTACGCTCGGGCGGAACGACACCTCCGCCACCCTGATGTCGGACCTGTTCAGGGGCGGAATCCTTTAGGACTTCACTTTCTTCGAAGGTTTCGACTTGCCAGAACTGTTGAGGGCGACCGCTTGGCGAACGAGCGCCTTGAAG
>JBGPKK010000024.1:0-41012 GCA_041485905.1 Vicinamibacteria bacterium
GATCTTGCTGGCTCGATAGTTGCTGGATGCCAGCCGACGTGACGGCCGGCCGTCACCGGCTCGAACATTCAAAGTCAACGAAATGAGGAGCACGATGGAGTTTTTCGTTTGGCTCGAACACAGCAGCGTCGCCATATCGATTAAAGAGAGTGCCGTGTTATACGAAATGCCTCTCGTGCTTCACGCAATCGGCATGGCAATCCTGGTAGGCCTCAGCACGGCGGTCTATCTGCGGATCCTCGGCGTTGCCTCCCGCCTGCCCCTGGCACCGATGGAACAGTTCTTCCCCCTGATGTACGCGGGCTTCTGGATCAATGCCATCTCAGGTGTTGTGCTGTTCAGCATTTACCCGGTAAAGGCGGTCAGCAACCCGGGCTTCTTCATCAAGATGGGCGGCGTCGTGCTCGCCGTCCTGTGCCTGCGCCGGATCAAGCGGCAAGTGTTTGGCAACCCGGCGAATCTGGGCACAACGCCCGTCCCGACGAAGGACAAGGTCCTGGCCGCCACAGCCCTCCTGGTCTGGCTCGTCACCATCACGGCGGGGCGCCTGATGGCGTACCACGGCATCGCCAACGTCGAACGACAGTCTTCGCTCGCAGTGCTCGTCGTAGCGAGCGTGCTGCTGCTTGCCGGGTACGCCGTTTCCCTCCGCGTAGGCTCGAGCGAGCCATCTCACACAAGGACCCGTGGTTCTATCGGTTGGTGAAAGGAAGATAACGCTATGGCATCCTTCGGCAGGTACTGGCTCAGATGGCCCTCGCTGGAAGTCTTCATGGCTTATCCCTGGGCATGGCCGATGTGCGAGACCTTTCATTTCATCGGGCTGTGCCTCCTGGTCGGTATCGTGGGCATGTTCGACCTGCGCGTGCTGGGAATCGCGAAAGGCCTGCCGCTGTCATCCTTGAAACGGCTCCTTCCCTGGGGGGTTTTCGGATTCGTCCTCTGCCTGGTCACGGGCGCGCTGTTCGTGGGCGGCATCGGGGCCAATCTGTATGGTGACAATGCCTACAACGTCATTGTGAGAGACGGCTATCTTCAAATGAAGCTGCTGTTCATCTTCCTCGCTGGATTAAACCTGCTGGCCTTCTACCTGACCGGCGCGGCTCGGACTGTCGATGTCCTGGGGCCGGGAGATGACGCACCGCTGCTCGCCAAACTCATCGCGGGGACCTCGTTGTTCCTCTGGATCGGAGTCATCGTTTTTGGCCGATTGATACCCGAGGGGCTCTAAGGATGCAATTGGCGGCTTCTGCACGATCCCGCACCTCTGAGGGTGCCGAAAAAGCGCCACAAAGGGCTCGCCTTTTCGGCATGGGTGCCGGCTTTTCGGAGATCAGTACGGTTTGGGCATGGGATTCATGGCAGCCAGCTTGCGGGGATTTTTCACACGTCATGCGGAAAAACCTTCGACGAGTCAGTTGCCGATTCAGACTCGGAACGGTCCTGGCGGTGCTGCTGTGGCTGGGCTGCGTAGGCCGAGCCGAGGGGCCGGTCAGTCTGCAGCCCGTTGGATGGGACCAGGGCCTGAAGCTCTCGGAGGCCGTCGACATCAATCCCGACCCGCACATCGTCGAGGTCAACCTGGAGGCCCGCGTCGCGCGGGTGGAGATTGCGCCAGGCCAATCGGTCGAGGCCTGGACCTACAACGGCGGCGTCCCGGGGCCGCTGATTCGTGTGCGGGTTGGCGATCGCCTCATCGTGCACTTCGTAAACAAGCTGCCCCGGCCGACGACGGTCCACTGGCACGGGGTGCGCGTCCCGATTCAGATGGATGGCGTGCCGGGCATCTCGCAGCCGGAACTGCAGCCTGGCGAGTCGTTCACCTATGATTTCGTCGTCCCGGACGCCGGCCTCTTCTGGTACCACCCGCACGTGATGTCGGCCGCGCAGGTGGGGTTTGGACTCTACGGCGCGCTGCTCGTCGAGGATCCGAACGAACAAGTTGGTGTGCCTGACGAGCTCGTCCTCGTGTTGAGCGATATGTCCCTCCGAGCCGACGGCGTCCTGGAATCGCCGGATGCTGGTGGCTCAATCGCCAACATGTTCGGGCGTGAAGGCACGCACGTCCTGGTCAACGGCCGCGAACGCTCGAAGCTGGCCGCCCGGAGCGGCGCGCCGCAGCGCTGGCGGATTGTCAACGCGGCCAAGAGCCGGTTCTTCAATCTGGACCTCGGCGGGGCGCTCTTCAAGCAGATCGGCGGAGACGGGGGGCTGCAGGAGTACGCCGTGGAGAGCGACACCTTCGTCCTGGCGCCAGGGGAGCGCGCCGATCTCATCGTGACGCCTCGGGCAAAACCGGGTACCGAGATCATGCTCCGCTCGGTGCTGTACTACCGTGGGTTTGGCACCGTCGAAGGTCGTTACCCGTTCGACAATCTGTTCACGATCGCGATGGCCGACCTGCCTCCCTACTCTGCGGTCCGGCTCCCAGATACGCATCGTGTGATCGAGCCATTGCCCAGGGCGGGCGCCACCTCGGTCGACCTCGAGGTCACGTTGGTCCAGGGGGCCGAGGACCCCGAGTACCGCATCACCGGAGCACGCTTCACGAAGGACAAGTCCGTCACGGCGCAGTTGGGCGAAACCCAGGTGTGGACGGTGACGAACAAGTCGGCGTGGTCACATCCGCTTCACCTGCACGGGTTCTTTTTTCAGGTCCTCGACGAACACGGATCGCCAGTGAAGCCCATGGCCTGGAAAGACACCGTCAACATTCCCTTCGACCAGACCGTGCGCTTCATCGTGCGCTTCGACGATCGCGCGGGGAGTTGGATGTTTCACTGTCACATCCTCGACCATGCCGAGAGTGGCCTCATGGGCACGGTGGACGTGGGCACCACCCACACACCACACCACGAGAAACACTGACGCTTCGCGCCCACGCCCGCGGCACGGCATTCTGTTTGCGTAACGCCGATCAGATCTTGAGACAGGCGCTCCACTTGCCCTGGACGTGGGGGCGTGCTGAGACCTGTCGTGCAGTGTGTGACGCGGAGTATGCGATGAGCAAGAGACCCTTCATCGTCGGTTGCATGGCACTTATCTCGGTCGCCTTTGTCCACGGACAGACGACGAGCCCGAAACAGACAGTTCGTGCGGAACGCGCCGCGAGCCCGCGCCGGACCGCGAGCCCACCGCGACCATCCTCGAGCGCTCCTGTGTCCGCATCGAGGGTGCGGACGCTCGTCGATCAGCACTGCGTCGAGTGCCATAACGACCGAATCAAGGCGGGAGGCATCGCGCTGCACGGCACGGACCTCGCTGATATCGCCATCAACCCAACGCCGTGGGAACGGTCCGTGCGGAAGACTCGCGCCGGCATGATGCCTCCGGCCGGTCAGCCGCCGCTGGAGCCGGCAACGCGCGAGGCGCTCGCCGCAGGACTGGAGGCCGAGCTCGACCGCCACGGCGTCCTTCAGCTGCCCGCGCCGGGCCTTCATCGGCTCAACCGCAATGAATACGCGAATGCGATCCGCGATCTGCTCGCGCTCGACGTGGACGCGGCGAAATTCCTGCCGTCCGATGATTCGACCGCCGGGTTCGACAACATGGCGGGCACGCTGGTGATGTCGCCGGCGCTCCTGGAAGCCTATCTGTCAGCGGCGGGGCGGATCAGCCGTCTGGCGGTCGGTGTGGCGGCGACGCCAAGTCAAACGGTCTACCGCGTGCCGGAGGACGCCACCCAGGACTACCACGTCGAAGGGCTGCCGTTCGGGACCCGCGGTGGCATCCTCGCGCGTCACCAGTTCCCCGCCGACGGCGAGTACGCCATCAAAGTCATCCCGGTGAACAAAGGCAACATGGGGAGCAACACCGCCTTTGGAGAGATCCGCGGGGAGAAACTCGACGTCTTCCTGGACGGCGCGCGTGTCCAGCAACTCGATTGGGACAGAGAAGTGGCGCGCGGCGGCACGCTGGATCTTCGCATCCCGGTGAAGGCGGGTCCGCGTGCGGTCGGCGTCACCTTTGCGGCCACCCATTACGCGCCGATCAACGACCTGAACAAGCACTTCTTGCGGAGCACGCTCGAAACCGGCGGCCTTCCCGGGTTCACGTTCTTCCCGCATGTTGGCAGCGTCAGGATTGACGGCCCGTACAACGCCGTGGCAGCGACCGACACGCCCAGTCGCCGCAAGATCTTCGTGTGCCGACCTTCGACCGACGAGGCGCCTTGTGCGGAAAAAATCGTGTCGACGTTGGCCCGGCGCGCCTTCAGGCGGCCTGCGACCGCCGAAGACGTCTCGATGCTGATGGGTTTCTACCAGTCGGGCCGAAAAGCCGGGACCTTTGATCAAGGGATCGACATGGCGCTCCGGCGCCTCCTCGCGGACCCCGAGTTCCTCTACCGCCGGGAGGCCGAGCCGGCGAGTGTGGCGGCTGGCAAACCCTACCGCATCACCGACCTGGAATTGGCCTCGCGGTTGTCCTTCTTCTTGTGGAGCAGCATCCCCGATGACCAACTGCTGACGCTGGCGGGCCAGGGGAAGCTGAAAAATCCCGTCGTGCTCGAGCGGCAGGTGCGCCGCATGCTCGCCGATCCGCGTTCAGAGGCCCTCGTGACCAACGTCGCGGGACAGTGGCTGAACCTCCGCAGCCTGCAGAGCCAGGCGCCGGTCCCGCTGACGTATCCCGACTTCGACGACAACTTGCGCCAGGCCTTCCGGCGGGAAACCGAGCTCTTCTTCGGCAGCATCGTGCGGGAGGACCGCAGCGTGCTGGACCTGCTGACCGCCGACTATACCTTCGTCAACGAGCGTCTCGCGAAGCACTACGGGATCCCGAACGTGTACGGCAGCCAGTTCCGGCGCATCACGCTCGGCAAGGAGTTTGACCTGCGTCGAGGGCTGCTGGGCCAGGGGAGTCAGCTCACGGTGTCTTCGCAGCCAGGCAGGACCTCCCCGGTGCAGCGGGGCAAGTGGTTCATGCAGACCTTCCTCGGCGTGAGTCCCCCCAGTCCGCCGCCGGGTGTTGTCATCCGGATATCCACCACCGAACGGGACGCCCATGGGGGCACAAAGCAGTCGATGCGCCAGCAGATGGAAGGACACCGCAGAGTCGAACCCTGTAAGAGTTGTCACAAGATCATGGATCCGATCGGCTTCTCGTTCGAGAACTTCGACGCGACCGGGGCGTGGCGCACCGACGACGGGGGCGTCCCGATCGATTCGTCGGGCGTGCTCGTTGACGGCACCCCGTTGAACGGTCTGGCGAGTCTGCGCGAGGCGATGCTGCGCTACTCCCCCCAGTTCGTTCGGGTCGCGACCGAGAAGCTTCTGACGTACGCGCTCGGCCGAGGCGCAGAAACCTTCGACATGCCGCTGGTGCGCTCTATCGTCCGGGACGCCGCCCCCACCAACTACCGGTACTCATCGCTGGTACTGGGCGTCGTCAAGAGCCAGCAGTTCCAGATGAACATGAAGGCACCCGCCACGGCGCCAAGTCAGGTCGCACAAAAGTAAAAGTAGAGTCCGGCTCGAGCCGGACAAACGAGGAGGCCCTGTCACCATGTATCTCACCAAGACGCACATTCCGCGTCGGACCTTCCTGCGGGGCGCGGGCACCATGCTCGCGCTGCCGTTGCTGGACGCGATGGTCCCGGCACGCGCGCTCGCGGGCCAGACGGCGGCGGCTCAGACGAAAACGCGCTTTACCGGGATCTTCGTACCGCACGGCATGGCGCCGGGCTATTGGGTCCCGGCCAAAGAGGGCACGGGCTTCGAGTTTCCCATGATCTTGAGCCCGCTCGAGCCGTACCGCGATCGCACGGTGATCATGAGCGGGCTCTGGTCGAAGTCGGCGGAACCGCCCCCGGGGGTGACGGGCGCCGACCATTGGGTCGCGTCGGCGTACTTGTGCGCCAACAAGCCGAAGAAAACCGCCGGCGCCGACATTCAAAACGGCGTCACGATCGATCAGGTCATCGCAAAGCAGATCGGCCAGGAGACGCTGATGCCGTCGCTTCAGCTGGGCGTCGAGGATCCGGGGGCGAACTCGAGCAACTGCGGCGAGGGCTACAGCTGCGCGTACACAAACTCGATTTCGTGGCCGACGCCGAGCCGGCCGCTGCCGATGGAGATCAACCCCCAGGTGGTCTTCCAGCGGCTGTTCGGTGACGGCGGCACCCAGGCCGAGCGCATCGCCCGGCGGCAGGAAGATCAGAGCATCCTCGATTCGATCACGAAGACGCTCGCGCGGTTCAAGTCGGCCATCGGCCCGGCCGATCGCATCCGAGTGGACCAATACCTGGACGACGTTCGCGAGATCGAGCGGCGTCTTCAAATCGCCGCGAAAGCCTCGAATGCCGCGCCCACCGCGGCGATGCCGTACGGCGTGCCCGAGACGTTCGACGAGCACATCAAGCTGCAGTTCGATCTGCTGACGCTGGCGTTCCAAGGCGACATCACCCGCGTCTCCACGTTGTTGTATGCGCGCGACCTCACCGGCCGGGCGTATCCGGAAAGCGGCACGACCATCAGTTTCCACGGGGGCTCGCACCACGCGGAGGATCCGAAGCGCATCGAGGAGTACGCCAAGCTGAACCGGTATCACGTCAAGATGCTGGCGTACTTCCTGGAAAAACTGCGCAGCACGCAGGATGGCGACGGCACCCTCCTGGATCACTCCGTCGTGCTCTACGGCAGCAATATGGGCAACTCCAATCAGCACCTGCACCACGACGTGCCGCACATCCTGGCCGGCGGGGCCTCGGGTCAGCTCAAAGGCGGGCGCCATCTGGCGTTCCCGTCCCGGACCGTCCCGACGGGGAATCTGTTAGTGAGCATCATGGACCTGTTCGACGTGCGCCAGGAGAGTCTCGGCGACAGTACGGGCAGACTCACGGGTCTTTAGCAGGCTGCTGAGTAACGCAGCCTGAAGTGAGAACTCAGAACTTAGAACTTAGAAGTTCATCCAATACACGGCACCGAGGGAGCAGTCATGAAGGGATCTACATTCCCGGTTTGCGTCGCGCTTCTGCTGTCGACGGCCGTTTTTCGCGCCGCGAACAGTCCGGTGGCCGATGCCGCCATGAAGGGCGACACGGCGGCCGTCGGTCTGTTGCTCGGGCAAAAAGCGGACGTCAATGCACCCCAGGCGGACGGCGCGACAGCCATGCACTGGGCCGTGTACAAAAATGACCTGGAGATGGCCGATCTCCTGATCCGCGCCGGCGCGAACGTGAAAGCCGCCAACCTCGAAGGGGCCACGGCGCTGTCGCTGGCCTGCATCAACGGCAGCGCGCCCATGGTCGAGCGGCTGTTGAAGGCCGGAGCGGATCCGAACGAGCACGGGGCCCACGGAGAAACCGCGCTCATGATGGCGGCGCGTACTGGCGCGGTGGATGCCATCAAGCTGTTGTTGGACCGCGGAGCCGAAGTCAACGCGAAGGAGATCCTGCGGGGCACCACGGCGTTGCACTGGGCCGCGGCGGAGCAACATCCGGCCGCCGTCAAGCTCCTTGTCGAGCGCGGTGCGGACGTCAGCGCCCGCTCGAACCCGGCCGCTGTGGCCAGGACCGCCTACCTCGCCCCAACGGTCCGGCAACGGGCGGCGCAGGTCGGCGTCGAGGCAGCGACCACAGCCCGGGGAGGCGGGGGCAGAGGCCGCGGAGCCGGAGCCGGTGGAGCAGGCCGCGGCGGCCGGGAGGGCGGCACCGGGACGCAGCCGGAACAACAGGACTTTGATAATCAGGATTTCTTCAGGCCGCGTCAGAATGCCGATGGTGGTGGGCTGACGGCGTTGGTGTTTGCCGCACGGCAGGGCGATCTCGACACGGCGCGGATTCTGGTCGAGGCAGGCGCTGATGTGAATCAAGTGACGCAGTACGGATGGACCGCACTCTTGACCGCGACCCAGAACCGGAACTACGTGCTCGCCTCGTACTTGCTGGACCACGGAGCCAACTCGAACCTCGCCAATAAGGGCGGCTGGACGCCCCTCTATCTGGCGACCGACAACCGCAACATCGAAGGCGGGGACTATCCGGTGCGCCCGGGCGATCTGGACCATCTGGACTTCATCAAGAAGCTGCTGGACCGCGGCGCGAACGTGAACGCCCGGGCGAAGGACAGCACCGAGACGCGGACGATCTTCACGATGCAGTGGCTGTACGAGGACGGCGCCACACCGTTCCTGCGAGCCGCGCAGTCCGGCGACGTCGAGCTTATGAAGCTGCTCCTAGCCCGCGGCGCCGATCCGAAGATCGCGACGACCAACAACGTCACACCGCTGGCCGTGGCATCGGGCATCGGCTGGGTCCAGGGCGTGACGTACGAGCATTCGGAACAAGACTCCCTGGAGGCGGTGAAGATGTGTCTGGACCTCGGCCTCGACCCGACTGCGGCCGACAGTGAGGGCCGCACAGCGCTGCACGGCGCGGCCCACAAAGGGCGGAACGCGGTCGTTCAACTCCTGGTGGACCACGGCGCCAGACTGGACACCAGGGATGGCGGAAGTCGGGACACCGTCAACGGCGAGCTGCTCGGCCATGGGTGGCTGCCGATGGATTACGCGGACGGCCTGGTCAGGGTTGGCGTGCAATCGGCCATCCCTCATCCCGAGACTGCGACCCTGCTCCGCACGCTCATGACGAAGGCGGGCATCGCGATTCCGCCGCCGATTACGTCTTCGGTGTGCATTACTCCGGTGTGCAAGTAGAACCGAGGTCACGTCGTAGGGGTGGACCTTCAGGTCCGCCCAGGGGCCGGCCTGAAGGCCGGCCCTGACAAGAGGCGCAAAGGAGCCAGATGAACACCGACACGTCCGACTGCGACATCCCGGGGACGATCCTCTTTGATGGCCGTCAGGCCATGAAGGGCTATGCGCTCAACAAGATGTGCTTCTCTTTCAATTCCGCGGCGAACCGCGAGGAGTACCGGCGCGACGAGGATGCCTATTTCGACAAGTTCCACTTGACCGAAGAGCAGCGCCAGGCCGTGAAACACAAGAACGTGCTGGAGCTGCTCCATGCCGGAGGCAACATCTACTTTCTCGCCAAGTGGGCCGGCATCTTCGGTTTCAACGTGCAACAGATTGGTGCGCAGCAGCGAGGCATGTCCGAACAGGAATTCAAAGACATGCTCGTCCGCGCCGGAGGTAAATAACAACAATGGCCACCATCGTCGGCGGCATCGCGACATCTCACGTTCCCGCTATTGGCAGGGCGATCGCGCGGGGCTGGCAGAACGAGCCCGCGTGGAAGCCGTTCTTCGACGGTTACAAGCCGGTTCACGAGTGGTTGGCGTCGGTCCGGCCGGATGTGGCCGTCGTCATCTACAACGATCACGGCCTGAATTTCTTTCTCGACAAGCAGCCGACGTTCGCGATTGGCGCGGCGCCGGAATACCGCAACGAAGACGAGGGGTGGGGACTTCCAGTTGTCGCGCCCTACCCCGGCCATCCCGCGCTGTCGTGGCACATGATCGAGTCCCTCGTGGCCGACGAATTCGACATGACGACGTGCCAGGAAATGGCGGTCGATCACGCCTTTGCGCTGCCGCTGGCCTTGCTCTGGCCAGGAGAGGGATCGCGCCCGGTCCGGACGGTGCCGATTAATATCAACCACATCCAATATCCGCTGCCCACGCCGGCGCGCTGCTACAAGCTCGGCGCGGCGATCGGCCGGGCCATCGAATCGTTCGACGAGGATCTCCGCGTGCTGATCGTCGGCTCAGGGGGCCTGTCTCACCAGCTCGACGGCCAGCGAGCCGGATTCATCAACAGGGAATTCGATCTGCTGTGTCTCGACAGGATCGTCAGCGATCCCAGGGCGCTTGCACGCTATTCGATCGCCGACATCGTGCGCCTGGCTGGCGCCCAGGGAACGGAGCTGCTCACGTGGCTGGCCATGCGTGCGGCCTTGACCGGAGAGGTCACCGAACGGCACCACAACTATCACGTACCTGTCTCGAATACGGCGACCGCTGTCACGGTGTTGGAGAACAGACGCCTCGCGCTTGCCGAAACCGCATGAGGGTCCTCATCACGCGAGCGCAGGGTCCCTTCTCGCGAAAGGACGAGACAATGAAACAGAGAGCCATGATGCTCGGTGCGATTCTGCTTTCGGCGGCGGTCGGCGCGATGGCGGCGCAAGCGCCCGCCGGGGCGCGGGGCGGGGGGCAGCCAGGCGGCGCCCGCGGTCCACAAGCGCCTGGTCTGGCGTTGACGACGACGGCGTTTCCCGATGGCGGCGAGATTCCGGCGAAGTACGTCGGGATGGACGGCGTCTCGCCGAAGCTCGAATGGACCAACGTGCCGATGGGGACGGTCACCTTCGCGCTGATCATGCACGACCCCGACGTCGCGCTTCAGCGGAAGCTCGGCGACGTGCTGCACTGGATGGCGTTCAATATCCCGGGCACGGCAAGAGAACTGCCGGAAGGGATGCCCGCGGGGGCGACGATGTCCGACGGCACCATCCAGGCGAAGAACCTCCGAGGCGCCGCGGGCTACATGGGACCGGGCGCGCCTCCCGGACCGCATCACCACTACACCTGGGAGCTGTACGCGCTCGACGCGAAGCTCGATCTCGGCGACGACGCGACGCGCGCCGATGTGCTCAGGGCGATCGACGGCCACATTCTCGGCAAAGGCGTGTTAGTGGGACGGTTCCATCAGTGAATTGGTGAATCCGGTGCCATTTATCTATCAACAGCGGCCACAGCGTGCTTACTGGGAGATTACTCGCGCCTGCGATCTTGCCTGCCGTCACTGTCGCGCGGAAGCGGCCCCAGATCCCGATCCGACCGAGCTGACAACCGCAGAGGGCTCGCAGTTGCTGCAGCGGCTGGCCTCGTTCGGCGAGCCGCTGCCGCATCTGGTTCTGACGGGCGGCGACCCGCTGAAGCGCAAGGACCTGTTCGAGTTGATCGCAGCGGCGCGCGCGCTCGGCCTCGGTGTCTCGGTCGCGCCGAGCGCAACACCCCTGCTCACGCCGGCCGCGCTGCGAAAACTGCACGCCGCCGGCATCGACGCCATTTCGCTCAGCCTCGACGGATCCACGGCCGAGCGCCACGACGCCATCCGCGGCCTTGCGGGCACCTACGAGCGAACGTTGGAGGCCGCCCGGGTCGCGGGCGAGACAGGCTTGCCGTTCCAGGTCAACACGTTGGTCTGCGCCGACACGGTCGACGACCTGCCGGCGATCCACGAGCAGGTGGTCGTCATGGGCGCAGCTCGATGGAGCCTCTTCTTCCTCGTAGCCGTGGGGCGTGGGCAGGTCCTGCAGCCGGTGTCGGCTGAGCGCGCCGAGGCGTTGCTCGGTTGGGTCGCCGGCCTCTCCGGCCCGCCGGGACGTGGCCGCCTCGTCGTCACCACCACCGAAGCGCCGCAGCTTCGTCGCGTCATGATAGAGCGGCGAGCGGGCGCGGGGGCGCCCGCGTCCGGCGGCTCCGCGCACCACGGCGCAGGCATCCGCGACGGCAACGGCATCCTCTTCATCTCGCACACCGGCGAGATCTGTCCGTCTGGCTTCCTGGAACTCTCCGCCGGAAACGTGCGGCGCGACGACGTGGTCGAGATTTACCGCAGCTCGACCCTCTTCCGGGCGCTGCGCGATCCACACACGTTCGGTGGCCGCTGCGGCCGTTGCGAGTACAGCTCGCTCTGCGGCGGCTCCCGTGCGCGCGCGTTCTCGTCATCTGGTGATCCCCTCGCCGAGGATCCGCTCTGCTTGTACGAGCCGGCCGCGTCACCGACTGAAAGACCCCATGGGCTTCCGCCCGGATTATTGGAACCGCTGGGATGGGCGATCGCCGGCACAGTGCGAGATGTGCTCAGTCGCGACCTTGCCGACCTCAAGCAGGCGGCGGAAGAACAGTCCCGCTGACGGTCACCCTCACCGTTCCTTCTTGACGGTCACTCCGGGGTAAATCCGGAAACCCAGACCGAGAAGCATCTGCGTCGTTTCATCACCCTCGTAACACGCGTCCTCGACAAACTCATGCCCTTCTTTTCGCTTATCGCGCTTGATAGGAAAAGCCATCGTCCAGGATCTCGTGTAAACGTTCGGGTCGTCGATCGTGGCCTCGTAGTGGATCGTATCCGCGTCGACGAGCGTGAAGCGCTCGACGACGTGCAGGGCGTCGGTATTGAATCTCCCCCGCTGGTCCAGCCAGCTCTTGCCGTTCTGGTTGATGATGTCGACGACCAGCGTATTTCCTTCCCAACGGCCACGCGCGTCCCCCTGCCAGAGGAGGATGTTCCCCCCAAGATGCGGGCGCCCATCGGTGGGGATGATGCGATAGTTGTGGGCCCGATCGAAAAGGACCACGACGTATCCAGCAGATTGACGAATCTGGAATCCACCCGGTGTATATATCGAGCGCGGCGCACCACTCGGAAAGCACGCGGCGTTGGGCTCAACGTACTTTTCGACGTTTTCCTCTATTTGTACCGCCGCCCACGGCTGGTACGGAATTGTCCCCGCCGGCGGGTCAACGATCAGACTTTTTCCTGCGGCAGTAGCAGCAGTCCGAGGATGTTCTTCAATGTTTTGGGTCCCGCCCAATGGACTAAGCCACAATCCCTGCATGTCCGGTTTGCCGTGCGGTGTACGCGGCGGATCGAACGTCTTCGCTTTTGCCATCGCGCAGGCATGAAACAGTCTGGCCTCGTCCTCCTGACAACCAGCTTGTGCTTGGGGGGCCTGGGCGCCTTCGCCGGAGGCTTCGGCGACGCCGACGAGCGGAGTTGCGCCAGCGGCAGGTGCCGGCGTCAGCGACACGACAGCCGCAACGGCCGCCATCGCCATCACGCAACCTGAAAACCGATGGCTCATCTGGCACCGCCCTCCTTGTCGGCCCCTTCCCGAGCGTAGGCGTAGCACTCGTATTCCAAGAGTTGCATGTTCCCTTCCTGACGACGATAGAGGGGCATACTCATCTTCCACGGTCGAGCGAACACCTTCGGGTCTTCAATCGTGACCTCGTACAGCATGTGGTCAGGGCCCGTGCGCGTGTAGCGCTCGACCACGTGCAGGGCGTCGCTATGGAAATTCCCGGCCCGGTCAAACCAGGTTTCGTCGTTGAAATGGGTCACGTCGACGACGAGCGTATCCCCCTCCCAGCGGCCACGCGAGTCCCCCATCCAGAAATCCCAAAACTCGCTGAGGACCTTGGGATGCGGACGCCCATCCGTCGGGATCACCCGAGTGGCATGCAGATACTCGTACAGGATCACCACGCGGTCGGAGAACTGAAAAACCTGAAACGGATAGGGCATGTACGTGATGCGAGGCACGCCCGGCAGATAACACTTCGCTTCCGGGTCCGCCGTCAGACGACTGGCATGGTGCTCCTTCTTCTTGGCCAACGCCCACGGCTGATACGGGATTTCGTTGCCTTCCACCACGCCCTGCCCAGCAGGCATGCCGAACCGTGCAGGCAGCCCGGAGACAAGCTGCGCCTCATGGTCCTGAATGTCCCAGGCGGCCGTGTTCACGACCTGCCAGACGCCTTGCACGTCGGGCTGCCCCTGCCGCTCGGTCTGACCCACGGCCGGCATCGACACCGCCAGTGCTATCAGCAGCGTGCTGAGACCAACACGTCGACCGCGCGGGATATGCGCGTCAGGTAGAAGGTGATCGAGATATTCGGAAGGGAGTTGTTCCAGCGTTCCGAGTTGCGTAGGCATCAATCAGTAACCCTTGACTGGGCGGTCAGCGGCCTGCGTCATATTTGCGGACCACAACGGCTTGCTAGGGCTGGAACTTCCCCGTTGGTATCAACCGGGCAAAGTACATGACGGCTATCCAGAAACACAACGATGCCCCTGCCAACACCTTGGCTAAGGGCGGTGCATCGTCGCCAGGGCCCAGACCGTCGACCGCCCTGGACATGCCTGTGACATAGAACGCCAGGAGATTGAGTCCCGCGAGAAGGATAAAAACAAGTTTCAATTGAAGAAAGACGTCGCTGGTCAGCACGACATAGGGATGCACGGCGACGTTCGCGAAGATCCCCGTGACGAACAGGAGACCGGTGACGAGACAGATCGCGAATCCAAGGACGCCCCAAGGGAGGAGCCGCTTCAAAGCGGCAACTGGCAACTCCTTGGCCATACCTAACAGGCGCATGTCCAATATTCCGACCGTGCCGATGAGGAGGACCATCCCGACGAAATGCAGGCTCTGCCAGACTCCCCAGACCCAGAGGTACTTGTAGATGAGGTGTTCAACGCTGGGCCAGCGCATCCAGTATCTGAGAAACGGTTCCATGACGTCACCCTAGTCAGCAGGCGGTTATCTCAACATTGCTTCGCGGTTGGAGGTGGCCGCGTCAGCGTGGCCCCAGAACGCTGAGCGAATCCAGCCAAAGAGCCGGAACGCGACGTACCCGACGACGAGGGTCACCAGCGTCACACCAAGAGTTCCAGCCGCCGTCTGCCGCTGAGTATTGGCGTCGTCGTACGCCGTCAACCGCCCTGCCGTGATCGACGCGCCCCACAAGATGAGGATCACGGCCGCCAGGAGTTTGTCGCTCGCCGGCAGGGGCTCGGGGTTCATATTCGCCGGATGACGGAACCGTCTCATGTACAGCAGCCGATTGCAGTAGACGGCACCCGCGATCGCCAGCAGCTTGACGTAAAAATCGAACATCGTCAGAAACCTGGTCGGCTCGATGATCAGCAGCAGCACGCCTGATACGGCGTTGGCGAGGAAGCCTAGCCACATGATGGGGTAGAACTTCTTCAAGGGTGCCAGCGGCAGGCTTGGTGCCACGCCGAGGATCCGCAACGCGATCGCCGAACTGATCCCCACGAAAAATGCCAGACCCAGCGTGTGGAAGGCGAGAATCGTCGGATAAAGGAAGACGTTCGGCGAATCACGCAACGTCGTGGAAAGCCAAGTGCTCTCGAGCCACACGAGAAACGCTGTCATAACCTGAGATCCCGCGGATCGGAGTTGATGTCGTTCGCGTCTGGCAGCCTCACGCCCGCGTCCCATCCAGGGGGAAGGAGGATCTCGAGCTTTTCGCGATCAAGCATGTGACGGACCCAACGTCACGCAAGATTGATGCCTGCCCCGAACCGCGCGCGACTCTGAAATCACAGGCGTTCACCGTCGCCACGCCGATCATTCCAAGTTCGATCGAGCGCGTCGAACTGCTCCACGAGCTGCACGTCGTCGGCCAGCGACATGGTGTTGCCAATCAGGCCGTCGAAGTAGCTCTCCTCGATGCGAATGTGTTCCTTCAGCAGTTGAACGTACTCGCGCAGCACGACCGCCAGCCTTGGGCCCGCCGTCCTGTCATTTGCCGCCAGGCGCTCTGCCTCCTCTTTGATCTCGAGGAGGTACGCACGATCAGTTTCGTGCTGCGCGCGGAGCGCCCTGACGAAGCTGATCTCCGGGCCCAGACCATATTGAGCGAGCAGGGGAAAGAGCGCCTGCTCTTCTTTCGCGTGGTGGCAGCTGTTGCCGAAACCCTCGAAGAGGGCGACCGCACTAAGAAGCCAATCGGCGGGCACACTCTCTCCGGCCCGAAGGCGTGAGGCCGCGGCTTCGAGCCCGTCCAACATTGATTCCAGATCGCGATGTTCGCGTCTGAGCACGTCAATCGATTGCATGTGCGAATGCCCTGCGCTGTTCACGTTCTCTTCGAGAACGTCGCGTTGTCGCCGGTTGCCAATCCAGCCGGCTGGCTCTGCCTCCTGGCAATTGCGATGCCGCCCGCCAGTTCGGGCACTGGCGATTTGCGCCCGGTTATCCGTAGCGCCGACGGGGGGCTTGCTGGAAGACCGCCGATTTTCTGGCACCGCTGCCGAAAATCCACCACCTCGGCTCCCTACCATCGCCACGTATTCGTCAGGGGTGAAGAAAAGGACCGCTTTCGTGCGACAGGGGCTGGCACGCGCGTTGCGAAGGGCTCGGCCGACCCAAGCCGGGTATCCTGCACCTCATGAAAAAACTCGAAGGCTCGCTCGTCTCTCTCCTCTTCGCCGCCACGGCCATTGTCGGTGTCGCGTACGGCGCGGGCATCAGAATGCCGCCGCTGGCGAGCCGGCACGGCGCCGGGATCGACGCGATGCTCGCGTACTTGCTCTTTACCGTCGGCGGATTGTTTCTGGCTGGCTACCTGGCGCTCGCGTACTTCATCTGGCGCGGCGTCCGCCGCTCGGCCATCGGCCCGCGCCTGGCCACGCGCAAGACCGAGTTGCTGCTGTCGGGCGTGCTGGGTCTCGGCATGGCCGTGATCGCAGAAGGAGGCGTCCTCGCGATTGGGATGCCGGTGTGGCAGGAGTACTTCGCCGCCGCCGTCCCCGTGGACGCCGTCACCATCGACGTCACGGCGCAGCAGTTCGCGTGGAACGTGCGGTATCCCGGACCCGACGGCAAGTTCGGGAAAACCGATCCGCGGCTCATCGACGACACGACGAATCCGCTCGGCCTCATGCCAGACGACCTCGCCGGCAAGGACGATGTCGTCACGCTCAACGAGATTGCGGTGCCGGTGAACCGGCCGGTCCGAATCCAACTGCGCTCGAAAGACGTCATCCACAGCTTCTTTCTGCCCAACTTCCGCGTGAAACAGGACGCCGTGCCCGGGATGACTCCGGAAGTCGTGTTCGTCCCGACACGGACGGGCGATTTCGAGCTGGCGTGCGCCGAGCTGTGCGGCCTCGCCCACTACCGGATGCGCGGCTTCTTCCACGTGCTGACGGCGGCCCAGTTCGACGACTGGCTGCGGCTGCAGTCGGCCGCCAATGCAAAGGGCAACTGATGACGACCCCGTTTGTGGCCGGCCCGCCGCACCACGCCGATCCCGCGCCCGGTGAACACGCTGTCGGGTTCATCCGCCGCTGGGTCTTCAGCACGGATCACAAGATCATCGGGATCCAGTACATCATCACCGGGCTGCTGATGGGAGTGGCCGGCGGGGCGCTCGCCGCCCTTATCCGGCTGCAGCTCGGCTGGCCGGAGCACCGATGGATGTTGCTCTCGCATCTGCTGCCGAACGGGATGCCGAGCGGGGTGATGACGCCGGAGTTCTACCTCGCCGTCGTCACCATGCACGGCACGATCATGGTGTTCTTCTTCATCTCCTACGTGCTGGTCAGCGGCTTCGGCAACTACCTCGTGCCGCTCCAGATCGGCGCGAAGGACATGGCGTTCCCGTTCCTCAACATGCTGTCCTATTGGATAGCGTTTCTCTCCGCCGCTGTGATGCTCGCGTCCTTCTTTGTCGAGGGCGGCGCGGCGGCGGCCGGGTGGACGGCGTACCCGCCGCTCAGCGCGGTGTCGAGCGCCGTGCCCGGATCGCAGATGGGCCAGACCGTCTGGATCGTCAGCATGGCGCTGTTCATCGTCTCGTTTACCATGAGCAGCCTGAACATCGTCGCGACGGTCTTCAGCGTGCGGGCTCCAGGGCTGTCGATGATGCGCCTGTCGCTGACCGTGTGGTCGTACTTCATTGCGTCCATTCTCGGTCTCCTCGCGTTTCCGCCGCTGACGGCCGCGGCGGTGATGCTGCTGCTCGACCGCCACTTCGGCACGAGCTTTTTCCTGCCGTCGGGGCTCGTCGTGGCGAACAAGCTCCTGCCCAACACCGGCGGGTCGCCGCTCTTGTGGCAGCACCTCTTCTGGTTCCTCGGGCACCCCGAGGTCTACGTGCTGATCCTGCCGGCGCTCGGGATCGCCTGCGACATCCTGCCGGCGTTCACGCGCAAGCCGGTGTTCGGCTACCGCATCTCGGTCTGGTGTCTGGTTGCGGTCGGCTGCCTCAGCATGATCGTGTGGGGCCACCACATGTTCGTCAGCGGCATGAGCCCGTTCAGCGGCGAGTACTTCTCACTGGTCACGCTGACGATCACGGTGCCGATGACGATTTTCGGCGTCAACATGCTGGCGAGCCTCCGGGGCGCGAAGCTGCAGCTCCGGACGGCCATGTTGTTCTCGCTCGGGGTGATCGCGCTGTTTGGCAGCGGCGGACTCGGCGGCCTGTTTCTGGGCAACGCCACCGCCGACATGCAGCTCCACGACACGTACTTCGTGGTCGGCCACTTCCACATGATGATTGGCGGCGTCACGCTCCTCGCCACCTTCGGCGCGATCTACTTCTGGTTCCCGAAGATGTTCGGCCGGACGATGAACGAGACGCTCGGCAAACTGCACTTCTGGTTCACGTTCGCACCGTTCTTCATCATTTTCTTCATGCAGCACTTCCTCGGCCTGCAGGGCGCGCCGCGCCGCTACTACGCGTTTACGGCGTACGACTACCTCCAGAAGACGCGCGGGCAGAACCTCGTCATCAGCATCGCGGCGATGGTACTGCTGTCGGGCCAGTTGCTCTTCTTCCTCAACTTCGTCTGGAGTCTGTTCAAGGGACCCGCGGCCGAGGCGAACCCCTGGCAGGCCACGACCCTCGAGTGGACGGTGCCCTCGCCGCCGCCTCACGGGAATTTCGACGCCATACCGATCGTGCAGCGCTGGGCGTACGAGTACGGCGTGCAGACCGTTGACGGAGACTTCGCGGTGCAGACCGTGGCGTCGCACCACGCCCGGGTGACCGCATGACCGCGTACTCGATCGCAGGCCTGAAGGCCCGCGCCACGGCCGAGAGAGATGTGGAGACCGGGAGAGATGTGGCGCAGGGCTTCAGCCCTGCGACCCTCCGCGAGGATCAGGTCCGCCTGGGCCTGTGGATGTTCCTCGGGACGGTCACGATGTTGTTCGCGGCGTTCACGAGCGCGTATGTCGTGCGACGGAGCGGCTCGGACTGGCGTCACGTGGCGCTGCCGCCGATGCTGTGGGTCAACACGATCGTGCTGGCCGCGAGCAGCCTGGCGCTCGAGGCGGCCAACCGCAGCGGATTGGGCGGCGGCTGGCGTGCCGCGAGCGGCGCCTTCGCCGCGGCGCTGGCGCTGGGATTCGGGTTTCTCGCGGGCCAGATCGCGGCGTGGCGGCAGATGGTCGCCGCCGGTGTGTATCTCCCATCCAGCCCGCACAGCTCGTTCTTCTACATGCTCACCGGCGCTCACGCGCTCCACGTCGTCGCCGCGCTGGGCGTGCTGATCTGGGGTGCGGCGGCCACCTGGTCCGGCGATCGCAATCGTCGCGCGTGGGCCGCGCGGATGGGCGTGTGCCGGACGTTCTGGCACTACCTCGGCGCCGTCTGGCTGTTTCTGTTCGCGCTCGTGTCGATCTACTGAAGGCCAGACCCCGGGCATACCTACGGTTTTTGAAACGAGCACCTATGGCACAACCGGCAGCACAGTCAATCGGGCGATGGGGCGGAGGCGTGTGCCCGTTCGACGCGGGCTGGCGGAAGGTGATGATGTGGTGGTTCATCGTCACCGACGGACTCCTGTTCGCCGGCTTTCTCGCGTCGTACGGGTACGCCCGCATCCTTGCGATCCGCTGGCCGAATAACGCGTCCGTGTTCAGCCTGCCCTACATCGCCGCGATGACGTTCGTGCTCATCTCGAGCAGCGCGACGATGGCCAGCGCGGTCCAGGCGGCGCGCGAGCAACGACGGCGCGCCGCGCTGCGGTTCGTCCTCCTGACACTTGCGGGCGGTGCGTGTTTCCTCGGCATGCAGGCGTTCGAATGGCGCCACTTGATCGAGGCTGGCGCACGGCTCGACGTCAACCCGTGGGGCGATGCCTCGTTCGGGGCGTACTTCTTTCTCCTCACGGGCTTCCATGGGTCACATGTCCTGACGGGCCTCATCGTTCTGACGTCGACAGCCGTGCGGCTGGCGAAAGGGCTGTCGACTGCCGATGGCGTCGACATGGCCGGACTCTATTGGCACTTCGTCGACCTTGTCTGGGTCTTCATCTTCACGTTGTTCTATCTGCTCTAGCAGGCCTGAAAGGGCCGGCGCAACACCGGGAGAACGAATGCGACGCTACTGGATGACGTGGGCCGTGCTTCTCAGCTTCACCATCGTGATGGTTCTGGCGGACGGGGCATCGATGCCTCGTCTGGCGTTCGTCGTCTTCATGCTCGTCGCGATGCTGACGAAGGCCTCGATCATCGCGGCCAACTTCATGCACCTGCGCTTCGAGCGCGCGGGCCTCGTCGTCACGGTCGTGATCGGCCTCCTCGTGACCGGCGCGATCCTGTTCGTGTTGATTGCCCCGGACGCGGCGCGTATCCATACCATGGTCAGCGGGCGATGACGCCGCGCCACGCGCTGATCGTTGGGGTGGTGATTGCGGGTGCCGTGCTGGCGGCGGATCCTGTCTTCGCCCAGTGCGCCATGTGCCGCCGGGCGTTGGAGTCGCCTGAAGGGCGGCAGATGCTGGCGGCGTTCCGGAGCGGCATCCTGCTCCTGCTCGTCGCGCCGTTCGCGGTGTTCGGGTCGGTGGCCGCCCTCGCGGTTCGCGCCGAGCGGCGTCGGCAAGAGGAAGAAGGCAAAATGCCTTCTAACTTCTAAGTTCTAAGTTCTAACTTCCGCCGCGAAGCGGCGGCCCTCCTGCCACGCTTCGAATTCTTTGAACGAGCGGCTCAGCCGCACCGGCGCCGCCAGCCGATCCTGGACGACCTCCGCCGTCTTGTAACCGTTGCCGGTCACACAGATCACGATCGATTCGTCAGGCGGGATGAGGCCGCGCTGAATCAAGTCGACCGTGGCCGCCAGCGTGGTGCCACCGGCCGGCTCGGTGAAAATGCCTTCGGTCTCGGCGAGCAGCTCGATCGCGTGAATGATTTGCGCGTCCGACACCGCCGAGCCGCTGCCGCCGGTCTCCCGAACGCATTCGATCACCTGATATCCGTCCGCGGGGTTTCCGATCGCAATCGATTTTGCGATCGTGTCGGGCCGAACCGGCTCGGGGTGATCCAGCCCGGCCTCGAGCGCGCGCACGACCGGCGCGCATCCGGCCGCCTGCGCCGCGTGCACCTTGGGCAGCTCGCCCTCGACGAGGCCGATGGTCCGCAGCTCACGGAATCCGCGAACGATGCGCGGGAGCAGCGTGCCCCCGGCCACCGGCGACACGACGTGTTGCGGGTACTTCCACCCGAGCTGTTCGACGATCTCGAACCCGAGTGTCTTCGCGCCTTCCGCGTAATAGGAACGCAGGTTGATGTTCACGAACCCCCATCCGTAGCGGTCGGACACCTGCGTGCACAGCCGATTCACATCGTCGTAGGTGCCGGCAATCGCGAGGATGGTGGGCTTGAAAATGGCGGACCCGAGCAGCTTGCCGGCTTCGAGATTATCGGGGATGAACACGCAGCACTCGAGTCCGAGCCGTGCGGCATGCGCGGAGACGCTGTTGGCCAGGTTGCCGGTCGACGCGCACGCCAGCACCTTGAACCCGAGCTCGACGGCACGCGTCGCCGCGACGGAGACGACGCGGTCTTTGTACGACAGCGTCGGGTGATTCACCGAGTCGTCCTTGATATACAGCTCGCGGACCCCAAGCCGCTTCGCGAGCTGGTCGCATCTGACGAGCGGCGTGAAGCCGGAATTGAAGCCGGTGCGCGGCTCTCCTTCAATCGGGAGCAGCTCGCGGTAGCGCCAGAGGCTCTTGGGCCGCTTCTCGATCTCCTCGCGCGTCACGTGAATCGCGCTGTAGTCATACAGCGGTTCCAGCGGGCCGAGGCACTTATCGCAGACGTAGGTGGCTAACGCCGGGAATACGGCCTTGCAAAGATGACATTGCAGCCCGATGAGTGCGCTCACACTGCCTCCGCGAAGGTCGGGCCGGGCTGAAGACCGGCTCCTGCCGTCTCTTTGAAGTGTTCCTGTAGGGACCGGTCTTCCTGAGCCGGCAGGGACCGGTCTCTAGACCGGTCCGCGAGGTCGAGGATCGATGTGAGCTCGATACCAGGAACCTTGATGTTGTCGGTGAGGCGACGGGTCACTGAGAAACCGACGGTGCCGAATCCGAGGATGGCAATTCGACGCGGCTGGCGACGGGGACCCGGGCTGTTACCTGACGTGTGGAATGAATCGAAGGACATGTTCCCTCTTTATCTCCCCCTCGCGTGTCCGGCGAAGGTAGGAATTGGCACCTAACCGCGACGTGAGACCGTCGCGTGGTTGCCGTGGCGTCGTCGGGCCTGTCCCTCAGCCACTCTTGATAAGAAGAGCGTATTCAGTTGTGCTGCGACTGGCGACTATATCAGATGCTGCAAATTGGGCGCAATACAGCTGTCCTACGCCTACGCCGAACACTCGCCGTCCATGACCAGCGGATTGAACTCCGACACCTCTCCGAGATCGACGAAGTCGGCCGCCAGCGAATCTTCCTGGGTCAGCCCCTCCAGATCGGCCAGCTCCGCTTTCACCTGCGACACTTCGACGCGGGCGAAGAAGTCGGGCGCCGACTCGTCGGCCCGATGCTCGCGCGCGTACATCGCGATCAGCCGATCGACCGCTTCGGTGAGCCTGCGCGCCGGAATCTTCGCCGCGAGGCGCGCGAAGGTCGCTTCTTTCGCTGCGGCGCCGCCGCCGACCATGACGAAGTACTGCGGCACGGCTCGCGATCCGATCCGGCGAACGCTTCCCTGGAACCCAAACGTGGCGATGTGATGCTGGCCGCAGCCGTTCGGGCAGCCGCTGATCTTGATCCGCGCGCCGTCGGCGGCCGCGACGAGATCGGGACGCGCGCGCAGGTGATCTTCGAGCAGACGTCCGAGACCGCGCGACTGCGTGACCGCCAGCCGGCACGATTCGGCGCCCGGACAGCTCACGACGTCGGCGATGGTCTCCGCGTTCGCCAATCCCAGACCCGCGGCGGCGATCCGTCGATACAACGGCCGGAGATTGCCCGCGGTCACCCACCGGAACACGAGATCCTGGTCCATCGTGACGCGAACGGTGCCGTCGCTGTACGCGCGCGACAGATCGGCCAGCACGCGCATCTGCGCGCTCGTGAAATCGCCGAGTGGCACAGTGACGATGGCCGTCATGAACCCGAACTGCTTCTGCGGCCGGACGTTCGTCTCACGCCACGTGGCGTACCGGTCGCCGGCGATTTGCAGCAGCGGTGTGACGATCGGCATGATGCCCGGACCTTTGACGGTCTGCGAGGTGACGCGCGCGGCGATGTCGCCGATTTCCGGCTCCGTCTGGAGCGGCCAATCCGGCTTCGCTTCAGTCTCCGGCGGATCGATCTCGAGCGTCGGCACGCGGCCGGTCAGCCGGTTGCGACTGAGCTCGTGATCGTATTCGTCGCGGAACCGCGTCCATCCCAGCTCGCGAATCATGAACTTCATGCGGTTGCGCTGCTTGTGCTGGTAGTCGCCCAGCCGATGGAACACGCGCAGCACTGCTTCGGCCACGCGGAAGATCTCGGAAGTCGGGATGAACTCGTGCAGCGGCGCGCCGGTCTTGACCAGAATCGCCGTCCCGCCGCCCGCGGTTACGCGGAATCCGCGGCCGCCGCCAGGCGCGAGCACGGCGCGGAAGCCGAGATCGTTGATAGGCGTTCCGATGTGATCGACCGGGCACCCTTCGAACGCAATCTTGAACTTGCGCGGCAGCGTCGCGCTGAGCGGATGGCGCAGCAGGAAGCGCGTCATCGCTTCGGCGTACGGCGTGACGTCGAACTCCTCATCGCCGGCGACGCCGGCGTACGGGCACGCGGTGATGTTGCGCACCGAGTTGCCGCACGCTTCGCGCGTCGTCAACCCGTCCCGGGCGAGACGGCGCAATGCCGGTTCGACGTCGTGCAGCTTGACGAAGTGGAACTGGATGTTCTGGCGGGTCGTGATGTGACCGAAGCCGCGCGAGTATTGCTCGCCGACCTCGGCGAGCGCGTGCAGCTGTTCGGCCGTCAGCAGTCCTTGGGGGACCTTCACGCGCAGCATCTGCGCGTCTTCCGCCTGGCGCTGGCCGTAGGTGCCGCGCACGAGGCGATACGCACGCCATTGGTCGGGCGTGATCTCACCGTTTTCGTAGCGCTCCACGGTGGTGACGAATTCGTCGATTTCCGCGTCGCTCGCAAACGTCAGGCGCGCGCGCCCATAGGTCGTGGAATCGTCAACGACTGACATGGTGTTCTCTCTTTTTTGTGCTGCGATCTTCGAGCCTGGCCAGCGCCACGACTTCTCCGATCACGATCGTTCCCGGGCCCTCGTTCTCAATCTCGACCCGCTCGGACCCAAGGTCCTCGAGCGCGCCATTCCATACCGTCTGCGACGGCCTCGACGCGTCCACGATGATGGCGGCAGGCGTGCCGGGCGCCCAGCCGCGATCGATCAGCCGCCGGGCCAGCGCGGCGCGGCGACCGAGGCCCATCAACACGACAATCGTGACACCGTTGGGCGCGACGTCGCCGACCGCGCTCGCGAACGCGTCCTCATCGTGGCCGCCGACGATCAGCAACGCGGACGACAGATCGCGGTGGGTCACCGGAATACCCGCGAGCGCCGGGGCCGCCACGGCGCTCGTCACGCCCGGCACGACGTCGACGCTGACCGCGGCGGCGCGAAGCGCGAGCATTTCTTCTCCGCCGCGGCCGAACACGAAGGGATCGCCGCCTTTCAACCGCACCACGCGCTTGCCGCGGCGCGCCGCGCGGATCATCACCGAATTGATGGTCTGCTGCGTCATCGCCTGCCGGCCCGCGCGCTTGCCGACGAAAAAGCGCTGCGCGTGCCGGGCAAGCTTCAGCACGCAGCGGTCGATGAGCGCGTCGTACAACACCAGATCGGCCGCGCGCAGACGAGCAACCGCGCGTCGCGTCAGCAGTCCCGGATCGCCCGGCCCGGCGCCGACAAGCGACACGTGGCCGGTTTCTGTCTTCGCAGGGCTGAAGCCCTGCGCCACATCCGGGACGCCCTGCTCCGCACCTGGAGTGTGGCGCAGCCCTTCAGGGGTGCGATCGTACAGCTTGTTCAGCGCGTCGAGCAGCAGCGGCCGGCGCTCGGTCATCGGCACGCCGTCACGGCGCCAGATCGCGCGCTGGCGGCGCGCCTCGTCGAGCCACGCGGCCAGGTCGCGCGGCAGGACGGCATCGATTCCCTCGCGCAGCAGCGCGGTCAGACCGGGCGCCGCGCCGCTCGTCGAAATCGCCAGCGTGACGCCGTCGCGCCGGACGACGCCGGTAAGAAACGCAGTCGCGTTGGCAGGATCATCGACGGCGTTGACGAACACCCGCCGCGCCTCGGCCGCCGCGGCGACCTCACGATTGACCTCGGGCGTCGCCGCTGCCACGACGAGCCACACGCCATCGACGTCCGCCGGCGCGAACGCGCGTCGCTCGAACGACGCGCCGGATCGTTCGATTTCCTCGCACACCTCGGGCGACACGCCAAGCACGTCGGCGCTCGCGGCGAGCAACTGACGGAGCTTGGCGGCCGCGACCGGTCCGCCGCCGACGAGCAGGACGCGGCGGCCGGCGAGGTCGAGAAACAGCGGGAGCAGTTGGGACATCAGCTCCTGTCAAATAAAAAAAGGCCCGGAAGATTATGAACCTCCCGGGCCCTGGTCATCAGCCGATGGCGTTTTACGTCAGAAGGTGAACGCCCGCAGCTGGACCGGTGGCCAAGGGGCTCTGGAGCCCTGACAACACTGACAACAACAGCAGCAGATGTTCGCCATCTTGTTCACGTATAGATACTTGTACTCCGCCAGCGCTGTGCCCGTCAAGTGGACGGACGTCCGGCGTACACTGACCATATGCGCCGACTGACGAGCTTCGCTCTGCTGTTCGTGACTTCCGCGGCGGCCCCCGCTTTCGCCCAGCGGCTCCCCACGACCGTCGTCCCTGAGCATTACGACCTGACGTTCACGGTCGATCTCGCCAACGAGCGGTTCACCGGCGTCGAGACGATCCGCGTGCAGGTCGGCGCGCCAACGTCGCGAATTGTGCTGCACGCGCTCGACCTTCGGTTTGAGGACGCGACGATTGTGGCGGGCACCGCGTTGCAAAAAGCCACTGTCTCGTTCAACAAGAGCGAGGAGACCGCGACGCTGGCGCTGCGGCGGGCAGTTTCGCGAGGGCGGGCCGAGATTCGGATCCGCTACGAGGGCGTGCTCAACGACAAGTTGCGCGGTTTCTACGTCAGCAAGACCTCGCGGCGGAAATACGCCGTCACGCAGTTTGAATCGACCGATGCGCGGCGCGCGTTTCCCTGCTTCGATGAGCCCGCACTCAAGGCCACGTTCGCCTTGACGGTGATCGTCGATCGCGGCGACACCGTCATCAGCAATGGCAAGCTGCTCTCGGATGCGCCGGGACCTGCACCCGCGCAACACACGTTGAAGTTTGCTTCGTCACCGAAAATGTCTTCGTACCTCGTCGCCATGGCGGTCGGAGACTTTCAGTGCCTCGACGGCAGTCAGGACGCCATCCCTATCCGCATCTGCGCGACGCCCGATAAAACCGCGCTCGGCCAGATTGCGCTGGAGTCGACGAAACAGATTTTGAAGTTCTACAACGGCTACTACGCCATCAAGTACCCGTTCGGCAAACTCGATCTGGTCGCCGTCCCCGACTTTGCCGCCGGCGCCATGGAGAACACGGCGGCGATCTTCTTCCGCGAAACCGACCTCCTGGCCGACGGCACGACGGCGTCGGCGTCTACCCGGAAGAACATTGCAGGGACCATCGCGCATGAGATGGCCCACCAGTGGTTCGGCGATCTGGTGACGATGCGGTGGTGGGACGATCTGTGGCTGAACGAGGGATTCGCGACCTGGATGTCGAGTCATCCGCTCGACGCGTGGAAGCCGGAGTGGAACGTCGCCGTCGACGATGCGTCCGACAGCCAGCGGGCGCTCACACTCGATTCCCTGAAGAGCACCCACGCGATCCATGCGCGGGTCGATTCGCCCGCGGAGATCGAAGGATCGTTCGACGCCATCGCCTACGAAAAGGGCGCCGCCGTCCTGCGGATGATCGAGAGCTACGTCGGCGCCGAGACGTTCAGAAAGGGCGTCAACGCCTATCTTCAGGCGCATGCGTACGGCAATGCGACGTCCGAGGACTTCTGGGCGGCCATCGCGTCGACCTCAGGCCGGCCCGTCGACAAGATCCTGCCGACGTTCGTGAACCAGCCCGGCGTCCCGCTGATTGAGGTCTCGCTCCGCTGCGAGGACAACAACACGATCACGCGTGGAACGTTCAGGCAGCAGCGCGTCACGCTCGAACCCGGGTCCAATGGCGGGGCTCCCGGCAGTCTGTGGCAAGTGCCTGTCTGCACGAAGATTCAGGGCTCGGCTTCGCCGGACAGTTGCTCCGTTCTCGACAAGGAGCAGCAGGTGATCGAGCTCGCGCACGGCTGTCCCTCGTGGGTGTTCATCAACGCCGGCGCCCATGGGTATTACCGCACCGTTTATGCGCCGGAGATGCTCCGCGCGATCGCGCCCGAGATCGAGACCGCACTGAGCGCGCCCGAGCGGCTGACCCTCGTCGAGGACGAATGGGCGCTGGTTCGCGCGGGCCGGCACACCGCCGCCGATTACCTCACGATCGCGTCTGGGTTCGGCCGCGAAGAGGCGAGCGGCGTGCTCGCTCTCGTCACGGCGCGTCTCTCGTTCATCGATCGATATCTCACCACCGATGCGGCACGCCCGGAACTGCAGTCGTTCGTGCGGTCCCTCTTTCGCCGCCAGTTCGACGTCCTGGGTCTCGAAGGGCGAGCTTCGTCGAGGGGCGACGGCGATGACCGGCGCCAGTTGCGGGCAGCGGTGACCTCCGCGCTCGGCACGACAGGCGCCGACGGCGCTGTTATTGCCACCGCGAGGGCTGTCGTGGACCGCGCGCTCAGTGGCGGGGCGCCGCTCGATCCGACGGCGGCGTCGGCGCTGATCGAAGTCGCGGCCGAGCACGGCGACCAGAAGTTGTACGACGCGCTCGCGGCGGCCGCGGAACGGGCGACCTCTCCCGAGGATCACTATCGGTATCTCTACGCGCTGCCGAGCTTCCGCGACCCCGCGTTGATCGAGCGCGCCCTGCAGGAGGCGCTGTCGTCGCGCATGCGCACCCAGGACACGCCGCATTACCTGGCGCAGCTGTTCGGGAACCCCGCCGCGCGGGAGCGGGCGTGGGCGTTCGTGAAGGAGCACTGGCCGGAGCTCGAGCTCAAAGTCCAGGTCGCCTTCAGCGACGTGAGCCTGGTGCGCGCGCTCGGCGCGTTCTGCGACGTCCGCACGCGGGAGGACATCCGTACGTTCTTCGCGGCACACCCATTGCCCGCCGCCGCGCGCGCGCTCCAGGAAACGCTCGAGCGGATCGACAACTGCGTCGAGCTCAAGAACACGCAAACCTCTGTCGTTGCCGACTGGCTGTCGCGCCGCTGAACGCATATACTTTACAATACAAAGTCCTCTGTATATACTTGGGTCATCGGAGGATTTGATGCACAGCTTCATGCTGTTCGTGGGAATGGGCACGGCGCTGATGGCCGCCGGCGCCTGCCGCGACGCGCCCACCCTGCCGCTCACCCAGGCCGCCGGGCACAACGACGCCGACGCCGTACGGAGACTCGTCGCCGACAAGCAGGCGGTCGACGAGACCGACCAGTCCGGCCTCACTGCGCTGATGTGGGCCGCGCGGCTCGGCGCCCTCGACGCCATGCAGGCGCTTCTCGACGCCGGCGCCAACGTGAACGCGCGATCGTCCAACAGGTTCGAGTGGACCGCCCTGCACCACGCTGTCCATCGCCGGCAGCCAGCCGCGGTCCGGCTGCTTCTCGAGCATGGCGCCGATCCGAACGCGGCCCCGCATGCCGAGGCGCTCACGCCGCTGTTGATGGCCGCCGGCGACGCCGGTTCGGCCATCGTCAAGCTCCTGCTGGCGCACGGAGCCAACGCGCGGTATCAGGGGGAATGGGGCGGTACGCCCCTCACCGAGGCGATCTCCGGCGCCCCGCTGATGGACATCGATCGGCCGCTCCACGGTGGCTGCCGCGCCGAGACCGTTCGCGCGCTGCTCGCGCACGATCCCACGCTGCGGCTGCCCGACAACGTCCAGGGCCGGTTGGCGCTCATGTGGGCACGCCTTTTCATATTCGCCGAGCACGACCCCGGCGAACGGTGCGCGGATGTGTTGCAGTTGTTGAAGAAAAGTTAGAAACTGCCTGACTGCCGAGCGCATAAACACGCCACTGGCGCTCGGTGCCCACGGTAATACCCACCCTCGGTCCCCACGCGAGTGGGCCGCCGCGCAGTCCGCGATCCTCGACGAAGATTCGATCGCCCAGCAGGTCGAGTTGGTTCTCCGCCAGCGAGATGCCCATCGCCATCGTCAGATTCCCGGGGCCGCGACACAGGTCGTGATTCGCCAGCTCGCGATCGACTCGAGCGGCCCTGCCCTTCGCGGATCGCGCGCGTCGCCGGCGCATGACGTCGATGCCGTCGAGCGGCTCGAGCGCGCGGATCAGCACGGCGGCCGGCAATCCCTCCGCCTCTGTGACGACATTAACCAGACAATGGATCCCGTAAGTCAGATAGACGTATGCATGACCGGGCGGCCCATACAGCGGCGCATTCCGCCGCGTCAGTCCCGGCGCGGCATGACAGGCCGGATCGTCTTCGCCGATGTACGCCTCGGCCTCGACGATGATGCCGCTGGTGCGGACGCCGCGACGAGTGTGGACCAGAACCTTGCCGACGAGATCGCGGGCGACGTCGAGGGTAGGACGATCGTAAAAGGCGCGTGGCAGTTTCGCCGACACGAGTTACGCCGCGCGGCGCAGCGTCTGCAGGCGCGCGACGGCGCGCTGGGCCGCCAGCGCGACCTGCGGATCGCGGTCGCGGACCATCGACTCCACGATCGGCAGCGCCGCCACATCGCCGGCAATCCCCAGCACGTCGGCAACGCCCGCCCGGATCTGCTCGTCCGGATCCTGCGCGTGCCGCGCGAAGGCCGCCGAGCGGCCCGGCGCCACTTCGATCAGGTATCGCCGCGCCTGGTCAGCCAGCCTCGGCTTTCGTAAGCCTTCGGCCAGCGGATCGATTGGGGAGTTGGACAGGACCACCGACGCAAACGTGCCGGCGAGCAACACACCGTCGTCGTTCTCACCTTTGAGCGCGGACTCGATGCCGGCCATTCTGCTGCGGTCCCCGATGCGCGCCAACCCTTCGATGGAGATGGCCTTGACGACGGCGTTCTTCGAGGCGAGCCCGGTCGTGAACAGCACCACGCTCGACGGGTGCGCGATCCGAGCCGCGGCTTGCAGGGCGGCCTGGGCGGCCTCTCCGCGGCCGAGGTATTGAAACTGCTGGGTGAGGGCCTGGACGGCGCGCTCGTACCCGATGGCGCCGAGCGTCTGCATGGACGCGATCCGGACGCTGCGCTCGCGGTCGTTGAGGGCGGCGACGATCGCGTCGCCAATCGATTCGTCGATCGGATTGTCGTGCGCCCGTCTCTCGAACACCCGGCCGATGACGCGAATCGCCGCATGGCGAAACGCCGGACTGGCCACGCCGATCATCGCGATCAAATCGGGACCGATGGTCTGCAGGAGCTCGCGGCGGCGGGCGCCGGCGGGTTCGACGGCCAGCGTGCCGAAGGCGTACAGCGCCTCGATGGCCACCCGGGGATTGGTGTCGCGGGCGGCCGCCCGCAACGCCGTCAGCACTTCGTCAGGCACCGGACGCGGCCCGATCGCCAGGGGGCCCAGCGAAAACGCCGCCTCGGCGGCGACCTTATTCCTTACTTCGATGACGAGCCCCACGCGCTTGCGGGTGACGACCTTCTCCGCGAGGAAGATATTCAGCTCCGCCGCGATCGCCTCCAGCTGCACCTCGTCGTCGACGTCCGTCACGAGCCTGGCGAGCGGAACGGCTGCCTCCGGATACGCGGCGTCCTTCAGAAGGTGCGCGGCACGAAGGCGAACGATCGCGTCCGGGCTCGACAGCTCGGCCGTGACCTGCTCGAACGGGATCTGCGCGGCGGACACAGCGCCTGGTAGGTCAGGTAAGCCTGGTAAGCCGGGTAGGTCAGGTAAGTCGGGTAGGGCTGGTAGAAATAAGAGCAGAACGATGGCACACAAAAGTCTTTTCTTCATGAACTCACCCGACCTACCGTCCCGCCGCGTACGCGTGCGACCGGCCTTCCGCGAGAACCGGGCGCAGGTAGCGCGCTGTATATGACGTCTCGATCTGCGCGAGCTGCTCCGGCGTGCCCGTGGCCACAACCATCCCGCCGGCGTCTCCGCCCTCGGGTCCGAGATCGATGATGTAGTCGGCCGTCTTGATCACGTCGAGGTTGTGCTCGATGACCACCAGCGTGTGCCCCGCCTCGAGCAGCTTGCGGAACGCGGTCAGCAGCTTGGCGATGTCGTCGAAATGCAGCCCCGTGGTCGGCTCGTCAAGCACGTAGAGCAGGCGGTCGCCGCTATGAGACGACAGGTGCGCCGCGATCTTGATCCGCTGCGCCTCGCCGCCCGACAGCGTGGTTGCCGGCTGCCCGAGGCGCAGATAGCCGAGACCGATTTCGTCGAGCACCTGCAATCGCCGGAGCACCTTCGGCGAGCTGCTGAAAAATGTCAACGCTTCGCGGACCGTGAGGTCGAGCACCTGATGAATCGAACGGCCGCGGTATCGCACGTCCAGCACCTGCGGCTTGAAGCGCTTGCCGTCGCACTGATCGCAGGGGACGAACACGTCGGCGAGAAACTGCATCTCGACGCGGACTTCGCCTTCGCCCTGGCACGCCTCGCACCGGCCGCCCGGCACGTTGAACGAAAAATGGCTCGCGGTCATGCCGCGCGACCGGGCGTCCTTGGTCGCGGCGAACAGCTCGCGGATCGGGTCGAACGCTTTGAGGTAGGTCACCGGGTTGGACCGCGGTGTCCGGCCGATCGGCGTCTGGTCGACGAGCACCGCGTCGGTCACGTACTCGGTGCCCTCGAGCGTCCTGAACGCGCCGATGCGCTTGTCCCAGCTGCCCTTCGCGCGTTTTACCGCGGCGTAGAGCACGTCGTGGACAAGTGTGGACTTGCCCGATCCACTCACGCCGGTCACGCACGTCAGCGTGTTGAGCGGGATCGTGATATCGACGTCTTTCAGGTTGTGCTCGGTCGCGCCGATCAACCGGATCTTCTGTCCCGTTCCGCGTCGGCGAATCGTAGGCACCGGAATGGCGAGCTCCTGCCGGAGGTATTTCGATGTCAGCGATCGCGGCTCGAGCATCAGGCCGTCGAGCGTGCCGGAGTACACCACGCGTCCGCCCTGCTCGCCGGCTCCGAGTCCCAGATCGACGATGTGATCGGCGACCTTGATCATGTCGGCGTCGTGCTCGACCACCAGCACCGTGTTGCCCTGATCGCGCAGCTTGCGCAGGATCTCGATGAGCCGGAGGTTGTCGCGCGAGTGCAGGCCGATTGACGGTTCGTCGAGCACGTAGAGCGTCCCGACGAGCGCCGACCCGAGCGACGTCGCGAGGTTGATCCGCTGCGCTTCGCCGCCCGAGAGCGTTGACGACAACCGGTCGAGCGTGAGGTAGTCGAGGCCCACGTCGCTCAGAAACGACAGCCGGCGGCAGATCTCCTTGAGCACTTTCTCGGCGATCGCCGATTCTTTCTCCGTCAGCTGCAGACCGCTGAAGAACGTCTGGGCCGCCTGCACCGTCAGCGACGAGACCTGGTCGATCGTGCGGCCGGCCACGCGCACGTTGCGCGCCTCGCGCCGCAGCCTCGTGCCGCCGCAATCCGGGCACACGAGGTACCCGCGGTACCGGCTGAGAAACACCCGGACGTGGACCTTGTACTTCTTCCGTTCGAGCCAGCGGAAGAAACCGCGGATGCCGTCGTAACCGCCGTCCCTCGACGATGCTCGGGACGACCCTGAGCCAGTCGAAGGGCCGTCCCCTTCGACGACGAATCGCTTCTCGTCGTCGGTCAGCTCGCTCCAGGGAACGTCGAGGCGGAGCTTCTGCTTCTTCGCCGCGCGTTTCAGCTCCACGACCTGCGTGCGGTAATGAGGCTTGCTCCACGGCTCGATGGCGCCCTGCTGGATCGATTTCGCCGGATCGGGCACGACCAGATTCATGTCGAGCTCGATGATGTCGCCGAAGCCGTGACAGGTCGGACAGGCGCCAAACGGGTTGTTGAACGAAAACAGGCGCGGCTGTGGATCTTCGTACATCAGACCACACGAGCGACACTCGAAACGCTCGGAGAAACGGAGAGTCTCGACCCTCGACTGTGGACTGTCGACTGTCGACTGTCGACTGCCGACTGCCCACGCTGCCCCGCCGCCTTCGAGGTAGGCGGTTTCGACCGAATCAGTCAGCCGTTGCCGGATGTCGGCCCTCGACGAAGCTCGGGCCGACCCTGAGCCAGTCGAAGGGTCGTCCCCATTCAATTGCAGCCGGTCGACGATGACCTGGAGCGTCGCGCGGCTCGCGAGAGCGGCCAGATCGATGTCGTCGAACGCGACCGCGCGGTTGTCGATCAGCAGCCGGCCGAAGCCTTTGCGGCGAAGACTCTCGATCGCCGACGCAATCGTCGTGCTGTGCGAGACGGGGGTTGCATCCTTCGGCAGGGCCCGCGTCCCTTCCTCTTCCGCCTGCTCGTGCAGCTCGTCGACCTCCGTCGTCTCCCCGGGCGCCCCGCGGTCGACGAGCGAATCGACAATCGGTAAATCGAATCCGAGCAGCAGTCGAGAGCCAGGCGGCAGCTCGCTCAGCTGCCGCGCCACAACTTCCGCCGTTTCGCGAACGACCTCGTTGCCGCAGGAACGGCAGAACGTCCGTCCGATTCGGGCGTACAGCAGACGCATGTAATCGTGAATTTCCGTCGTCGTCCCGACGGTCGAGCGCGGGTTGCGGATGCTGTTCTTCTGCCGGATGGCAATGGCCGGCGAAATGCCGTCGATGCGGTCGACGTCCGGCTTCTCCATGCGCTCGAGGAATTGACGCGCGTACGCCGACAACGACTCGACGTAGCGTCGCTGCCCTTCGGCGTAGATCGTGTCGAAGGCCAGCGACGACTTCCCCGACCCGCTGACGCCGGTGATGATGATCAGCTTGCCGAGCGGCAGCGTGACATCGATATTCTTGAGGTTGTGCGTGCGCGCCCCGCGGACGATGAGATGTGGGGCGTCGGCAGCTCCCGCGGACGCTGTATCGGGCATGCTCGGGTACGACCTGTGACAGCCCGGCCGGGGTCGGGCCTCCATACGTGAATAACTGAGGGTGGCCTAAACCATCTATCGTAACCGGCGATTGACCCGCGAGCAACCGCGGCCGCCAGTCCTGTCCGAGCGACACTTTGTCGCCCCGCGACGACATCGGTCCGGCCAACGCTCGCGCACACAACGACACACAACTCATGCGCAAGCTGCAGGTTACCGGGACTCGCCGGTTTGGTCGTAAACTGGTACTCTCATTGCTCAGTTGATCCGGTGGTCGCCTGCCCAATTGAGGTGTTTCGTGCCGCTGAAGAACCGTCTCCCTCTGCTCGTCGCGCTGGTCGCGCTGCTGTCGCTTGCGTCGACCGTTCCCAGTGAAGCCCAGGGTCGCCGCGGTGGACGCTCCCGCTCCGTAGTCATCGTCGGCGGCGGAGTCTACGGCGGCGGGTATTACTACGCCGATCCGTTCTGGTACGGCTACCCGTGGTACGGGTATCAGTACCCCCCGGTCTACCCGCCGTATCGTGGGTATTACCGTCTCGATCCGGGTAGCGCCGTTCGCATCGAAGTCACCCCGAAAGAAGCCGAGGTCTACGTCGACGGATACTACGCCGGCGTCGTTGACGACTTCGACGGCGTGTTCCAGAGGCTGTCTCTCGAGCCGGGCGACCACGACATCACGTTGTATCGAGACGGCTATCGGACCGTTCACCAGACCATTTACCTGACGCCGCGATCCACGTTCAGGATTAAGTACAAGATGGAGCCGCTCCCTGCCGGCGACGTCGCCGAGCCGCGGCCGACGCCTCCACCGAATCCTCCGCAAGCTCAGGGAGGACCAAGTCAGCCCGGACAGCCACCGCCGCCTGGCCGTGGACCGGTCGGCCGCAGACAGCCGCCGCCTCCACCCAATGCCCCGTATCCCCCGAATCAACGCGGCGCGCGCGCCGACGTCGGGGCCTATGGCACGCTGTCCATCCGCGTCCAGCCCGCCAACGCCACCGTGCTGATCGACGGCGAGCGATGGGACGGACCGCAGGGCCAGGATCGTCTGCTCGTCGACGTGCCCGAAGGGAATCATCGCGTTGAGATTCAGCGCGAAGGGTTCGAACCGTACTCCACCGAAATCGGCGTTCGTCGCGGCGAGACGGTGCCGCTCAACGTCAGCTTGCGCACGCGATAGGTCCGACGACATGGCTACTGTGAATTACGCAGGCACGCGCGCGGCACGCGCGTGCCTGTTCGTCTTACTGTTCCCCCTCGCGGCCGCGGCTCAAAGCAGCACTCCCCCGCCGACCGCGCCCGGTCGGGGGCCGATGCTCGTCGAGCGCGTCAAAAGCGGCTTCCTGGTAGCGCCCGACGTCAAGGTCACCGAATTCAATCACCGCGCGTCGGAGCTGGTCGGCGCGTACGCCGGCTGGCTCGCGGACCAGACCTTCTTCGTCGGCGGCGGCGGCTACTGGCTGGCCAGCCGATCGCGGGATCGCGAGATGGCGTACGGCGGGCTCGTCGTCGGATGGTTCGCGGGCGGCGATCGCCGCGTTGGATTCGGCGCAAAGGGTCTCGTCGGCGGCGGGCGCGCGACGCTGGCCAGTTCCCTGGGCCAGTTCCTCGACATTGATGAGGACCATGTCCGGAGCCTGGTCAATGGCGTTGGGACGGCCGGCCTGGTGAACGGCAACGGGACGGCCATCGTCTTCCCGCAGGCCCCGCCCAACGGCGACGGGACGGCCATCGCCTTGTCGCAGATCCCGACCGTGAACGTGCGCGTGCGCCAGGAGTTTTTCGTCGCGGAGCCCGAAGCGACCGTGCTCGTCGCCCTGACGAAGCATCTGCGCCTCACGGGCGGCGTCGGCTATCGGCTGATCGGCGGCGCCAGGAACATGCGGAAGGACCTGCAGGGCGCCACCGGCAGCGTCGCGCTCCAAATCGGCGGCGGATCGTAACCTGAGATCGTACGCGGCGTCCGGCTTCAGCCGGACTCTTCCCGGACCGTGTTCGCCTTATAATTTCGCGCCATGAAGATCTTTCATGGCGATGCCGTCCCTCATCAACCGGTCGATCCCGCTTCTTTCGTCGGCGCCGCGCAGGCGCAGAAGCTCGCGGAAGCGCAGGATGGCACGCCCGTGATCGTGTACCGCGTCGAGTTCGAACCCGGTGCACGGACGAACTGGCACCGTCATTCCGGCGCGCAATGGCTGCTGATCGTCGAAGGCCGCATTCGGATTCAGAAATGGGGCGACGGGCCGCAGGAGATTGGCGCCGGCGATGCCGTGATGATCGCGCCCGGCGAGAAACACTGGCACGGCGCGGCATCGGGCGTGCGCGGCGTGCATCTGGCCGTTAACGTCAACGCGACAACCGAATGGCTGGAGCGCGTCACCGATGAAGATTACGTTCGTACGTAGTGTCCAGCGGACTTCTCGGTCCTGACCCTCACAGACATTTCACGACGCGCCCGGTCGCCCCACGCGTCAGCACGAAGCTCCCGACCGAGTCGTTGGAATCCGTCAGCCGGATGGCGAGCGCCATCGTATCTCGCGTCACCGATCCGCTGAACGACGCCGGATGGCTGTCGGGCACTTCTCCCAGACGGATTGGGCCGCCGTGATCGCGCACGAACGCACCCGCGACAGCAAACTGGTTCGCCTGGTCGAGCTGAATCGCGACCGGGATGTCCGCATGTGCACAGTCGAGCTCCACGTGCGTGGAGGCCTGGGCCACCGTCACCGAAATGTGGTCGCCACCCCATGTGCCGGCAGGCAACGGTGATGGGACAGACGGCATCTCGCATGCCGCGCTGCTGACCAATCCGATGATCAGCACGCGTCTAAAGGATCGGATCGGCATCAACGCGGTCCACGCACATCGGTAGCGTCCGGCTTCAGCCGGACCGTACGCGCCTTCACTCCCCCACAATCTGGATGACGATCTCGCGCCGGCGCGGTCGGGTATCGAGCTCGAGGAGCATGATCTGCTGCCACGTCCCGAGCAATAACGCGCCGTCGGAAAATGGCACTGTCAGCGACGGACCCAGGAGCGCGGCGCGGACGTGACTCGATCCGTTGTCGTCGCCCCAGCGCAGGTGATGACGGTACTCGGCATCCCGAGGCGCGATCTCGTCGAACAGACGGTTGAGATCGGCGACCGCGCCCGGCTCGTACTCGATGGTCGTCACGCCGGCGGTCGATCCGACGACGAACACCGTCAGGATCCCGCGCGCGCATGCGGACTCGGTGACGGCGGCCGCGACGATGTCGGTGATGTCGTGGGCGTCGCCCTGTCCACGCGTGGCGACTTCGCGTCGCTGGGTGACCACCATGCGCGTGCTAGAATAGCGGTTTCCGGTCCGTCGCGCGTGGCCGGACCCACCCAGCCGCCGGCGTAGCTCAGTTGGTAGAGCAGCTGATTCGTAATCAGCAGGTCACCCGTTCAAGTCGGGTCGCCGGCTCCAAATAACATGAATAAACACTAGCAGTTACGAGCAGACGCCGGCTCGGCGTGTTGGCTGGATTTTGTCGGAAGTCGCGCCGTAGTCACAGCGCGACGGCCGCTTCCGCCGCTCACCTTCAAGTGATCGCTTGCCTCGTACCGCTTCCCGTTGCGGTAGCACCGAATCCACCAGACGCCGCCGCGTTTCCTGATCTGGCATTGTCAAGTTGACGCACGATCTCCTAACTGCGGCACAATTTGTTGGGTTCGCCGCGGCACCCGACCGCAATCCCTTGGGCGTTGGTTGGACGGTTTTTCGTCACCTTGACAATACCCTTGGCCCCTATGTGACCAGGCGGTTTCTCGCTCTGATGATGGCTATCTAAAACCCGTTCCCGACAACGGTGTCCTGGTTCGGGGTGGTCGTTCCAGGAAGACCACGGAAATCGGTCCAGACGGTGTGGGCCGTTCCGGCTGAATCGACAGCCACTCCGGTATAGTCGCCGATGAAGCTACCCGAGAATTGGATGTACGGGTTGGACGACTCGGTGCTCACCCGCGTCTCGCTGACGAAACCGTCACTCGAGCTGCTGATCGCGTAGTCGAGGCAGACCGGGCTGAGATCGATGTAGACGGGCGCCGAATTGGGATAGCTGGGATCGCTGGTGTCCAGGAAGGCTCGTCCGCACGAGTGGTCGCTCAAGGTCGGCGTGGGCGAGTAATCGCGGGTGTAGTAGCCAACGACGATTCGGCCGCCGTTGGCGCCTACCGCCGGGTAGACCTTGTCTCTTCCCGAGGTGATGATGGCCGGAGCCGTCCACGTCGTCCCGTTCGGCGACGTGATGAGCTTCACCTGGTTGTTGGTGACCCCACTGAATGTCGACGCCCCCGCTGCACAACCCGCATTGTTCTGGTCGTCTGACCAGGCAATGGCCATGTTCCCCGTCGTCGGGTCGATCCCAAGCGAGGGGAAGCTACTGACACGGAACTGCTCGAAGCTTAGGCGTTGACGTCCTTGGGCTACGTTCAACGGGTAGCAGCCGATGTCGTCGTAGACCCGACCGAGCTCCGTGTTCGTAAACGTCTGGCCACCGTCGGTCGAGCGGGCAAGGACTATCTGGTCCCTGAATATGTTGCTTGCCTGGTTGCCCTCGTACGCGACGTAGATGGTGCCGTCAGGAGCGACGGCCGCTGAGGAGCCCTGGTCGTATGGATGGGACGCGTCGCTGACGGCGATCGGGTCGGACCAGGTGGCGCCATGGTCGTGGGAGACGGACATGACGATGGGAGACGAAATGTAACCATGGCCATTGTTCCCCTTGAACAGGGTCCAGGTCACGTAGACGTTGCCGCCCGCGTCCGCCGTGATCCATTCCTTGTCGTTAAAGAATGTGTTGGCGGCTTCATAGTGGACCATTGCCGGAGGGGACCAGGTGACGCCGCCATTGCGTGAGACAGCCACGGCCACGCCGCTCGGGGTGCGATTCGGGAAGCTGAAGTCGTAGACGAGCGCCGAGTAATAGAGGGTGCCATCCGGAGCAAAGGCCAAGACCGGATCGCCACCGGCTTGAACCTGCTTGAAGATCCCCTTGCCTCCGGTCGCCGGATCCCAGCCTGGAAGCAGGACGTTGGTGAACGTCTGGCCAGCGTCCGTGCTCACGTACACAAAGGCCCGGAAGCCGTAGCGGTAGTCGTTGGCCGCGGTCACGACGTTATTGTTGTTCGTTGGGTTGATGACGATGTTCTGTTCGTTCTGAGGCTCGTAGCACTGCGTGCCGTCGACGAGCGTGAACAGAGTATCACCCACGATCGCGTCGACGTTGGCGCTGGAGAACGTCGCATAAAAAGAGGTCGAAGTGAAGGGCGCCCGCCGGCACAGCGAGAAGAAGGTCAGGCCATTCGGATCCGGGTGGCTGGCCGCGACCGCTTCAAATTCGTTGGGGAAGAAGAGGGAATCATCATTCGCCTGGGCTTTGTCAGGGCCGAGGGCCTTGAAATGATTCGCGGGCTGCGCCGCACGAACCACTTGCATGTAGCTGCTTGGGCCGAGGGAAGCGAATGGAATGGCAAAGGTAAGCACGCCGATACCGACGAGAAATCGTAAGGGCGATGAGATGAGTCTCATCTGGTCCTCCTGTTTCAAATTGGGCTGCAATTTTCCGTGATGGCGGTTCCTGATCGTGTCCTTCCGGCTTGGCATTGTCAAGTTGAGGTCCTGGCTGGCAGAGTAGGCCGATGACGAGCCAGCCCCCAGCCATACTGCGAAGTGGGGCGTTCCGGGTGTGGGATTCGGTGACGTGTGCTTGCTGAACGAGCACGGGCGCTCAAGCTCGATGGGGAGCCACGCGCTGTCCTCGTCAACTTGACAGTGCCTGTGGCGTATCAGATCGAGGAAAACCGGATCCTCTGAGCGCAGCTGCGCGGACGACGCCTGACCGATGAGGACCGGTGCCGGTTGGCGAGGCGCGGGCAGCGTCTGGGCCGGCGGCCGTTGAGCCAGGTCGCCACGATCGTTACCCCCGACACCATTCTGCGGTGGCATCGACAGGCCGGGAGCGGCGGTTGAAAGGCGCCGGGTCCCAACGGACCCGGCCTACATTCGTTCGGCTGCCGCATCCTTAATCGCGATGGTGCGAGCGGCTGTCGTGCTCGTCATCGTTTTCGCCTTCGTCGTCGTTGTCGGAATGCTTCGCGCGGCGGAGGTTGTGCTTGTAAACATAAGACGCGATGTCGCGTCCCAGATCGGCACCGGCCTCCTGATCGAATCGAAAATGAATTCCCCCGTAGATGCGCGCGTCGTCGATATCGTCCGTGATCTGCTTCAACCTGGTGTAGTGGAAGGTCAGCCCCGGCACGGCGGGATTCGCGATCGTGATGGCATGGCCGCCGGCACCGTAGACGCGCCTCAGGATCTCGGCCGCACTGTCGCTTCCGCTCGCGTGATTCGACGGATAGCTCGGGAAACACGGCGTGAGAATGTAGGGCACAAAGGCGAAGTCGGCATCGGTTTTCGCATTGCCATCGAGGTTGCCCTCGCGAATCGCCGTCTCGGGCCGCCAGAGCTTGTAGTGATACTTCGTCCAGAACGACGCGACGAGGCTGTCGTTGCTGGCCATATTGAGCAGGGCGAGGGCCCGCGCATTCTCCGAAAGCGAACTGCCCTCCGCGGCGGCGATCTGCCTCGCGGCCAAGTTAAACACAAAGCTCGGCGAGGACACCGCGTAGAACCGCGCCACATCGGCCCGATCCTGCGGCCGCTCAGTGAGATCGCTACTCACGTTGCCGACCCTCTTCACCTCGTTGTAGTCCCGTGCGTATCTCTTGCTGGTGAGCGCCGGGGGCGGGTCCGGAGCAAACTGCGCGATCCACGCTTGGCTGCCGGGAACGCTCGAAACACCGAACGGTGTCATGTTTTGCCACTGAAAATTGATTCCGCCGGCGGCAGGACAGCTTGGCGTGAGCTGCCAAACGCCGGGGTCGATCGATGCGGGCAGGTAGAACTGCGGGGGTGACGAGCCGTCGTTGAGGCGCAGAGCGATCATTTGCGCAGCCGCGGCCTGACCCGTCGCAATGCCGCCGCTCTTGGCCGAGCCGTTGGGGATCACCGCC
>JBGPKK010000025.1:0-40929 GCA_041485905.1 Vicinamibacteria bacterium
CACGGTATAGCTGACCGAGATGCCGGCCGTCTGATTGCCGATGTCGTACACAATGACGCATAGTGCGCCGGCCGAGGCCATGCCTACCAGTTGTGGCGTTGTGCCTGCCTGCGTGCCCCCCTGGACGAAGACGCCGGGAATCGGCGTGCACGTGGCGCCGGTGGTGGCGGTGGCCGCCGTCGGTGTGCCGACGCCAAGACCCATGAAAATCGTCGGCGGCGGTCCGGCGGCCGTCAGCGTGATGTCCACTTCGCCGGCCTGGGCCACGTTGAAGGAATTAAAGGCACTGCCGCCCGGGTCCACGGTCCCCATGAACGTGTCCGTGGTGAGCGTGACCGTCGTCGTCGGCGACGTTGTTGACGAACCGTTGTCGCATGCCGCGGACATGACGGCGAACGCCAACGCAAGAACCGTCACTGCTAGAATTCTCATCACAACCTTTCAGGGACGCGCCAGCTCAGGACCGAGTTCTGGCACTGTCCTTGCGACCGGCGGGCGTGGCGACACCATGATAGCGGTGTCTGCCCCGGGAATGTCGCTTTTTTGGAGGACTTCAGATGAAGAGCGCGTCCTCGTCTTCGGCGCGGCGCCTGGCGCGGGCGTTTCGCCGCGCCTCGCCGACGACGGCCATCGCGGTGCGGAGCGCGTGCCAAAGCGCTTTGCCTTCGCGTGCCGGCCCGATGATGCTGCTCTGAACGGCGCTCAGGGTTTCCTCGATTTTCGTCGTCACATCGGTGAACAGGCGATCGACGCGCTCGACCTGCGCCGTAGCCAGCGCTACGGCCCGGGCCGCGTCGCGCCCGATCGCGTTCACATGGCCGAAGGCCGGCGTCAGCTCGCGCTCGACCTGATCGACCAGTCGATCGACGCGGCGCGCCAGCCGGCCGGCGGCGATCAGCACGCCCATCTGCACGATGGCCGTGGTCAGGGTCGCGACGGCGATGACGCCGAGGAAGACCTCAGACCAGATGCTCACGCGTTCTCCCGCGTCGTCGTCGACCGGGCCTGCTGATACGCGTCGCGTCCGCGCTCGATGGCGGTCGCCAGCGTCTCACGCCCCTCGTTGATGGCCTGACGTCCCTTCTCGGCCGCGGCGGTCGCCCGCTCGCGTCCCTCTCGGGCTTTTTCGCCGAGGAACTCGCGTGTTTCGCGCCCCGGCGCCGGCGCATACAACAGCGCCACCGCTGCGCCGCTCACCGCGCCCAGTAGAAACGCCAACAGGACGCTTCCCGCACCCGCGCCTTCGTCTCTGGACATTGTTGTGCTCCCTTCACCGAAGTCCGGCTGAAGCCGGACACCACGTACGACCTACCAGCCCCTAGTCTCCAGCCTCCAGCCTCTAGAAGATGCTGATCTTCACGTTCAGGTATTTCCTCGGATCCTTCCGGATGTCGGCGACCAGCCTCCGAAGATCCGTGACGACGCCATTCATGTTCTCATATAACTGTTTATCTTTCAGCAACTGCCCCACCGTGCCCTGCCCGTCGTTCAACCGGGAGAGCAGCTGATCGAACCGGTCGCTCAGCGAATTGATCCGGTTGAACAGCGTGGCGTCGGTCATCAGCTTTCCGGCAGTTCCCTCGCCGCGGTTCAATTTGCCGGTCAATTCCTTCAGATTCGCCGTCGTGTCGGTCAACGCCCGTGAAAAGGCCTCGTCTTTCATCAGCTTCCCGAGGCTCCCTTCCCCTGCGTTGAGGCGGGTGGTCACCGCCTCAAGATTCCGGAGCGACGCCTCGAGCGAGTTCGCGACCTTGGGATCGTTGATGAACCTCCCGATCGACCCCTTTCCCTGTTGAATCGTCCGAGTCACCTGGCCCGCAGTCGTCACGAAATTCGTCATCTCCGTAAACAACCGGTCGTCGGTCATCAGCTTGCCGACTGTCCCGCGTCCCTCGCGAATGTCCTGCACCAGCTTGCTGATCTCCTGCACACCCTGATTGGCCTGCGTCGCGAGGTCCGAGAACTGCGCGGGCGCCGGTCCGGCCGGCACCGTGCCTCCGTCAGGAATCGGCGATCCCTTGCTCGACGGGATGATGTCGACCGTGGCTCCCCCGAGCAGCGAGACGGATCCGAGCGTGGCCGTCGAGGCCGTGGTAATTCGCTCGCGCATGTCGTCGCTCACTTCGAAGCGCACCTCCACCAGATCGTCAGACAGCGCGACACCCTTGACCGTTCCGACGTCGACGCCGGCGACGCGGACTGTCGAGCCGGACTTGAGGCCCGCGACATTGGCAAAGTGCGTCTTCAGGTTGTACCTGTGCCAGGGAAATCCCCGGCTGCCGGTCAGGAGAACGACGGTCAGCACGGTGATACCGATCGCGATGATCGTCACCACTCCAATCTTGAGCTCCGACCAGGCGAGCGAGCGCGTGCGTGGCATATGTCAGTCCTCAGTCAATCAGTCGTCAGTCATGACAGAAATGTTTTCAGGTATTCGTCATCCGAGCTGCGCAGCGCGTCGGCGTCGCCCTCGAACACGATCAACCCGTCGCGCAACATCAGGAACTCGGCTTCCTTCTCTTTGTGCCGCTCGGCCGGCACGACCCGGATCGTGCCGTCCGTGTCTCTCACCGCCGTGTGCGTCGCGATGTAGAACGCGTCTCGTAGTTGGTGCGTGACGACGATCGAGCTCACCTTCTCGAGATCTCTCAACTTGATGATCTCGTCGTCGACCGTCGTCGCGGTGATGGGATCCAGGCCGGTGGTGGCCTCGTCGTACAGCAGGATCTTGGGCTTCGACGCCATCGCTCTCGCAATCGCGACCCGGCGCCGCTGCCCTCCCGACAGCGCGGACGGCATGCGATCGATGAACTCGCCAAGTCCGATGAACCCGAGCACTTCCCGCACGCGCTCCTCGATGGCATCGAGCGGCATGTTGGTCTCTTCGTACAACCGGTACCCGACGTTCTCGCGGACGGTCAGCGAGTCGAACAGGGCCCCCTCCTGAAAGACCATCCCGACGTTGGCACGGACCGCCATCATCTGCTGCTCCGTCAACTGATCGACGCGTTCGCCGTTCACCCAGATCACCCCGCCATCGGCCTTCAACAGGCCCAGCAGAATCTTGAGCGCAATCGACTTGCCGGCACCGCTGGCGCCCAGGATGATCTTCGTGTGGCCGGAGATGAGCGTGAAGCTGACGTCCTTCAGGATCACTTTCTCATCGAACGCCAGCGATACGTGATCGAACATGATGACCGGCGCGCCCGGCTCGTTGAGCACCTGCTCCGCCGTTTGAGTTCCGGCTGATGACGTGTCCACGGCTCAATACATCAACGAGATCAGCACGCGCGTGATGAAAAAATCGGCCGCAATGACGCCGACCGATCCGGCCACCACCGCAACCGTCGTCGCCCTGCCCACCCCTTGTGTGCCGCCGGTGGTTCGCAGGCCAACGTGGCAGGCGACGGTCACGATGACAAAGCCGAGCACGAATGGTTTGATGAGGCCCATCCAGAGGTCCTGCATGTAGAGCCCCTCCAGGATGGACGTCCAGTACACGCTGCTCGCGACCTGTAATTGGAAGGTCGCGACAATCCATCCGCCCACGATGCCGACAAAGTCGGCCACGACGGTCAGGACCGGCGCCATCAAAATGCCGGCCAGCATCCGCGGGACGACCAGCTTGCGTACCGGGTCCGTGCCAAGGGCCCGCAGGGCGAAGATCTGGTCGGTGACGACCATCGATCCCAGCTCGGCCGCGATCCCCGAGCCGACCCGGCCCGTCAGCATCAGCCCCGTGAGCACGGGACCGAGCTCCTTGATCATCGACGCGCTGACCAGCCGCCCCACGACGGGCCGCGCCCCGAACTGATCCAGCGTCAACCCGCTCTGCAGCGCGAGCACGGCGCCGGTGAAGAATCCGGTGAGGAGCACGACCGTGAGCGACTGGATGCCGATGGCGTCCAGCTGCTCGACAAAGTCGTATCGATAAAATGGCAGCGTGAAGCAGCCCCGCGCCGCCGCGGCCGACAGCAGCACGTACTCCTGGACCTCGAGCGCGGCTTTCTTCAGCCAGGAGTCGATGAACGACAGCACGCGCGGTCAGGCCCTCCGCACCGGCCGAAGCAGTCCCAGTTCCTGGTCGCGCCAGCGTTTGATCTCGTCTCTGAGAGACGCCGCTTTTTCGAAATCCAGGTTGGCGGCTGCAGACTTCATCTGCCCCTGCATCGAGTCGATGTACGCCTCGAGCTCGGCCTGCGTCTTGAAGCGCTCCGAATCGCGGTCGAATGCCGGCGTCGCGTAATCGCGCTCGTAGACGCTCGACATGACCTCGTCTATCGCCTTGATGATCGACTGCGGCGTGATGCCGTGCTCCTCGTTGTACGCCGACTGGATCGCGCGCCGCCGGCTGGTCTCGCTGATCGCGGTGCGCATCGAGTCGGTCATCCTGTCAGCGTACATGATGACGCGCCCCTCGACGTTTCGCGCCGCACGGCCGGACGTCTGAATGAGCGATCCCGCGGATCGCAGGAACCCCTCTTTGTCCGCGTCGAGAATCGCCACGAGCGACACCTCCGGGAGGTCGAGCCCTTCGCGAAGCAGGTTGATCCCCACCAGGACGTCGAACGTGCCGCGCCGCAGATCTCTCAGGATTTCGACGCGTTCGAGCGTCTCGATATCGGAGTGCAGGTAGCGAACCCGAACGCCGAGCTCCTGGTAATACTGGGTGAGGTCCTCGGCCATCCGTTTGGTCAGCGTCGTCACCAGCACGCGCTCATGCCGCTCGACCCGCAGCCGGATCTCCTGCAGCAGGTCGTCGATCTGCCCCTTGACCGGCCGGACGTCGATGGGCGGATCGATCAGCCCGGTCGGCCGGATGATCTGTTCGACGACGACACCCTGCGATTTGGCGAGCTCATAGGGCCCCGGCGTCGCGGAGACGAAGACCACCTGCCCGACCCGCTGTTCCCACTCCTGAAAGTTGAGCGGCCGGTTGTCGAGCGCCGACGGCAGACGGAATCCGTACGCCACCAGCACGTCTTTCCGCGAGCGATCGCCGTGATACATGCCCCGGATCTGGGGCACCGTCTGGTGGCTCTCGTCGACGATGATCAGCGCGTCCTTCGGGAGATAATCGAGCAGCGTCGGCGGCGGCTCCCCCGGCGCGCGTCCGTTGATGTGCCGCGCGTAATTCTCGATGCCGTGGCAGTAGCCGATCTCGCGGATCATCTCGAGATCGAACATCGTCCGCTGATGCAGCCGCTGCGCCTCGAGCAGCTTGCCTTCGGACTCGAGCTTCGACCGGTACCAGGCGAGCTCTTCCTTGATCGATTCGACCGCCTGCTTCGTGCGATCGCGCGGCGCGACGAAGTGGGACTTCGGGTAGACCGCGATTTTGTCGTGGCGGCGCAGCGTCTTACCGGTGAGCGGATCGAACGAGGCGAGCTCGTCGACCTCGTCGCCGAACAACTCGATGCGCAGCCCCTGCTCTTCGTAGGACGGGTAGACCTCCACGATGTCGCCGCGGACGCGGAAGGTGCCGCGTCCGAAGTCGTGGTCGTTTCGCTCGTACTGGATCTCCACGAGCTTGCGCAGCACCTGCTCGCGGCCGATGCGTTGACCGCGCTCCAGCGGCAGCAGCATGCCGTAATAGGCCTCGGGCGATCCGAGGCCGTAAATGCACGACACACTGGCGACGATGATGACGTCGCGGCGTTCGAAGAGCGACCGCGTGGCCGACAGCCGCATCCGATCGATTTCTTCGTTAATCGTCGCTTCTTTCTCGATGTACGAATCGGTCGCCGGCACGTAGGCTTCGGGCTGGTAATAGTCGTAATAGCTGACGAAGTATTCGACAGCGTTCTCCGGAAAGAAGCGTTTGAACTCCTGATAGAGCTGGGCGGCGAGCGTTTTGTTGTGGGCCATGACCAGCGTCGGCCGGTTCACCCGTGCCAGCGTCTGAGCCATAGTGAAGGTTTTGCCCGAGCCGGTTACACCGAGCAGGACCTGGTGGGTATCGCCGCGGTCCAGGCCTTCAACGAGCTCGCCGATGGCGCGCTTCTGGTCGCCGGCCAATTGGAAATCCGAGACCAGATTGAAGCGGTCGTACACCGAAGGCATGTGAACCTACCATCGTACCAGAGGCCGCAGACGAGAGCCAGCGGTGGGGCTAGGGTTTTACGGGCTTGGGCTTGTACAGCGCGAAATAGCCTTTGCGGAAGCGGAGACGCAGATCTTTCCTGTCCTTCGCCGTCATCCTCATCTCGACTTTTCGCCAGGCGCCATCCGCCTTCTCGTTGGTCGACACATATCCAATCGTGTATTGCGCGCGGATCTCGGCCACGACCTTCTCGTACATCTGCTCGAGCTCCTTCACCGAACCCGGGAAGAACGCCTGGCCGCCGGTCGTCTCCGCAATCGTCCGCAGCAGCGACCGCGCGCGCTCGCGCGCGGATGAGGACTGATGCTCGAGCTCGCCGATCACGTAGACGGTGACGTCCGACGCCTTCAGCAGCTCCATCAGCTCGCCGATCCGCAGCGCGCTGCGCGTATCGCCGCCGTCGGTGTAAAGCAGCATGATCTTGCGGCCGTCCTCGGCCGACGCGCCGTCGAGATAGACGCCGATGGCGTCGTACAACGCGGTCATCCCGGTCGTCTTCTGCTGTCGGATGCGCTCGATGAGCCGCGCAAAGTCGCTCTGGCCGTAGCGCGCCGCCCGCACTTCGGTATCGAAATCGACCACCGTGACGTCGGCGGCGTCCACGAGCGTGTTCAGAAATTTGATCGCCGCGGTCCGGGTAAACCTGATGTCGTCGCCCATGCTCTCGCTGACGTCGATCAGAAGTCCCAGATGCAGCTCGGAACCGGCCTGGCCGCGGCCGTCGCCGGCGGCAAAAAGCCGGACGGTCTGCTTCTGCCCGTCCTCGAACACCTCGAAATCGTCGGCCTGCAGCCCGGTGACCAGATGGCCTTTCTTGTCCATCACCGTCACGCCCATGTTGACGACATCGACGCCGGTACGGAAGACGGGCACCTGCTGCGCGAACGGGCGCGCGAGCGTTCCCCTGGGGACGACGAGGACAACGATGACGACGACCAGGACGGCCAGGGCCGGCGCAGAAACAAAGCCGCGAGAGCTGCAGGTCACCGATCCGCACTCTACACCGACCGCGGGAACTCGCTGAAGCGTATAATCGCGGGTTGATAATCCGATGCGGTGTCTAGCTGTCTGTCAGGACGAGCTGGTCATCAGGATGCTCGACGAGATCCTGCTGCCCGGCTTCGAAGTTGAATTCGTCGTCGAGAGCCGGCCGATCGCGAGGCGCCTTCATGACGCCGGCGTCAACGCCGTGGCTGGCGACCCTCGCCGGGCCGACACCTACGTCAAAGCCGACCTGGGCCCCAGCACCTGCGTCATCATCGAAGACAACGCCCGCCGCAGTCTGAAAAAGATCCTCGAAGCGGTCCGCGACGCGGGCGGGACGCTCGTGTACGTGCTGGGCATCGGCGCGACCGCTACCGCCAAGCGCGCGGAAGAGCTGCACGCCGAGTTCCCTGACGTCTCGTACCTGGCGATGTCGTCGCTTTTCGGCGGCCCGCTGCTGACCGAATTCAGTCGATCGCTGACCCGCGCGCGCGTCCAGCAGTACCAGCGATACCTCAGCGACGCCGATCGCGTCCTGATCATGCTCCACAACGATCCCGACCCGGACGCCATGGCCAGCGGGCTGGCGCTCAGGAACATTCTCCGCCGCACGAAAGCGACGGCCATCATCGGCGCCATCCAGGGCGTCACGCGGCCGGAAAATCTTCGGATGGTCAACCTCCTCGACATCCAGGTGGAGGCCATCACGCCGGAATCGCTCAAGGAGTACGACCGGATCGTCATGGTCGACGTGCAACCCAACTACTTCGGCGGCCTCATCGACCGCGTGGATCTCGTCATCGACCATCACCCCGAACAACCCGGCTACACCACCATCTTCAAGGACATTCGGGCCGACTACGGGTCCACGTCCACCATCCTCACCGAGCACTTGCGCGCAGTCGACGTCAACATCTCGGAGCGAACGGCCACGGCGATGCTCTACGCGATTAAATCGGACACGCTGTTCTTCAGCCGCCACACGAACCGCGTCGACCTCGAGGCGTTCTCGTATCTGTACCCGCTGGCGGACGCGGCGCTGATTCGAAAGATGGAAGGCGCCGAAATCACGCTCGAGCGCCTCGAGTACGTGCTGAAGGCGCACCGCGGCGGGACGCTCACCGGTCAGGTGTTCTGCGCGTTTCTCGGCTCCTCTCCGCGCGAAGACTTCATCCCGTACGTGGCCGACTTCTTCCTGCAGGTCGAAGACGTCAAATGGACGGTCGTCGCCGGTATCGTCAAGGACCTGCTGGTGATTTCAGTCCGAAATCTCGGCTACTCGAAGAATGCGGGCGAGTTCGTAAGGCGGTTCTTCGCCGACATCGGGAGCGCGGGCGGACATCGTGCGATGGCGAAGGCGGTCATGCCGATCCAACGATTCCGTGAGAAATTCGGCCAGCTCGAAGGCAACGACGTGACCGGGCGGCTGCACGAGCTCGTCGCGCAGTTCCTCCACGAGACCAAGGAAGGCAAGAGTCAAAAGGCAGAAGGCAAGAGTGAAGTGGCTATCTAACTTCCCTGTCCGACCCGCTCGCCGCTCGCACCGACGATCGGCTCGATGAACTGGTAGTACGCGTCCTCGTAGCCGCGCGCCAGCAGCTCCTCGAGCGGCTGAAGCCGATCCGACCGGTCGTCGAACGCGCCGCCGAAGTCGAACGGCCCGATGGGATTGTGAAGCGGCCGAATCGGAAAGATGCGCACGGTTCGACGCCCCGCGGCCATGCGGATCGCATCGCGAACGGCCGCCGCCTCCACCGACTGAAGGTACTGGCCAAAACGGCCGCGGCCGTCGAGCCGGGGCGGCGACAGCGCGTGCGGGCCGCGCCCTTGAGGCGATGCAGACACGACCAGAATCTGTTCGGCGCCAAGGTTTGCCAGCTCGTCGAGGACGCGCGCGACACTCGCGGGCCGGTCGCACAACCGATGCGTTTCACCCCGCCAGAACGCATCGATCGCAAACCGGAGCGTGGCCGGCTCGCTGGCGACCGGGACGGCGAGCGCCCCCGCGACAATGTCCGGCAGATAATCGCGCGCGACGCCAGACAAATCGAATACCTCCGCGCGGCGATCTTCGGCTTCATCAGTCGTAGTGCGTCGGACGAGATCGCGCCGCCGCGGCTCGGTGACCAGCGCAAACATCAGGTCGCGGTGTGCGTCGAGATCGTGGACGACCAGTACCAGTTCCCGAAAACCCGGCTGCCCGAGATTCTCGGCGACCAGTTCAGTGAACCGCCGACCGAGCTCCATCGGCGTCGGCTCCTTCAGTTGCGCCGCGCCACGGAGCAGATCCCACATCGCCCGCCAACAACGATCCGCCGCTTGCGTCGACGACAGCGGCGGGCGCAGGATCCGCCACCACCACCCACCACGATGACGCCGTGGGCCGCGATTCGCCCAGCCGGTCACAACGGCGATCACGCCGACCAATCCGAGCACGAGCACCACGAGGCGCGGGAGCCACGTCGGAAGCACCTCGGGCGCAAACGCTGTCTGCGTAAAACGGGAATAGGCGCCGATCAGATCACCGGCGCCGCCAAATCCCATCATCTTCAACACGAAATCAATCGGATAGACGATCAATCCGAGCGCGATCGCGCCCACCGGAATCGCGACGATGGCGACCGAGAGCGCGACAGCCCAGGCGGTGATGCGCAGCATCGGCCGCCACGGATACAGGGCGCGTACCTCGGTCGAGGACCACAAGCCTTTCTCGTCCCACAACCGCTGCGCGCCGTCAGAGGCGGCGAACAACGCGCCGACCACGCCGACACCATGACCGCCGACGATATCGATCTTCACGCCGGCTTCGTGCAGCGCACGCAGCACGCCGGCGTGATAGGCGCCGGCCGTGCCGATGCCGGTCAGCACCAGACCTGTGCGGAGTTGGGGAGAGTACGGTTCGGCGAACCGGTGCGAGGCAGATTCGAGGTCAACTGCACCGGGGCTTCGGCGATCCGCCGCAGCAGGCGGTGGCGGATCGATCATGTCGATCACTCCTGGGCGACGTCGTGAATGGTGACGAGCTTCACGATCTCGAACTGGCGCGATCCGCCGGGCGTGGCCACCTTCACCGAATCGCCGGGCTCCTTGTTTAGAAACGCGCGCCCAAGAGGTGAGGTGGTCGAGATGAGGCCCTTGGCCGCATCGGCGTCCTCCGGCATCACGAGCGTAAAGATCAGGGACTCGCCGTTGCTTTCGACGACGTGCACTTGCGATCCGAACCCGGCGCGGTCCTTCGGAATGCGATCGACGTTAACGAGCGCGACCTCGGCGACGCGCTTCTGCAGCATGCTGATGCGGGCTTCGACCAGCCGCTGGCGCTCCTTCGCCGCAGAGTACTCCGCGTTCTCGCGCAAATCGCCGAGCTCGCGGGCGCGCTTGATTTCCTTCGGCAGCTCGAGCTTGAGCTCGCGGTCCAGCGCCGCAATCTCGTCCCCGAACTTCTTGATTAAACGATCTTTCATTGTTTCCGACATGACCCGGCGGCGCTCGTGAGGAACCAATCCGATCGTACCACAGTGTTATCCTTCGGAAGTTCGGCGGACCTAATAGGGTCCGCCCTACCAGTTTCAGGCGCGGGGCGTAGCGGACAGATGCAGAAAATCACCAGCCGTCAGAACCCGATCGTGGCCCGCTGTCGCGAGGTGGCGCGCGGGGATGCGTCAGGCCTGATGCTGCTCGACGGGGCGCATCTGGTATCCGAAGCGCTGGCAGCCAATATCCGTCTCCAGCACGTCGTCGTCTCGTCGGAAGCCCTCGAGCACCCGTACATTCGGCCGATCGTCGACAGGGCCGCCAGACGAGGCCTTGACATCGTCGCGGCCAGCGCGCCGGTGATGGATGCCATCAGCCCTGTGCGCTCATCGAGCCGGATTGTCGCCATCGGGGAGCGGCCGGGCGACGACCTCGGGCGGATCTACGGAGGGTTGGCGTTAGTGGTGCTGGCCGTTGACGTGCAGGACCCGGGGAATTTCGGGGCCATCGTCCGCGTGGCCGAGGCCGGTGGCGCGACCGGCGTCATCGCGGCGGGAGGCACTGCCAACCCGTTTGGCTGGAAGGCGCTCAGGGGATCGATGGGGAGCGCGCTGCGGTTGCCGGTCGGCGTCGATCCGAGCGCTGAGCACGCCGCGAATGAGGCGCGCCGACGGGGCTGTCAACTGGTGGCGACGGTGCCGCGGAGTGGACGCTCACACGTCGAGGCGGACCTTCGTGGTCCCCTCGCCGTCCTGGTGGGGGGCGAAGGCGCCGGACTCGCCGAGAATCTTGTCGAGATCGCCGATGTGCGGGTGACGATCCCGATGGAGGCCCCGGTCGAATCGCTCAACGCCGCGGTCACGGCGGCGCTGCTGGTGTACGAGGCGCGTCGGCAACGAGCCCTTCGGGAAGGTAGAACTTAGAACTCTGAACCCCAGATGGATTCTCTCTTTCCCGACGCTCCGACAATCGCTGCCAGTGCCACCGCTCCGCTCGCCGAGAGGATGCGGCCGCGCACGTTCGACGAGTTCGTCGGGCAGGAAGAACTGCTGGCACGGGGCGCACCGCTCCGTGAAGCGATCGAGCGCGATCTTCTGCAGTCCATCATCCTGTGGGGACCGCCGGGAACCGGCAAGACGACGCTCGCGCGAATCATCGCGGAAACGACGAAGGCGCGGTTCGTGTCGTTCAGCGCCGCCCTCGCGGGCATCAAGGAAATCCGCGACGTCATGGCGGAGGCCGAGCGACTCCGCCGATCCACCGGCCGACGGACGATCGTCTTCATCGACGAGATTCACCGGTTCAACAAGGCGCAGCAGGACGCGTTCCTGCCACGCGTCGAAGCCGGCGACATCGTGCTCGTGGGCGCGACGACGGAGAATCCGTCGTTCGAGGTCAACGCGGCGCTCCTGTCGCGCTCGAAAGTCTTCGTGCTCCGCGGGCTCACCACCGACGAGGTGAGGGCGATCCTCGAGCGCGCGGTGACTGATCCGGCGCGCGGCCTCGCGTCCCAGTCTCCCGACGTCGAGCCGGACGCGCTCGGCGCCATCGCCCGGTACGCGAACGGCGACGCGCGGGTCGCGTTGAACCTGCTGGAGCTCGGCGTCGCTGCTGCGCCACTGGTGGACGGACAACGCCGGGTTGACGCCACCCGCGTCGAGCAGACGGTCCAGCGGCGCGCGCTCCTGTACGACAAGTCGGGCGAAGAGCACTACAACGTGATCTCTGCGCTCCACAAGTCGATGCGAAACAGCGATCCCGACGCGGCCGTCTACTGGCTCGCCCGGATGGTCGAAGCCGGCGAGGATCCGCTCTACATCGCGCGGCGGCTCGTGCGCTTTGCTTCCGAGGACATCGGCAACGCGGATCCGCAGGCGCTGACGATCGCCGTCGCAGCCAAGGACGCCGTCCACTTCATCGGCATGCCCGAGGGAAACACCGCGCTCGCGCAGGCCGCGATCTACCTGGCGACGGCGCCAAAGAGCAATGCCGTCTATGCGGCCTACAACCGCGCGGCGGGGGACGCGCACAACGACCTGGCGCAGCCCGTGCCGCTGCACCTTCGCAACGCGCCGACCACGCTCATGAAGGATCTCGCGTACGGAAAGGGATACCAGTACGCGCACGACGAAGCGGACGGGGTCGCCGACATGTCGTGCCTGCCGACGGCCCTCGAGGGACGGAAATACTACGAGCCGACGGAACGGGGGTTCGAGAAAGAGATCAAACGGCGGCTCGACGGCTGGGAGGCCATCAAGAAGAAGCGACGTCCATAGTGCCAATTGTCGCGCTCACGACCGTCGGATGACGCGCGTCAAACCCCACCCGGCCAGGAACACGGCGACCCCAACAGCAAACAAACGGGGATTTGGTCCGAGCGGACCCGCCGTCACGATGTCTTCGAGCAGAATCCACATACCGACGAGCTGTCCGAACCGGCCGAGATAGTAGACGAGTTGCGACACTAGATCCGATCGAAGTTCTTCTCGATCTCGCGTCGGGTCAACCGCAGCATCACCGGCCGGCCGTGCGGGCACACGGTGGAGTACGCGGTCGCCCTGAGCTCGTCGAGAATGTGCGTCATCTTTTCGTACGTGAGCGGATAGTTCGCCTTGACGGCAGCGTGACACGCCGTCGTCGCCGCTATCCGCCGTAAGGCATCCTGCACCTGTGCGCCTCTGTCGAGGCCTTCGAGGTCTTCTGCCAGCGCCAGCAGCGCCTTCGAGCTGTCCTCCGTCTTCAGCAACGACGGCACGGCCGACACTTTGATGGTGCCCGCGCCGAAGCCGTCGATCTCGAATCCCAGGCGCTCGAGCTCGGACGTACGGCCGACGAGCGCCTGGTGCGCGGAAGGCGCCACTTCGATGACGATCGGCACGAGGAGGCGCTGCGACTCGAGAGGTCCGCTGGAGAGCCGCTCCATGACCCGCTCGAAAAGGACCCGTTCGTGCGCGACGTGCTGATCGATGATCGCCACGCCCTCGTCGTCGATGGCGATGATGAAGGTGTCGCGAAACTGGCCGAGCGGGATCATCGGACGGATCTCAGAAACGGTCCGGCTAAAGCCGGACACAACGTACGAGTCGTCTGGAGATGGCAGCGCAGAAGTCGCGGCGCCAGGCACCCAGCGATTGGGATACGTCCCGCTGCTCAGCATGCCCGGAATAGACAGCGTCACCCCGTCTCGTACCTCGGCTTCAGGACGCAGATGCAGTTGGGGCACGCCGCCTTGCCCGAGCGCGTCCATCAGCGCCCGACGCACGACCTCGTGGACGATCGACTGATCGCGGAAGCGCACTTCCGCTTTCGTGGGGTGCACGTTGACGTCGACCGCGCCCGGCGGCATCGTGATGAACAGATGCACCTCCGGGCTTCGTTCCTTGATCGACGCGACGCTGTAGGAGTCGATGATCGCGTGCGCGATGGTCCGGTCTTTCACGATGCGGCGGTTGATGAAGACGTGCTGGGGACCGCGCGTGGGGCCCTGTTCCGCCAGCGCCGCGATGTAGCCAGTCACGCGCAGCCCGCCGGCTTCCTTCCCCACCTCGACGAGATCGCCCCGCTCGCCGTACACCTGATACAACCGATCGCGCAACGACGCCGCGGGAGGACATTCGATCACGGTGCGGCCGCCGCTTGTGAGCGTGAAGCCGACCTCCGGATATGCCAGCGACAGCTGCGTGACGATCCGGGAGACCTGCGCCGATTCCGCGCTGTCAGACTTGAGGAATTTTCGCCGCGCGGGAAGGTTGTAGAACAGATCGTCGACCTGGACGAGAGTCCCCTTGGCGGCACCGACCTCGACGACCGACGCGACGGCGCCGCCGTTGACCCGGATTTGGGTCCCGCTGTCGTGCGCCTGGCCGCGCGATCGCAGCAGGAAGTGCGAGACCGATGCGATCGAGGGCAGCGCCTCGCCACGAAACCCAAGCGTGGTGATGTCGGCCAGATCGTCGGCGCGCCGGATCTTGCTCGTCGCATGCCGCTCGATGGCCAGCCGCGCATCCTCGGGGTCCATGCCTTCACCGTCGTCTTCGACACGGATCTGTTTCTTGCCGCCGAGCTCGATGTGAATGGCGACCCGGCGGGCGCCGGCGTCGATCGCGTTCTCGACGAGCTCCTTGACGACCGAGGCGGGCCTCTCGACGACCTCGCCGGCGGCTATCTGATTGGCAAGCTCCGGCGAAAGCCTGGTGATTCTGGACACGTCAGGGTTTCGCGATCAATCGCCAACCTTGACCGACAACGCCGCCTGCGCGGCGGCGAGCCTGGCCACCGGAATCCGGTACGGCGAGGCGCTGACGTAGTCGAGGCCGACAGTCTCGAAAAAGTGGATCGACGCGGAATCGCCGCCGTGCTCGCCGCAGACGCCGATCTTCAGTCCGGGCCGCGTCTTTCGGCCGAGCGTGACGCCCGTGCGGACCAGATCGCCCACGCCTTCGGTATCGATCGACGCAAACGGGTCCTTCTCGAGGATCTTCTTGTCCTGATAGATCTTCAGGAACTTCCCGGCATCGTCTCGCGAGAAGCCGAAGGTGAGCTGGGTCAGATCGTTGGTCCCGAAAGAGAAGAACTCGGCCTCGGCGGCGATCCGGTCGGCGGTCAACGCGCCGCGCGGCACCTCGATCATCGTCCCGACGAGGTACTTGATTTTGATGCCCTGCGCTTTCATCGTTTCCCCGGCCACGCGGTTGACGATTGCCTTCTGATCGCGGAGCTCCTTCACGTCACCGACCAGCGGAATCATGATCTCGGGAATGACCTTGACCCCTTCCTTACCGAGCCGGCACGCCGCCTCGATGATCGCGCGCGTCTGCATCTCGGTAATTTCCGGATACGTGATGCCGAGACGGACGCCGCGATGTCCGAGCATGGGATTGAACTCGTGGAGCTGCTCGACCCGATGCAGAAGGGCACGCTTCCGATCGAGCTCGTCGCCGCTCTTGCCGGCCGTCTCGAGGCGCGCGATGTCGACCATCAGATCTTCGCGCTTGGGCAGAAATTCATGCAATGGGGGATCGATGGTGCGGATGGTGACCGGACAGCCTTTCATCGCCTTGAAGACGCCGTAAAAGTCGTCGCGCTGGAGCGGCAGGAGCTCGTCGAGCGCTTTGCGGCGGTCGGCCTCGTTGTCGGCGAGGATCATGCGCTGGACGATCGCGATGCGGCCTTCTCCGAAGAACATATGCTCGGTCCGGCACAACCCGATGCCCCGCGCGCCGAACGCGTACGCGATCTCCGCCTGGTCCGGCAGGTCGGCGTTGGCGCGAATGCCCATCCGGCGGAACTTGTCCGACCACGTCAGCAGCTTCTCGAACCGCTGATAAATATCCGACTTCTTCGCGGGCAGCGTACCGGCGACGACCTGCAGAATCTCACTTGGCTTCGATGCGACCTGCGCGATTTTCACTTCACCCGTGAGGCCGTCGAACGAGATGAACTCGCCCTCCTTGACGGTCCGGCCGCCGACGCGAAACTGCTTCGCGCTCTCACTGATTTCGAGCGCGCCCGCACCAACCACCGACGGCTTGCCCATCTGACGCCCGACGACAGCGGCGTGCGACGTCATCCCCCCGGTCGCGGTGAGAATCCCCTGGGCGACGAACATGCCGTGGATATCGTCTGGAACCGTCTCGCGGCGCACGAGAATCACCTGCCTGCCCTTCTGCGTCCATTCAACCGCGGAATCCGCCGAGAACACGACCTGTCCGCTCGCCGCGCCCGGCGAGGCAGGGAGCCCCGTGGTCGCCGTCGGAATCTTCTCCCACTCGTCGGGATCGAATCCCGGCGCGAGGAGCTGATTGAGCGCTTCGGGATCGACGAGCAGGATGGCCTCTTTCGGCGTGACCAATTTCTCGTCCGCCATGTCTGTCGCGATGACGACGGCGGCGTATCCTGTCCGCTTGCCGCTCCGCGTCTGCAGCATGAACAGCCGCTCGTCCTGGATGGTGAATTCGAAATCCTGGACATCCTTGTAGTGCTTCTCCAGTCTGGTCGTGATCTCCCGCAACTGCTTGTAGGCCTTCGGCAGCACCTGCTCGAGCTCCCGAATCGGCTGCGGCGTGCGGACGCCGGAGACCACGTCCTCGCCCTGCGCGTTGACGAGAAACTCGCCGTAGAACTCCTTCTTGCCGGTCGCAGGGCTCCTGGTGAAGCCGACGCCGGTCGCCGACCGATCGCCGGTGTTGCCGAAGACCATCATCTGCACGTTCACCGCGGTGCCGATGTGATCGGGGATGTCGTAGATGCGGCGGTATTCCTGCGCGCGCGGATTCATCCACGACCGGAAGACGGCATCGCGCGACATCTTCAGCTGCTGGCGCGGATCCTGTGGAAACGATCGCCCGGTGCGCCGCTGCACGACTTGCTGGTACCGCTCGACGACTTCGCGCAGCGCCTGCTCGTCGAGATCGGTGTCCAGCTTCGTGTGGCGCGTGCTCTTGACGGCCTCGAACTCGTGCTCGAAGACGTCTTTCGGGATCTCGAGCACGACATTCCCGAACATCTGGATGAAGCGGCGGTAACTGTCGAACGCGAAGCGGCCGTTCTGGGTCTGCCCCTTCAAGCCTTCGACGGCATCGTCGTTCAACCCGAGGTTGAGGATCGTGTCCATCATGCCGGGCATCGAGAACTTCGCGCCGGAGCGGACCGACACGAGCAGCGGGTTCTCGTTCGAGCCCAGCATGACGCCGGCGGCCCTCTCGAGCTTTTTCACGTTGTCGGCGATCTCCCGATCGATGCCGGCGGGAATCTTCGCCTTCTGCTGGTAATAGATGTTGCAGACTTCCGTGGAGATCGTGAAGCCGGGCGGCACGGGCAGGCCGGCGTTGGTCATCTCGGCCAGCCCGGAGCCTTTGCCGCCGAGCAGATCCTTCATGTTGCGGTTGCCGTCGGCCTTGCCGTTGCCGAAGAAGTAGACATACTTCTTCGTCTTGCCGGACGTCTTAACGGCTTTCTTCGCTGTGGATCGCTTTGACATTAGTAAATGACTCCCTCGTACGTGGCGTTCCGGCTCCTCTAGCCGGGCTGCCCGGACTCTGGCGCTATCTCTGAGATATCCGCAATGTTCAAAATTGTCCGTCGAAGCGCGGCCAACAGAGCCAACCGGGCGCTCCGTATTTCCTGATCGTCAGCCATCACGAGGACGTCGACGAAAAATCGGTCGACGGATCCTCGAAGCGTCCCCAGTTCACGGATGGCATCCCCGAACCGTTCGTGCGTCACCGCGGCTGTAATCGATGGCGACCGGGCCAGGAGCTCTTTCAGCAGGGCCATTTCTGCGGGCTCGACGAGCCTGGACTGGGCGTCCTCGGTCAGCGCGCCATCGAAATCCTTCGTGATGTTTTTCACGCGCTTGAACAGCATCGCGAGCGATTCGAACTCAGGCGACGTCCGGGCCTGCGCAAGCGCTTCGATCCGGCGCAGTGCATTGTGGGGCCGCTTCCACCAGCTCGGCACAACCGCTCGGATTTCATCGGCACGAAATCCACGACGTTCGAACACATGCATTTCACGCTCGACGAGAAATTCCGCGAGCGCGCGCTGCCACGAATCTGCCGAGACTCCAGTCGGGCCATAGCCCGCACGAGCCTGCTCGATCATTTCAGGGAGGCCCGCCGGCATCTTGGCGGACGACAGGGTTGAGAAGTCCGCAAGAATCTTGACCACGCCTTGTGCAGCTCTCCGCAAGCCGTACGGATCCCGCGATCCGGTGGGCTTCTCCCCCGCCGCAAACAGACCGACGATGGTGTCGATCTTGTCGGCGAGCGAGACGGCGGCCCAGGCGACTGCGGCCGTTCCAAGCTGCGCGCGCGTGGGAGGAGCAGCGGGCTCGACGCCAATCGGAAGATAGTGGAAGTAGATCGCCTTCCAGACTGCTTCCGGCAGTCCTTCTTCGCGGGCGTAAATCCCACCCATGGTTCCCTGCAGCTCGGTCAGTTCGCGGACCATGTCGGTCGTGAGATCGGCCTTCGCCAGCCTCGCGGCTTTGGCCGCCTGCGCCGCCACGTCGGCTGAGGCGCCGAACGCCTCCCGGGCGATCCACTCAGCGAGCCGCTCGATTCGTTCGGCTTTCTCCTTGTACGTCCCAAGCTTCTTATGAAACAGCAGCGTGGACAGCCGCTCGATTCTGGACTCGAGCGTCGACCGCCGATCGGCTTCCCAGAAGAACATCGCGTCGCGCAGGCGCGCGGTGACGACCCGCTCGGCGTTGCGGGCGATGGTGCGTTCGTTGTCCGGCTCGGTATTGATCACGGCGAGGAACGCCGGCTTCAGCTTCCCGTCCTCGCCTTCGACCGGGAAGTAGTGCTGGTGATGGATGAGCGTGGTCGTCAGCACTTCGTCGGGCAGCACATCGGTGAATTCGGACGCAAAGGTTCCCGCGATGACGGACGGATACTCGACCAAATCGGGCACTTCCTCGAGCAGGACGGCATCGCTGTGTACCGCGCGGCTGACACGGCCTTTGAGGCGGAGCGCCTTGGCGTCGAGCTCGCGCGCGATCTTGTTGTGCCGCTCGCCGCGCTCGAGGATGACGAAGTTCTCGAGCAGCCTCGCCCGATACTCGTCGAACGTCCGCACCTTGATCGCGCGTCCGGAGCGCCCGCTGGTCGTCAGGAACCGGTGACCGTACGTCAGCGCTCCCGAATTGACATCCTGGACCTGACCGGTCTGCGCCGCGGACGTCCGGCTGATCGTAAATGGCACAACGCGGCCGCCGTACAAGAACAGAATCCAGCGGATGGGCCGGCCGAAGAGCAGGTCGCCGCCCCCGTCGTCGAGCGTGGCGTCCCAGCGCATCAGCTTGGGGAACGACAGTCCACGGAGCGTGCCGCGAAGTATGTCGGGCAGCACATCGACCGTGGTTTTGCCGCGTTGCTTGCGGCGACATGCCAGGTATTCGCCCTTCGGCGTGGTGACGCGCTCGAGCGCGGAGACCTCGACTCCCTGCTTCGCGGCAAACCCGCTCGCGGCTGGCGTGGGGGTGCCGTCCGCCTTGAAGCTCGCGGAGACCGGAGGTCCGTTGACCAGCTCCTCGAGGTCGGTCTGCCGCTCGGGCACGCGGCCCACGCGGACGGCGAGGCGGCGCGGCGTGCTGAAGGTATCCACGGGCGACTCCGCCGGCAGTCGGTGGTCGCGCAACTGGGCCGCGACAATTTCGCCGATCTGGTTCGTCAGCGCCGGGAGCCATCCGGCGGGCAGCTCTTCGCAGCCGATCTCGAGGAGCAGTTCGCGGTCCACGTCAGGCCATCGCTTCCGGCTGCGTCTCCTGGACGTAAGCGCTCGCGATGCCGACGGCAAGCTGTCGCACGCGCAAGATGTAAGCGGTTCGTTCGGTTACGCCGATGCTGTTGCTCGCATCGAGGATGTTGAACAGATGGGAACACTTGAGGCAGTGCTCGAGCGCGGGCCAGACCAGCCCGGACTTCAGCAGCGCTTCGGTGAAGTGATAGTTGCGCTCGAACATGTCGCGATGGAACGCCGCGAACTCGCCCGGCGGCAGGTCGACTTGGCCGAACACGTACTTCGACTGCTCGACCTCCTCGCGGAAGCGGATGTCGCGGTACGAGACCCCGGCGCCCCACTCCAGGTCGAACACGTTGTCGACCCGCTGCAGCACCATCGCAATGCGCTCGAGCCCGTAGGTCAGTTCAGCGGCAATCGGCGCGAGCTCGAGGCCGCCGGCCTGCTGGAAATAGGTGAACTGGGAGATCTCCATCCCATCGAACATGACCTGCCAGCCGATGCCCCACGCACCGAGCGTCGGCGACTCCCAGTTGTCCTCCTCGAAGCGGATGTCGTGCTGCCGCGGGTTGATACCGCAGGCCTCGAGGCTGTCGAGATAGATCTGCTGCACTTCGTCGGGAGCCGGCTTCAGCACGACTTGAAACTGATGGTGCTTGAACAGCCGATTCGGGTTCTCGCCGAATCGCGCATCGGCCGGGCGCCGCGCCGGCTGCACGTACGCGACGCTCCAATGGGCCGGTCCCAGCACGCGCAGGAACGTTTCCGGATGCATGGTGCCGGCGCCGACCTCGAGGTCGAGCGGTTGCTGCAGCGTGCACCCGCGCGAGACCCAGAACTCGGACAGCTTCAGGATCAGACCTTGGAACGTCATCGCCTCATTTCTCTCAGCACGCGCGCCGATTTGAGATCCTTTTCCAGATGCATGGCGATCAGCGTCCGGTGCGCCGCCTCGATCTCGCGCAAGGCGTCGCTCGACACACTCAACTGTCCGAGCGCGAAGGGACTGCACGTGCGCGCGGCCAGGAGAAACGCTCTCGCGTCCGCCGAGATCCGGTCGTCCAGCTCGTACACGCCCTGCAGCCGCAGCAGCCAGTACTCGAAATACCGCGCCAGCCGCTCGATGGGCACGCCCTCGGCCATGGCCTCGACCATCGACGTGCCCAGTCGGAACAGCGGCTCGTTCGGGTCGGCCTCCTGGGCCCATTCGTCGATCAGTTCGGCGAAATAGCCGACGTAGCCGAGCGCGTCGCCGTCGACGGCAGACATCGGGGACCTGGTCTGCTCGACGTAATCGACCCGGACCAGATCCCGCCGCTCGCGCTCGAGGTACGCGATGCGGCCGCACGTGAGCGGTTCCAGCGCGCCGCCGAAACGCCGGCGGCTCTGCCGCGCGTTCCTGGCCACCCCGCGCTTCTTGCCGCGGTCGCGCGTCAGGAATACGACGATGCGATCGGACTCACCGAGCTTGTAACAGCGCAGGATCAACGCGTCGGTGGTGTACAGCGGCATGCGGAGGGCAAGCGCTTCAAGTTATCACACGGCGGACCCAATAGGGTCCGCCCTACGTACGTAGGCCGGGCCTTATCAGGCCCGGCGATCACTCGCGTCTGTTCAGGCCGATCTCGCCCAGGATCCGCTCGTCCTCGCGCCATTCGGATTTCACGCGGACGTGGAGGTCGAGAAATATGCGCACTCCGAAAAACCGTTCGAGCTCTTCGCGGGCCGCTGTGCCGATCCGCTTGATCATGTCGCCGCCCTTGCCGATCACAATCGGCTTCTGCGATTCACGGTCGACCACGATCGTGCAATACAGCCGCATGATCGATGGCTTCTGGTCGGCGTCCTCGGAAGCTTCTTCGAACCGATCGATGATGACGGCGCTCGAAAACGGGATCTCGGCGTGGGTGAACTGCAGCAGCTTCTCCCGGACGATCTCGGCCGCAAAGAAGCGCTCGGGCTGATCGGTGAGGTAGTCGTCCGGATAGAGCCGCTCGCCCTCCGGCAGTCGATCGATGATCGCCCGCTCCAGCCGGTCCACGTTGTCGCCGGTCGCCGCCGAGATCGGCACGATCTCCGCGAACCGGGCCAGCTTCGAGTACTCGTCCATGATCGGCAGCAGCCGCGACTTCCTGATCAGATCGATCTTGTTGAGGATCAGGAAGACCGGCGCGGTGACGTTCTTCACAAGATCGAGCATGAAGTCGTCGCCTTTGCCGTGGCGCTCGCTCGCGTCTACGACCAATCCGAGCACGTCCACATCACGAATCGTGTCGACGGCCGTGTTGACCATCCGCACGTTCATCCGGTGCAAGGGACGGTGGATGCCCGGCGTATCGAGAAACACGACCTGCGCGTCCGGGTAATTGCGCACGCCAAGAATCCGCGTCCGCGTCGTCTGCGGCTTGTCCGACACGATGGCGAGCTTCGTCCCGACGAGTCGATTGAGAAGCGTCGACTTGCCGGCATTGGGACGGCCGATGAGGGAGACCGAGCCGGATTTCATGAAGGTCTTCGAAGTCTCGAGTCTCGAGTCTGAAGGCTCATCAGGCTTGAGACCTCAGACTTGAGACTTCGTCGCCATCCTCGGTCCGTGCGATTCTCACCTTGTTGACGCGGCGCCGCTCGGCGTCGAGCACCTCGACCGACAGCCCGTCAACGTCGAACCGCTCGCCCACGGTCGGCACGCGCCCCAGGTGGGACATCAGATAGCCGCCGACAGTTTCGAATCCGGCCCGGTCGATCTGGACATTCAAGCGCTGCACCACCTCGTCGATGTCGACTTTTCCACTGAACACGAACCGCCCGTTGCCTTCGTCGACGATCCGCTCCGACTCGACGTCGTACTCGTCGCGGATCTCGCCGACGATCTCCTCGAGCAGATCCTCGATCGTCACGAGACCGGCCGTGCCGCCGTACTCGTCGACCACAATGGCGCACTGCGTCTGCTGGCGCTGAAACTGCTTCAACAGCTCCGGCACGCGCTTGGTCTCCGGCACGACGACCGCCGGACGCACGAAGGCCGCAAGCGACCGGCCGTCGTCGCCGGAGTCCAGCAGGACCAGGTCTTTGATGAAGACGAAGCCGGCGATGTTGTCGAGGCTCTCTTTGTAGACCGGAAAGCGCGAGTACTCCTGCTCTCGAAAGAGCGCCCGGAGGTTGCCGATGGTCGCCGTCTCGGCGATCGCCACGATATCGGGCCGCGGCGTCATGACCTCGCGGACCAGGGTGTCGCCGAAGTCGACGATGCTCTGCAGCAGACGCCGCTCCTCGCCCTCGATGAGGCCCTCCTGCTCGGCCCCTTCGATGTACGCCTTGGCGGCCTCGTTGGCGTCCTGCGCCACTTCGTCCGGCGTCGACGGCGGGCCCTGCTCCCGCTTTCTCGCGGCCACCCTCCGGGCGACGAACCGGGCGATCGGTCCGAACGCGTTCGCGACCGGCGCAAACGAGGGCAGCAGCAGCTCGAGGACGTGCTCGGGATCGCGGACGACGATCGCGATCGGCAACACCAGCTCGCAGATGATCACGAACGCCGCCACGCTGAGCACGACGATCGTGACCGTGTGCGCGCCTTCAATCCCGAACGCCCGCGCCAGCAGCGCCGTGGCCGTGGCGGTGACGAGGCCGAGCAGAAAGCGCACGGGCACGAAGAGGAGCAGCGGATCGTCCAGATACGCGCCGAGCGCGCCGGGGCGATCGCTTCGCTCGGCGATGAGCCGGAGCGACAGCCGCATGAGCGCGCTGAACGCGGCCTCGATCGCGCCGAGGTACACGGCGGCGCACGCCAGCAGGAAGATGGAGAGCGGAATCATTTCTTAGTCGCGCGGGGCCCCACCCCCGCGCGCTGGCCGAACTTCGCGCTCCCCCGGCCTCGAGCGTAGACTCTCGGCCTCGGGCTTGCCCGCTCGAGCAGGCCTTCGCGCAGACCGCCCTTGCGGCGCAATCGCTGCTCGAGCCGGCGCATGCGCCCGTGATCGCGTTCGTGATCGTAGCCGGCCAGATGGAGAAGGCCGTGGAGCGCCAGCACGCGAAGCTCGGTCAGCTCCGAATGACCGGCCGTGCGGGCCTGCCGCCGAGCAGCGCCTCGCGCGATGACGATGTCTCCCAACAGGCGACGGGAGGCTGGGGGCTGGAGGCTGGGACCAGTCGGGAACGAGAGCACGTCGGTCGGAGCGTCGACGCCGCGGTAGCGCCGATTGAGCTCGCGGATCCTCGCGTCGCTGACCATCGCAATGCTCACGATTCCGCCAATGCCGCCGGGCGCGACACGGGCCAGCCAGCGCGCGAGTCCGGGCGCAGCCACGGCGCGTCCCCGGGCGTCGCCGATGACGACACGAAGCGCCTTGCGGCCCAGCGGCCGGACACGCTCACGGCGTTGCCCTGCAGGATCCATGCGTCAGGACGAACGGGGTTCGACAGGCTCACCCCGCCTTGAGCTTGTCGAAGGGCGTGGTTCGGCCGGCTCACGTCCCGATCCGGCCGGCGGTTCGACTTTGCTCAGCGTCGACCCTGAGCCCGCCGGATGGGCGGACGGCCGGCCGGCGCCGTTTCCGAGCGAGAACGCCTCGTACGCCTTGACAATCTGCTGCACGAGCTTGTGGCGGACGACGTCCCGTTCGTCGAAGAGCACGAAGGAGATGCCCTCGATGCCGCCGACCACCTTCATGGCTTCGATCAGACCCGACGTCCGTCCGGTCGGCAGATCGATCTGCGTGATGTCGCCCGTGATGACGGCTTTCGCGCCGAACCCGATGCGCGTCAGGAACATCTTCATCTGCTCCGTCGTCGTGTTCTGCGCTTCGTCGAGGATCACGAACGAATCGTTGAGCGTCCGGCCCCGCATGAACGCAATCGGCGCGATCTCGATCGTTCCGCGTTCAATGTACCGGGCCACGCGCTCGGCGTCGAGCATGTCATAGAGCGCGTCGTACAGAGGACGAAGGTACGGGTTGACTTTCTCCTGGAGATCGCCCGGCAGAAACCCGAGCTTCTCGCCCGCTTCGACCGCCGGGCGCGCGAGGATGATGCGGCTCACCTTCTTCGCGACGAGAAAGGACACCGCCTGGGCCATCGCGAGATAGGTCTTCCCCGTCCCGGCCGGTCCGATGCCGAACACGATGTCGTTCTGCTCGATCGCGTCGAGGTATTTGCGCTGCGTGACCGTCTTCGGGGCGACGCGGCGTTTGCCCGCCGTGGTCAGGCTGCCCTTCAGAAAATAATCGCGGAGATCGACCGATTCGTCCTGCGCGACCAGCTCGGACGCGGTTTTCACATCCGCATTCGACAGCTTGTAGCCGTCGCGCATCAGCGACGCCAATTGGCCGACGACGCGGTCGACGCGTTCGAGGCCGGGCGAATCACCCTCGACGAGCAGCTCGTGGCCTTGCGTGCGGATGCGGACGTTGAAGAACGATTCGAGGTGCTTGAGGTTCTCGTCATAGGAGCCAAACAGCGTTTCGATCCCCTCTTCGGGGACGGTGATGCGCTTCATTGAATGGCGGGGGAATGGCGGGGAATGGCGGGCGCCAGAAACTCCTTTTATCTTGCTCTCTTACAACGACTTACCATCACAAGCATAGCGCATTGCGGCCGCAGCGGCAAATCCCTCGACCTCTGGCCGCCTTACGCCGTGACCCGCGTTGTCCCCACGGCCCAACGGACACGGGTCGAGCCGCGGCGCGCACACAAAAGCTCCGGCGGTCCGCTCCAATCCGAGTCAGCCAGCGCGGCGAGCGGCATCGATACCTGGATCGGACACGTCAGCAATTCAGCACGGTCGATCGATTCATCGAGTTCAGGGCTTGGTGGCAGTCCACCCGATTCCGACCGCGGTCCCGCAGGCGGGATAGTCACTAAAATCCACCTGACCTTCTGCCCTGGTCGTTAAGGTAAATAGCCCGTTGACTGTTGTAAAGGGGCCATCAATCGAGCCCGCCGAGTAGCTGAAAGCGCGGTACGACGATACGGTGTTCGGGCATGTTATGCGGCTGCTTCACCGCTCTGTCGGACTCGTGTGCCCTGAAATGCGTCAGGGCATCTTGGTGATGATTCGCTTCATCTCGTCCGCAGAGAAGGCACGCAATGTTTGCGAGCGCACATTGCCGTGCGAGCCGATCTTCAGAAGTGCGGAAGTAACGGCTTCATCGGGTCCCTCCACAACCACCACGATGTCGTATTTCCCCACTGTCCAGTAAGCACTCTTGACCGTCACTCCCAGATTTTCAGCCAACGCGCGAAATGCCTCGAAGCGATCTGGTGAGTCCTTGACGTTCCGGATTCCTTGATCGGTGAAGTTCAGAAGGCTAATGAACGTTGCCATGGTGTCCTCTCCTGTAGCTGATGCGTTTCCTGGCGGTCTCTAAACCGACGCAACGCAAAGGTTTTTCTCTTCATGGTGTCCTACCTCGACGCCAATCCGGCCCCTATTCTCACGACAGGCGTCGTTGATTCAGCAACCCAACGCCCGGCGCTCACCAGCGGCCGCTCTCGATGCGCGCGGCCGTCTGGTGCAGCGGCTGTTAGACGGCGCCTCTGCGAGCAATCACCTTCCGTCCCTGAAGGATCACCTCCGTTGCAAGAAGGGGCATGCTCCAGGAGAGCCAGACTAATGTTGCGGCGGCTTCGCGCTCGAGACTTTGCAAGATGCCGAGCTCCGCCAACCAGCGGAACGTCACAAACGTGAAGGTCACAACGTAACTTCGAACGACCCACTCCAGGCGGAAGATCGAATCGGTGGCGATCGGCTTCTTCGACTCGATCTCCATCACGCCGTGAGTCTCGAGTCGTGCCGATGACAGTCCGACGCATAGTAATAATGGACCGTTCGCTCCCCCGCGGATTCGTGAACGTGATACCGAGACGGGGAACAAGATCGCACTCATCGCCTGATTCTGCGTCGACGCACTCACATGCTGCCGCACCGCGAGCCACGTCAGAAACGCCGAGATCTCCGCAGCACCCAGCGTCGAGGGATGCGCACACGATCCAGAAGCTTTGGTGTCGGGCTCACGCCCAACTGCTCGCCAACGCCGTGCCAACCTCGCAGCGCCAGCGGCCGCTCGGTTCGCGAGGAGCGAACCCCTACTTCTGAATCTTCAAATGGAGCTCGCGCAGCTGTTTCTCGTCGACGAGCGAGGGCGCCCCCGCCATCAAATCCAGGGCGTTCGCGGTCTTCGGGAACGCAATCACCTCTCGTATGGACGACTCGCCCGCCAGGATGGCGACGATGCGGTCCACGCCGAGCGCGATGCCGCCGTGCGGCGGCGTCCCGTAGGTCAGCGCCTCCAGAAAAAAACCGAACCGGAGCTTCGCTTCCTCGTCGCTGATACCAAGGCGCGAGAAGATCCGCGACTGGAGTGCCGCGTCGTGAATTCGCACGCTGCCGCCACCGATCTCGGAACCGTTCAGCACCAGATCGTACGCTTTGGCGCGCACTCCGCCAGGGTCGCTTTCGAGCTTGTCCACGTCAGCGTCCAGGGGCGACGTGAACGGATGGTGCATCGAGTACCACCGGCCGTCCTCGTCGTGATATTCAAGCAGCGGAAACTCGGTGACCCACAGAAACTCGAACGTCTCCGGATTCAGCAGATTGTCTTTCTTCGCAATCGCCAGCCGCAGCTGACCGAGCAGCTTCGACGTGTTGTCAGCCGGTCCGGCAGCCATGAGCAACAGGTCGTCCTTGCCCGCCTTGGCGCGATCGAGCGCGGGACGCAGGATCGCCTCGCCGAGCGCCTTCACCGAACAGAGCGGCGGCTCGCCTGGACGGACCCAGATCAACCCGGTAAACCCCATCTGCTTCGCCTGATCGACGAGGACATCGAGGTGACTGCGGGAGTACCGATTCCCGCCGGGGACGGCAAACCCCCGCACGGTTCCGCCGTCAGCGACGATCTGCTTGAAGACGCGGAACTCTGAATCTCTAAACACATCGGATAGATCATGGATCTCGAGGTCGCAGCGCAGATCCGGCTTGTCCGATCCATACTTCGCGATCGCTTCCGAGTACGGCATGCGCCGGAACGGCTGCGTCACGTCCCGACCGATCTCCTTGAAGATCGTCTGCATCAGCGGCTCGATGACGCCGTACACCGTCTCCGGACGCGCAAACGAGATTTCGACGTCAATCTGCGTGAACTCGAGCTGGCGATCCGCCCGCTGATCCTCGTCGCGGAAGCACCGGACGATCTGGAAATAGCGGTCCATCCCCGACACCATCAGGATCTGCTTGAAGATCTGCGGCGACTGCGGCAGCGCGTAGAACTCGCCTGGATGGAGACGGCTGGGCACGAGGAAATCGCGCGCGCCTTCGGGAGTCGATTTCGCCAGGATCGGCGTCTCGATTTCCCAGAAGCCGTTGGCGTCAAAATATTTCCTGGTCGCCATCGTCACGCGGTGGCGCAGGCCGATGTTGTGCTGCAGCCGCGGACGCCGGAGATCCAGGTAGCGGTACCGCAGCCGCACCTCCTCGGACACCGCCGAGTCCTCGGCAATCTGGAACGGAGGCGTCTTCGCCTCGTTCAGCACGTGGATCTCGCGCGCGAGGACCTCGACGTCGCCGGTGGCAATCTTCGCGTTGACCGTGTCGTCGGACCGGCGCTGCACGACGCCCTGCACGCCGATCACGTACTCGGACCGGAGACGCTTGGCGGCGGTCATCAGCGCGTCGTTGTCGCGGACGACAACCTGCGAGAGGCCGGCGCGGTCGCGAATGTCGATGAAGGTGACGCCGCCCAGGTCCCTGACCCGGTGGACCCATCCGAGCAGCGTCACGTCGGCGCCGACATCGTCCGCGCGCAGGACGCCGCACGTGTGGGTGCGAGTCAGGTTGCCGAGAGGTTCAGTCATTCAAAAGTTCGAAGTTCACAGTTCAAAGTTCGGAGTTCGGGGTTATGGGTTCGGCGTTCAAACGCTGCGCGATAAAATCCGGCGCCTCTGCACGGGGAACACTTTTCTGATCTCCCGAGCGCAGGTCTTTGATCGCCACCTCGCCCCGCCCGCGCTCATCGTCGCCGAGCACCGCGACGAACGGCACGCTCCGGGTCGACGCGTATTTGAACTGCTTCCCGAGCTTGTCGGCTTCAGGATATACGTCCACGCGGAGTCCCGCCTTCCGCAGCTCGGAGGCCAGCGCCAACGAGTGGGCGCGTGTCTCGTGATTCCAGATCGTCACCATGACGTCCACTGCGCCGCGCGTGACCTCGGGCGGAAACATATTCCGCTCCGTCATCACGACAATGATTCGTTCAAGACCGAGCGAAAACCCGCACGCAGGGATGTCGCGGCCGAGGAACATACCGATCAGATTGTCGTACCGGCCGCCGCCACCGAGGCTGCCAGCCAGATCCGGAACGGCAATCTCCATGATCGCGCCCGTGTAGTATGACAGGCCACGCGCCAGGCTCGGATCGACGCGAAGATGCCGACCCGCAGATGTTCGGCTCGCGAGGTCGACGATCGTCCCGAGCTGCTCGACGGCATACGTCCCGCGGTCGTCACCCTGAAGACGCGCTCGAATAGCCGACGGGAATCCCGCCTTGAAGAGCTCAAGGGCTGCGGTGGCCGCAGCGGGGGCGACACCGCGGCCGGCCAATTCCGCATGAACTCCGTCCAGACCGATTTTGTCCAGCTTGTCGATCGCGACGAGCGCATCCGCATGGAGCGACGGTGGAACATCCGCGGCATTGAGCAATCCGGTCAGGAGCTCGCGATGATTGATCCGGATATCGAAATCCTCGAAGCCGAGGCGCTCCAGCACCTCGCTGACGGCCGCCAGCAGTTCGACCTCGACCAGATTCGAGGTCGTGCCGATCGCGTCGATGTCGCACTGGTAGAACTCCCGAAATCGTCCGCGCGCGGGCCGGTCGGCGCGCCACACCGGCTGAATCTGGTAGCGCTTGAAGAACCGCGGCAGCTCGTTCTGGTGCTGGGCGACGACGCGAGCGAGGGGCACGGTCAGGTCGTAGCGCAGCGCAAGGTCCGCTTCGCCCCGCTCTTCGTGCTCGCCGCGACGCATGATCTTAAAAATGAGCTTGTTGCCCTCTTCACCATACTTGCCGAGCAGCGTCTCGATGTTCTCGAACGCCGGCGTCTCGAGCGGCTCGAACCCGTAGCGCTCGTAGACGTCGCGGATGACGCCGATCACATACTCGCGCCGTCGGATCTCTTCAGGAAGAAAGTCTCGTGTTCCTCCTGGCGGTTTCGTGGACATCTTATTTATGGCGCGTGGGGCCCCACCCCCACGCGCTAAAGACCTCGCGCTTCGAGCGTAGACTCTCGCGCTCGGGTGAATTCCTCGCTCCTACTTGCCCATGTAATCGAGCCGATAGCCGACGTACCGGTCAGCGTGAGCCTGAATGTCAGCCACCTCGGCGTCCGTCAGGGACCGCTTCACTTTTCCCGGACTCCCCATCACGAGCGAGCGCGGCGGCACGTTCATGTCCTCGACGATGAGCGTCCCGGCGGCGACGATGGAGCCGGTGCCGATGCGCGCGCCATTAAGCAGCAGCGCGCCCATGCCGATCAGGCACTGATCCTCGACCGTACACCCGTGGAGGATGGCCGCGTGACCGACGGTGACATGATCGCCGATGGTCGTGGGATGGGTCCGGTTCATGACGTGCACGACGGTACCATCCTGGATGTTCGAGCGGCGGCCGATGCGAATCCGGTGCACGTCGCCGCGGATGACGACTGCCATCCACACACTGCTCTCCTCGCCGATCTCGACGTCGCCGATCACCTGTGCGCTGTCGTCGATGAAGGCGCTGGCGTGCACGCGCGGAAGCACGCCGCCGAACGGTCGGAGCATTGAGAAACGATTCTAGGTCAGGTGGGTCAGGTAAGTCAGGTAGGTCGGGCAACCTTACCTACCCGACCCAGGGTCTCAGTTCGCCGTCACCACGCCGCCGTTTTTCCGCGGCGACGGCCCGCCCTTGAACGTCATCAGATGATCGCGAATCGCGCGAATCTGCACCGCGGCGTCGCCGTCAAACTGCGGGAACGCCGACTTCGGATGGTCGGGCCAGTACGCGGGCATACGCGTGCCAGGCAGAATCGCCAACGGGCTCTTCAGCCACTCCAGAATCCAGTCCGGCTGCAGCCGATCGGGCGCCATCCGGAGATCGGGCGCGAGATTCGCCGTCGGCTGATCCTTGGGGATCACGCCCAGCACATGACACTGCTGGCACTTGAGCAACTCGAACAACTGTTTGCCGACCGCCTCGGTGCTTGCGACCGGCACGATCTGGTGCGACTGGAACGGTCCGACCGTCTTCGAGATGGCGCCAAAGTAATTGATGACGCCGTTCAGCTGCGAGTCGTCGAGGCCGAAGGTCGGCATCTTGACGTTCAGCCACGGGCGAATGGTGATCGGACCGCGGAGGAACGCGTAGAGCCAATCCGGCTGTACGCGCGCGCCCTCGGGGGTCAGCATCGGCGGCCCGAGCGACGGATCGGCGACGAGCTTGAGGAAATCGCCGCCGTCTCCCTCGATGATGTGGCAGCCGACGCAATTGCGGCGGTGCACGAGCGTACGGCCCCCGACGAGAAAATCGATGCGCGCGGAGCGCGGCGCCAGAGCCGCCGAAGGCTGGATTTCGCGTTGGAAGCTCATGAGCGCCGTCACGAGGCGCTCGATCTCGACATCGCTCAAGTCGAAGTTCGGCATGCGCAGCTTTTCGAGCGGCTGCAGGACCCGTCCTTTGTCGAAGGTGCGCGGATCGTGCAGCTTCGTGCGGAACCACCCAATCTTCGACGTGTGCGGAATGTCGGTATTGAAGGCAAAGTCGAGGCGCGTGACCAGCTTGCTGCCTTCTTCCGACAGATCGGTGCCAATCGATTGCGTCTTCTCGAAGCCCTTGATCTCGTGGCAACTGAAGCAGCCGTGCCGGCTGATGACCCGCTGCCCGAGCGCGAGCTGTTTGCCCTGTGAATCGAGCTTGGCAAGCTCCGCCTTCGCGTCCTCGAAGGGCAGGACGTTCTTGAGGTAGTCGAGGAGCACGCCGTCGATGTCCGGGTCGCCGAACGTCGCCTTCGGCTGGTCGCCGCCCGCCTGCTTCAGCGTCATCAGGTAGGTCGCCACGTCCGCCGCCTGCGCATCGGTCAGCCGCAGATTCGGCATGTAGGTATTCGGATTGAAGTGCTTGGGATCGCGCACCCAGTTGAACACCCACTCGTAGGTTGTCTTGTTGCCGATGTTCTCGAGCGCCTGGCCGAAGGTGCGCCGCGGCCCCGCCTCGGAGCGCGATCCCTCGCCCACCACGTGGCAGCCCTGGCACCCGATGGACTTGACGATCTGCTCGCCGCTCTTCGCGTCGCCGCGCGGCGGGTTCTTTACCGCGAACTCGTGCTTCTCGGCGTTCGCGAACAGATACGTCACCACGGCGTTGATCTCGACTTCGTTGCGGACGGCGTCCTGCGGCGTGCTGGAGTTCGAGTTGTACCAGATGCGCGGCATCCAGGTGGCCGGCTTGACCGCCCGCGGATTGCGGATCCATGTCTTCACCCACTCGGGCGTCAGCTTCGAATCGATCTTCGTCAGGATGGGCCCCGGCTTCTTCACGTCCTCAAAGCCGCGCGTCCTGTGGCACGCGTAGCAGCCGGCGCGCTCGAATGTCGCGTAGGCGATATCGAGGTTGGCGGCAGTGGGAACATAGACCTGCCGTTGGTGGCACTTCGCGCACGAAGCTTCCGTCATCTTGATCGGCAGCATCGGGTAGTCCCACAGGTGCGGCTGCTCCCAGCGATATTTCTTCTCCCACTCCTCCTGCTGCTTCTCACCGGTCGGCGTGTGCGCCGCGTCGCGGAAACTCACGGACTGCCCCATGCCCTCGTGGCAGACCGTGCAGCCGATCTTGTCGATCGGGTGCGACGATTTTCCGCCCAGGTACGCGTCGAGGTTCGGGTGCGTCGTGAACGGCTGCGGGTACTTCTCGAATCCGGCCTTGTCGATCGCCAGGTGGCACGTCTGGCACCGATCCATCTTCGGCACGCGGATGAAGTTCACGTCGTCGACGATGTTGGGCAGGATGATCTGCTGGATCTTGATCGTCGGCGCCATGAAGTCGAGCAGCGGCGCGTTCAGGAAATAGTCTTTCGCGGCGCTCGGCCTCACGGTGTTGAGCACCTTGTTCAGGCGCGTCTCTTCCGCGTGCATGTCCTCGATCTGCTTGCTGATACTGGCGACCCGGCCCGTATACTGCGCCTGATCCTTCTGAATCGCCGCACGCTCCGCGGTGAGGGTCTGCACCTGAAGATCCAGATCGCTCAGACGCTTTTCTTCCTCGGCGACCGTCTCGCCCTTTTTGACAGCGTTCGCTTCTTTGGCGGCGCGCGACGATTCGAAATCGTACCGATCGTGGTCGTAAATCGCTTTGGCGTACTGGTAGTCTCGCGAGGCGCGGTCCAGCCGGATGTCCACGTCGTCCAGCCTGGCCTGCAGCTCGTCGACCTTTTTCTGGTTCGCCGCTACGTTTTTCCTGGCCGCGTCGAGCTCGGCCTGCAGACGCGCCAGCTTCGTCTTGTCGACGGCGCCTGCCGCCTGGCGGTATTGCGCCTGCGTCACCTGATACTGCAGCTCTGAAAAGCGCCGCTGCGTATTCTTCCAGTCCCGATCGAAGTCGTCCCACACCATCCAGACGACCGACAGGAACAGGAACAGGCTGGACGCCGCGAAGACGACGTTCAGGAAGTCGATGTTGTAAGCGTGCCCAACGCCCTTCTTTTCAGCCATAGGTCAAATGTTGAAGAAGAATTCCGGGATCGCGACGATGTACTTCAGGGTGAAGATCCACCGCGCCAGCATCTTGATGGGCAGCGACATCATCATCAGAAAGAGGAAGGCGGTGACGTAGTACCGCGGCCCGCCGAGCTTCTCGTAAAACCCCTTGAACCACGTTTTCGCCAGCAGCACCGGCAGCGCGAACACATAGAACAGCACGAACAGCACGCCGAAAATCTCGCGGACCAGCCAGAAGGTCGGCAGACCGGTCCGAAGCCCGCGCACCCAGATGTATTCCGACAGGTTGACGTTGGTCAGCGCCTCGAGCTTGTGGATGTCCCAGTACTCGAACGGCCCGAAGAAGTTCCAGTTGGGACCGCGCAGGAAGGTGCCGAGCACGATCAGCGAGACCCACAGCACCGCGAACCCGAACAGGAAGAGCGCGATCTCGGGTTTCCGCTCGTTGAACGTGAAATAGCCGTTGCCCTTCGGATTCTTGTCGATGTACGGAATGCAGATCAGGCCCACGATAATGAGGCTCGGCAGGACAACACCGGCGAGCCACGGATCGAAGTACACAAGCATTTCCTGCAGGCCGAGGAAATACCACGGGGCTTTCGACGGGTTCGGCGTGTTGGACGGGTTCGCGGGCTGCTCGAGCGGCGCCTTGAGGAAAATCGACCACACGATCAGGATGACCGAACAGACGATCAGCGAGATCAGCTCGGTATAGACGAGATCGGGCCAGACCCACACGCGGTCGGCTTCCGCCTTTTCGATGGGACCCTGCCCCGCCGCGATCCGGCGGTCGTTCAGCACCGCCTCGCGAAGCGAGTACCACACGAAGAAGACGAGCAGGAAGACGAGGCCGACAATCGGCACGTTGTCCGGCTTGGTGACGACCAGACGGAAGTTCGGATCGAACGATCCCAGCGCGAAGAACAGCGCCAGAAATCCGAACACGATGTAGGCGAATGTGTTCGACACGATCCGCTCGCGCTGCCAGAGCAGCAGGGCGAGCGCGGCCACGGCGAGCACGAAGAACTTCTTCGGATCGGCGACGGCGTTGAAGATCCCTTTGATGAACCCCATCTCAGTCCTCTTGAGTTCTGAGTTCTAAGTTCTAAGTTCTAAGTTCTAAGTTCTTAGAGTGGTCCCGAAATGCCGCCGTCTTTCCGCACGCGCCAGAAGTGCACCGCCATCAGGAACGCAATCCCCAGCGGGATGCCCACGCAGTGCAACACATAAAACCGCAGCAGCGCCGCTTCCCCGACGAACGTGCCGCCCAGCAACGCGAACCGCGCGTCGTCCTGCGCATGAATGAGCGGCACGTCGCCGAGCCGCAGGAGCGAGGCGCCCGGCCCTTCGTGACCGAGGAAAGGTGTCGCGCGGGCCATGTTCGTGCCGACGGTGATCGCCCAGATCGCCAGCTGATCCCACGGCAGCAGATAGCCGGTGAACGACAGGAGCAGCGTCAGCACGAGCATGATGACGCCGACCGACCAGTTGAATTCCCGCGGCGGCTTGTACGAGCCGGTCATGAACACGCGGAACATGTGCAGCCAGACCGTGATCACCATCGCGTGGGCGCCCCAGCGGTGCATCTCGCGCATGATGCCGAGCGGCACGTGCTCGCGCAGGCCGACGATGTCGGTGTAGGCGTACTCGAGGGTCGGCCGATAATAGAACATCAGGAGCAGGCCCGTCAGCGTCAGCGACAGGAACAAAAAGAAGCTCATGCCGCCCATGCACCACGTGTAGCGCAGCTTGACCCCCGACTTCCGGATCCGCACCGGGTGCAGATGCAGGAAGACGTTGGACAGCATCACCAGGACGCGGTTGCGGTCGGTGGTCGGCCGGCCGTGCCGGAAGATCGAGGTCCAGGCCTGTGTTTCGGTGAGCCAGTTCCAGAACCGGACGGGCGCGCCTTCCTTCGGTGCGACGGTTTTCGTATCAGCCATAGTGGTAGCTGGGGTTCACCCCTTGAGAAACGATTCGGGATCGATCCACTGCCCCAGCTCACGCTGGAAGTGGCGGCTCTTGTCCACCAGAATCTGCCCATCGTCGGACAGCACGACGCGCGCGCGCTCGAGCGGCCGCGGCGCGGGACCTTCGAAGTTGACGCCGGTCAGCCGAAAGCCGCTGCCGTGGCACGGACACTTGAACTTGTTCTCCGCCGACAGGTAGTTCGGCGTGCAGCCCAGATGCGTGCAGGTGCTGATGATGGCGTAGAACCCGGCGGCGTGCTGATCGATGTCGTCGACCGTCCGCACGAGCCAAATCCCGTACTTGTCCTTCCACCGCTCGTCGACGCCGATCCCGTACTCGTTCGGGAAGCCCGCCTTGAACTGCTGCGGCGGCTCGTTGAGCACGTTGGGGAACATGAACCGGCCGGTCGCCGCGAGCGCGGCAGCCGAGGCTGCGGAAAAGGCGCCCCACGACAGGCCTATCCATGCGCGGCGAGTCAACAGCGGCGAGGTGTCGTCCGGGTCCCTGCCCGTCGCGACGGCCGCGGCGGGCCTGGCGGTGACCGCTCGAGCAGCCGCGGCGCCACCAGGCGAGGCGACGTTGGTCGTTTTTCCCGCCAGATCCGGGACCGGCCCGGCGGGAGGCTTCGGCGGCGCGGGCTTGACGTGCGGCGTCGCCGCGGGACTGGCGCCCGTTGGCGGCGCGCTCGGAATTTCCGGCGGCGGTGAACCTTCGCGTTTGGTGTCGTCAGCCATCGTTGCTCTATCTCTCGGCGTTATCGCTCACGTTACTCGCGCTAGCCGATGACCCTGAGGGCCTCGACCGCGGCCTGCCGAACTTTCAGGCTGCGGTCCTGCTGGCTCAGCGCCTCCACTGACGGTTTGAGCGAGGCGTCCTTCAACACCGCGACCGCCCGCAGACCACTGATCATAACGTCGGCGATCGGATCCTCGTCTTCGTCCGGCCGGGACGCGCGCTTGACGGCCTGCTCGACGTACGACCGATCGAGCATCTGACCGAGGACCGTCACGCCTTCGTGACTGCCGTGGCGCGCCAGCGCGACGGCGGCATTCCAGCGCACGTCGGGCGCAGAATCCTGCAGCGCGGCCCGCAGCGTCGTGACTTGGGCGTCGCCGGGCAGCGCCCCGAGCGCGTAGACGACCATCTTGCGGATACCCGCATCGCTCGACTCGTACAAGGGTTGGAGCGTCGGCACGACCGACCGATCGTTTGACGACCCGAGCGCCCAGATCGCGCTCAGCCGCACCTCGCTGTATGGATCCTCGAGTGATGTGGTGAGCGCGGCAACGGCCGCGGCCGGCAGCGGCGGGTCCAGACGGCCGATGGCGAGCGCCAGGTAGCGGCGCACGCGCGGGTCGTCGTCGTATTTCGATTCCTCGAACGCTTTCACCAGCGCCAGCGCCAGCGCCTTGTCGCTGCGGACCTTCGGGTCGGCCATGCGCCGTGACAGTTCGTACGCGGCGGGCCAGCGCCGGTTCGTGCCGCCGGTGCGGAGCTCCGCGACGTAGTCCTGCGGGCTCCGATCGTCGGTCAGCAGCGACCGAAAGCCGGCATAGAGCGCGATCGTCACGCCAATGACCGCCAGCGGGATCAAAAAAAACTGAATAGCGAGGGCGGGCGCAGCGACCAGAGGGTTTCGAGCCGCGGGCTCGCGCTCGATGAGTTTATCCATGTACCGGGAAAACGGCGTTGGCTCGGGAACAACCGAGGCTTGCAAGTTTTACTACGTGGGTCCTTTAACGGTCAAGCGGCCCGGCAGTCCAGGCGTCGTAACCTTTGGCGCCAGTCCCTTCTCTTGTGGACATGGATCTCCGCCTGGGTCTGATTGCCATCATCGTTGCGGGGATGATGTCTGACGCGTCGGACGCGCGACAGAAGGTGGCGGCTGGAATCGGGGCCGCCAGCCCGGGACCGGCGGCCGAATCGGCGGCGCTTCGGGCCCGCGGCTTGCGGCACGGGTACAACCTCGACTATGCGGACGCGTTTGCGGCGTTCAAAGCGGCCATAGACGCCGATCCGGCCGATCCGGAGGCGTTGCGCCTCGTCGCGGCCACGACATGGATGCAGCTGCTGTTTCAGCAGGGCATGGTGACCGTGGACGATTACCTCGGCCGGGTGCGGCCAGACGTTCCGCGGAAGGCTCCGGCGCCGGAGCTCGACGCGATCTTTCGCCACTACCTTCAAGAATCGCTGGCGCTCGGCGAGCGCCAGCTGCGGAATGATCCAAACGACGCCGACGCGCATTACCAGGTCGGTGCGGCCGTGGCGTGCCTGGCCTCCTACACCGCCACCGTGGAAGGCCGCGTCCTGGCTGGATTCAGAGCGGCACGTCGCGCGTACGGCGAACACGCGCGCGTGTTGGAGATCGACCCCCGCCGAAAGGACGCCGGTCTCGTTGTCGGCATGTACCGGTACGGGGTGTCCACGCTGCCCGTTCCCTGGCGCCTGCTGGCTCACATCGCCGGCTTCGGCGGAGGCCACGACCTGGGGCTTCACATGGTCGAAGAAGCCGCGGCCTACCCGAGCGACGCGCAGACGGGCGCGCTCTTCACGCTCATCGTCATGTACAACCGCGAGGCACGATACGCCGACGCGATGCGCGTCATCGACCGGCTCCAGCGCGAGTATCCGCGCAACCGGTTGTTGTGGCTCGAAGCCGGGAGCACGGCGCTGCGGGCCGGACGACCAACCGAAGCCCGGGACGCCATCGAGCAGGGACTCGTCCAGCTCGCCGCCGATCCACGGCCGCGGGCCTTCGGCGAGGAGGCGCGCTGGCGCTACTACCACGGCGCCGCGCTCGTCGCGTTGAAGGAGGTCGCCGCGGCGGAGCACGAGCTCCACGCCGCCCTCGCCGGAGAGGCGCAGGAGTGGGTCCGTGAAGAAGCGACGCGGCTGCTGACGGAGGTTCACCGATGATGTCCAGAAACACGCGTTCGATTCGGCTGGTGGGAACGCTCGTGTTGGTTGCTGCGTCGGCATCGGTCGTGATGTCCCGGCCGGGCGCGACGCGGGTCCATCACGTGTCCCGCGAAACACTCGCGTCGAGGTTCGATTCCGACATCCCCCATCTCGTGTATCGGTGGGACCCCGCCGATCCGAGACCTGAAGCGGAGCGTCGGCGTGCCTTGTTCGGGTTCATGTATCAGACCTATCGCACGTCCGCCTGGATCCCGCAGTCGCTGTTCGACAGCAATCTGGTCACACAGGCCGTCGTCGGCGACGTCGATACCATCGTCCGCGACAGGATTGGTCTGGTGCCGTGGCGCGACAACAAGATTGTCAGAGCGTACGGGATGGCGCCGAATGTGACGCCGAACCAGCCGCTCGGCTGGACGGTGAACTGTCTCGTGTGCCATACGGCGGAGATCGACGGCGTGGCGTACCTGGGCGCAGGGACCAAGACGTTCGACGAAAAACTGCTCGGCGACATGTTGAAAGTCCTGACCGACCAGCGGTGGGGCCATTCGCAGCCTCGCGACCCGATCGAGCGCGCGCTGGCGGCCGATGCCCACAGGATTCTGACGAGCCATCATCACGACAAGATCGATTCGCTGACCCGCGCCCGGTCAACCGCCTTCGCGGCCTCCCACGTGGAGCTGTACATGAGGCCGCACAACGGATCGATGCCGCGGCCCGAAGAGGTCGGCCGCGGCGACGTCAAGACGCCGCCGCTGTGGCACACCGCGGCGAAGATGTCGTCCGGACGCTGGTACTCCGACGGAAGCTTTCACGGGCGGGTCCCGATGATGGCCTCGTCGATGGAGCTCGAAAAGGACCGACCCTTCGATGCGCTCGTCGAGTTCGTCCTGCCGACGATCAAGGAGGAGTTCGATTCGGTGATTCGCCACCTCAGGCCGCCTGCGTATCCGTACGCCATCGATCGTTCGCTGGCCGACGAGGGACGGGCGCTGTTCTACTCGCCGCAGATGGGATGCTCGAGATGTCACGGCCGGTACGATGGGAAGGGCAACCTTCACTGGCCGGGCGTGCACGCCGACGTGGGCACGGATCCCAGCCGATTGGAAGTCGTCTCACAGGGATTCATCGACGCATTCAACCACAGCCCGATTGCGGCGGAAGGCGCGCTCGTGAAGAGCGAGGGCTACGCCGCGACGCCGCTGACAGGCGTCTGGGCGAACTATCCGTACCTGCATAACGGCAGCGTCCCGACGCTGTACCACCTGCTGGGTCCGGTGTCGGAACGGCCGAAGATCTTCCAGGTGATGGCGGCGCGGCACTTCGACCGCAGCCGCGTGGGTCAGCAGCTGTTTGCGGATCCGGCCATCGAGCGGCTGGGCGAATCGGACCTGCTCCGCAGGTTTGGGGACAATCGAGACTGGTTCAATACGGCGCGCGCCGGTTCTTCGGCCGTCGGACACGACTTTTGGTCGCGGATCCGGACCGACGCCAACCGGCGGGCGCTGATCGAGTACTTGAAAACCTTATAGGCGAAACACCGTCCCCACACTCGCCTAGCTCCAGCCAGCAGGTTTCATCGCTGCGGCCAAGATTGGCTTCGCCCATTCTGGCGCGACGCGCAAATCGCACGACCTGACCACGGCTCCATGCGCGACGTGAAGGATGAGCATTGGTTCTGGAGCGATGCCGGTGAATGGATCGGCTTCATGACTGTTGTCGGACACACGAAGTTCGGTCACCTTCGGCAGGAGGTGAATCAGGTTGAGCCGGCTGCCGTTGTACCGGGCGCGGATCGTCTCCTCGGGAATGTCATGTCCGCCCCTCCCGACTCGCGCGCGTACACGCGCGATGTGAAGTTCGGGGCTGCTCAGCCCCACATACCAGATGCGTACCTCGATGCCTTCTGAAAGCGCCCGATCGAGCAAGGCCGTGATCGTGTGGCCTCCAAGGGTCGTCTCACACGCGAAGCTGCACCGCTCGGCGACGGCACGTTCCAATAAGCGTTTTCCCTCGTGCCAGCCTGCGCTGTTCGCTTCGGTTTGAGTGATGCCAGGATTGGCTGAGAGGATCAGACGCGCGGCTTCATCGGGGTTGAAATACTCAACGCCGTGCTGCAGGAGCATGGCGCCGCCGATGCTGCTCTTTCCGGCGCCGTTAGTCCCGGCGAGGACGTAGATGCAGGGCGCCTCAGCTCGTTTGGCCACGCTTCCGCGCGACAGCTGTCGCAGCCTTCCCAAGCTGCCTTGGGGATGCGTCGAAAGCCGCCTTCATCCCGGCGCGAGCCTTGGACGTCTGCATCCGAGCCAGCAGCGCATCGAATTGGCGGCTCAGAGTGTCCAGCCTGGCCTCGCCGGCCCGTGAGAGCGCGTTGAACTCGTCCACCGACATCAGGACCGCCTTGGGCGCGTCATGCTTCGTGATGACCACGATCCCGCCCTTGATGACGGTTTCCAGGACCCGCCCAAACTCCTTTTTCGCCTCCGTCGCCGTCACGGAAGCC
>JBGPKK010000026.1:0-40608 GCA_041485905.1 Vicinamibacteria bacterium
AGGATGCCATCCCTCGGATCGGTCGCTGATCTAGCGACTGCTCTTCTACCCGGCTCTCCCTGGTGACGCAGCGAGAACGGGAACAACTGGCACTTGAGCTACCAACCCCTAGAAGCCTAAGCCCCTGCGGCTTGGGCTTCTTCTATCTCTGGTCGAAACACCTCTCGCCCCTTCGCGGTAAGGCGATAAATCGTGGTGGATTTGCCATGGGCGAACCCACGGTCGACTTCCAGCAGTTCTTTGAGATTAAGATGAACGCTTGCGGCACGTTTGCCCCACGCCCCGACTGTCGGCGGCAAGCTCTTGACGCCACTGAGGCCCAAAAGTTCCGCTAAAGCTTCGCTGACGACTCCGGCTGTGTTAGCCGCATACAGAGCCTCGAAGCCCCTGTAATGCCCATTCTTGAAGACCACACGGGCGAGATTCTTCTTCGGAGGCTGAGGAAAGCGAACCGGCGGGCGAGACGGACTGATCTGCACGCCAGCCATGAATGAAGGATTTTGTTTGGAGGCGGCATAGGTTAATGCAAGACGGACGGCGTCGTCGGGGCTGTCCACTTCGACAACCACATCCTCACCGAGCCGCACCCGCATCGCAGCCATGAGCCATAGACTATCATGGAACTGGCCACGAACGCGCAAAGAATTAGTTTAGGTGGATTTGGGCTTCCAGCGTGCGTCTGCTGCCCGTCTAGCGATCTCGCGTCGGCGTTCAGTGGTGAGGGCGTTGGACCTGGCGGTCCCGCCTTTGGAGGCTTTCTGGCGGCTCTTCTCAACTGTCGCGATGTGACGATGATCAACGTTCCCGTCATCGTCCCCAATCGCGATTCGTGCAATTGCAACGGCGCGAGCGTTCACGTCACGGGGGAGGCGCTTTGGTATTCTGGCCACGGTCCGAATTGTCGCACGACAGGTAGTTCTCGCGATCAATTACATTATGGTGACTTGAGCACTACCCGCGCCGGCCTTGCCAGCCGTCCTCCGGAATTACCAGCGGGTGACGGCCGAGCGTCTCAAGAAGCCGGAAGCCGGCAACTGGCTGATGATTCGGCGGACGTATGACGGCTGGGGCTACAGCCCGCTCGATCAGATCACGCCGGCCAACGTCGGCCGGCTTCGTCCGGTGTGGATGCTGCTCACCGGCGAACCCAAGGTCCACGAAGCAGCGCCCATCGTCAACAACGGTGCGATGTTCGTCACGACGCCGAACAACCAGGTGATCGCCATCGACGCGAAGACGGGCACGGTTCTCTGGCGGTACCACCGGCCGCGGGTCCCTGGCGCGTTAGTGCCCCACGACACCAGCCGCGGCGTCGCGCTCTACGGCGACAAGGTGTACTTCGCCGGCGGCGAGGCCGTCGTTGTGGCGCTCGACGCGAAGACCGGCCGCGAAGTCTGGACGAGCACGGTGGCGGACAACAAGTCCGCGTACTACATTTCGCTCGCGCCGCTCATTGCGGGCGGCAAGCTCATGGTGGGCACGTCGGGCGGCGAGTTTGGCGTGCGCGGCTTCGTCGCAGCCCTCGATCCCGAGACCGGCCGGGAGTTGTGGCGAACCTTCACGATCCCGGCGCCCGGAGAGCCTGGCAACGACACGTGGGTCGGCGATCAATGGAAAACCGGCGGCGCGCCGATCTGGGTCACCGGCAATTACGACCCCGAGACCAACCTCGCCTTCTGGGGCACCGGAAACGGCAGCCCGACGATTGGCGATCAGCGTCCCGGCGACAACCTCTACACGACGTCGACGATCGCGCTCGACGTCACGACAGGCGCGCTCAAGGGTTACTTTCAATATCACCAGAACGATTCGTGGGATTGGGACGAAGTGTCCCCGCCGATTCTCGTCGACTACCGGCGGAACGGACGGACCATCAAAGGACTTGTTGATGTCGCCCGCGACGGTTATCTCTGGTTTCTGGAGCGCAGCGCCGGACCGATCAAGTTCGTTGAAGGCAAACCGTACGTCTATCAGAACGTGTTCCGAAGCCTGGATCCGGTGACCGGACGGCCCGACGTCGATCCCGCGCACAAGCCCGGCACCGGGAAGCAGGCGGAGTTCTGTCCGAACGCGCACGGCGGCAAGAACTGGCCGCCGATTGCGTTCAGTCCCAGGACGCGAATGATTTATGTGCCCGCCAACAACAATCTGTGCGGGTCGAACATGGGCGCGCAAGTGACCTACACGCCTGGCAGAGCGTTTGTCGGCGTGACGGGAAGCCGTCCATTTGCCGTTCCCGGAGCCGATCATTTCGGCGAAGTACAGGCGTGGAACGTGGATACCGGCCAGAAGGTGTGGACCCACAATTACACGAAGTCACCGAACTGGGGTTCGATGCTGGCGACCTCCGGCGGAGTGGTCTTCACCGGAGGAACGAGCGATCGCAAGTTCCACGCGTTCGATGCGTCAGACGGCAAGCTGCTGTGGGAGTTCGAGACGAACTCGGGCATTCTGGCGCCGCCGACGTCGTTCCTGATTGACGGCAAGCAGTACATCGCCGTGGAGTCGGGGTGGGGAGGAGACTCGCGCGGGATGCAGGGCGCGCTCAACCGGCTTTTTCCGGGCGACTATCCGGAGGTGCCCGAGGGCGGTGCGGTGTGGGTGTTCGCTGTTGAATGAGCTAGCGCGGGCCGTAGTGAGGCAACGGGCGGCCCGCTTCATACGCGCCTAAGTCCGGGGCGCGACCGCTGAAATCGTCGTTTACGCCGGGCAGCCGAACGCCTGCGTCGACCGCGGCCGAACCCGGACGAAGCTGGAAATCGAAATCCGCCGGCTTGTAGAGCGTCCGCGGATCGGGCCCGGGCGGTCTGACGTTCACGAACACGTCGTAGTCCACCAGCACGCTGTGCCTGTCCTGGCTGGTGGCGTCGCTGAACTCTTTCAACGTCTTGAAACGTCTTCGTTCTCGCGCCTGCGCCTCGAACTGGACCTGCTGCTGGACCGACAGCTTGCCTGGCTCACCGGGAAAGTTGGCCCGCATCGCAAACGGAGGCGTGCTCCATTCGAAGGAAAACTCGGCCCCTTCGTTCGGCCTGAAGCCGTTGTAGTCCGAGCTCGAATAGTTCGTGTTGGTTTCGACCGCGAAGGTCTCCAGCGTCTCGCTCTTCCCCAGAATCAGGTTGTTGCGGTAATGCACGTTCGACGCTGCGAGCAGCATCGGTTTGACCGGCGCGATGAGCGTGTTGTGGTACACGACAATACCGGACGAAGAGGCGGTGAACTTGAAGGCCCCGCCTTCGGGCGCGTGGTAGACGATGTTGCGGATGAAGTACACCGGCCCGCCGAACATCGGCTGCACGCTCAGCGCGCGGTGCCCGTGATTGAAGCATCGGTTGCGGAAGATGCGGATGTTGTGCGCGCCACCGTCGGCCTCGATGCAGTTGTCCTCCATGTTGGAGATGTCGTTCCCGTAGAAATCGATCGAAACGGGCAGCCGATCGCGGATCGGGTTCGGGCTCCCGTCAGGATTTCCGTACGTCGCCACGTCGACACCGTCATGGAAGTTGGCGATGGAGTTGTACGCCACGACGTGTCCCGAGCCGTACACCTTCACGGCGTATTCGGACACCAGCTTCGGGCTGAACTCGGGGAGGTTTTGCCAGGTGCGCCCGGTGAAGCCCATCAGGTAGTTCGGATTGAAACGGCCGATCATCACGTTGTCCGCGATGTAGTAGTCCTTCGAGCCGGACCAGTCGGTGTAAATCGCCCGCCCGACATCTTCGAACCGGCATCTCCTGATCGTCAGGCCGCTCGAACCGGCGATGTTCTTCAGGCCGCCCTGGAACGCGAGGTCCGTGTTGCGGACGGTGAGGCCTTCGAAATAGTTATAGTTGGCCGCCATCACGTTGAAGAGGTTGTAGGCGCCGTTTCCGTCGAAGACGGGGTCGCCGTCGCCCGCGGACTTGATGACGATCGGCTTGTCGGGCGTTCCGCTCTGGGTCAGGAAGTACGTCCCGCTCGAAACGGTACCGAGACCGGCTCCGTACCGGTAACGGTCATCCTTGTATACGCCGGCGTGCACGAGAATCGTGTCTCCGGGTTGGACGCGGGGCGGATACGTGTTGAAGTTGTCGGAACTGGACGAGCCGGTGTAGTACGCGCCGAGGAGCCCGGTGAAGGCCGGCTCCTGTTTCTGGCCGTTGAAGCCCGGAGGATACACGTGGTAGACCTTGCCGCCGGCCGCGGGCTTCGGTTCAGCGCGCGTGCGAACCATGACGAGGTGCTCGGCCTTGCCCGCGAGACCGTCGGGATCGGACATGACGAACCGGCACTCGTAATCGGTCCCGGGGTCGAGATCGAAGATGCTTCCCGCAAACCCATTCGGCGTCATGTACTGGAGCGCGTTCTCGTTGATGCGTTCGTTCCCGATGCGCAGGAGAGGCAGTCCCTCTTTCCAGGCCTGCTCGCCTTTCTTCCGGTAGAAAACCGCGGACGTGGCGTTGCGGTTGTCGTCGCCGTCGATGCGCCATTCGAATCCGAGCGAGACGAGCGTCGCCGGCTCGGTGATGAATTCTTTGACCGTTGTTTTATCCGCCGCCGCAAGAGCCGTAGCCCAGAGCAGCGAGACAACGACGATCGCGAAGCGTTGGGTTGCCGAATGGCGCATGGTCGAACCCCTCCCGCGCGTTACATCTTACAATCGCTGTCTTATATCACCAGCACGGCGGCATGCAGCTCGACGAGGCGCTGGACGATTACATCGCCAGGGGAATCGACGCCCAGCGCCGCAGCTGCAAGCACAACCCGACGGTGTACGCTGTCAGCCGGGATCTACGGATGGTCCGCTCGACCAGGCTGCGCCGCCGGGAAACGCGCGACCCGGTCCCCGCGTACTGATCCAACCCAGATCTCCTTCCCGACTTGCACGGCCACCGTCGAGAAGTTGAACACATCGTTGAAGGGGTAGCGAATCAATTCCTGGACCTTCAATGTGCTCGGATTGATCTTGATCACGCGCGATGTCGCCATGGTCGGCGCACCGGCAGACGGCTCCTGGCCCGCCGCGAAAAGCGAGCCGTCGGGGGCCCACCGGAGGTTGTCGAGGCGAAATCCGACTGGAACGTCGTCTCTCTTGACGGGCGTCTGCCCGCGCGAGAAGCGAATGAACGACTGGTTGCCCCATCCGCCCATGTAAAACCATTTGCCGTCTTTTGAGATCTCGATGCCATTCGCCCCGGAGGCCTCGCTGCCGGGCACGATCTTCCACCCGGTGCCCGTATGCCACTCCCAGAGCTCGCCATTCTTCTCGCCCGCCTGCATGTTGGCCCGTCCACGAGCAGCGCCCCGCGGCTGAAAATTCGTCGCCGCAAAGCCACCCTCAGGCAGACCGACCACGGAGTTCAGGCCTACGGGATCGGGCGCGACCGCGCACCCGATCCAGGTCAACGTCGGCGGTTTGGCCCGCCCGTCGAGCTCGAAGACCTCGATCGATTCTCTGGTGCCATGGTGGACGACGTACAAGGTGTGAGAGGAGTTCTTGCCCGGACGAAGAGAGAGGCCGTGCGCTCTAAACCTTTCTTTTTCTTCAGGGTCGATAGGGCCGGGACACGAGTCGTAGGTTTTGCCGTCCAGGCGCTGCCTGGGCGTCGCGGCCGGGAACAGTGCGGTCGTCGTCTTGTCGCGGACGTTGATCAGTGTGATCGCGCCACCAGCCGCATCCCCGGAGGCAATGACCCACTCCAACCCGGGTACGACGACGAGATCTTCAGGACCGACGACCCCGCAGACGAATTGGACATTCCCCAGGGCGCCGCATCCTGCCGCTCTCGGCCCGGCGGTTCCCTGCAGAAACGCGAACACGACCGACACCACGAACAGCGTCAGTAGTCTCATCGAAGTTCCTCCGGCGCAATCATATGCCCACGCAGCCATCGCGGAAGACTGGAGTTGAGCACGTAGCCAAACGCCTCTCGGCCCGCTTCGTCGTCAACGAAGATCCTCGCGCACCGTGCCGGCGTGGTGCGGTCACGGGAACCCGGCCGTGTTCCGACGCGCGATCCACGCACGTGTCACGCCGGCCGCCGCAGGCTCGCTGATGAACATGCCTTGCGCGGTGTCGCACCCGAACGCCTGCAATCGCACTTGGACGGCGAGACTCTCCACGCCCTCTGCCACGACAGACAAGCCAAGGTTGTGCGCCAGATCGATGGTTGAGCGGACGATCACCTCGTCGCTGCCGGTGCCGAGGCCGATGACGAACGACCGGTCGATCTTCAGCTCGTCGACGGGGAGCTGGCGCAGGTAGCTCAGCGACGAGTACCCGGTCCCGAAATGGTCGATGGCGACCCTCACGCCCATGTCGTGGAGACGCGTCAGCGACTCTTTCGAGCGCATCGGGTCCGACATGATGAGGTTTTCCGTAATCTCGAGCGTAAGCGACGGCGCCGCCGCGCCCCGCGCTCGCAGCCGCTCCTCGATGCGATCAGGCAGCGCCGGATCCTCCAGGTTGCGGGTCGACAAGTTCACGGCGATGGTGAATGGCATCGGCGGATCGACGTCCGGCCATTCCTCCAGCGCCGTGTCGAGCACCAGCGTGGTGAGCGGATGAATCAGGCCGGTCTGCTCGGCCAGATGGATGAACTCACCAGGAAGCAGCCGGCCCAGTCGCGGATGGTTCCATCGGACCAGCGCTTCCACGCCGACGACGAAGCCGGTCTGCAGGTGCAGAATCGGCTGATACTCGAGGAACAATTCGTGCTGGTCGATCGCCTGCGGGAGGTCGGCGACCAGCGCCAGGCGCCGGTGGTTGTGGCGATCACGCTCCGGCGAATAGATGGTCACTCCAGAGGCATCGGCCTTCGCGAGATACATCGCGATGTCGGCCTTCTGCAGCAGCGTCTCGGCGCTCGCCCCGTGCTCGGGGAAACGCGCAACGCCGATGCTCGCACGGACCCTCAGCGAACGGCCGTCGATGATGAATGGCTGCTCGAGCTCCTGGAGCACCTTGCGCGCGGTCGACACGGCGCCCTCGACGTCGGTCGACGGCAGAACCAGCGCGAACTCGTCGCCGCCGAGCCGGGCCACCGTATCGGCCTCGCGCAACGTGTCGCGCAGGCGCGACGCCACGAGCTGGAGCACACGATCGCCGGCCGGATGCCCCATCGTGTCGTTGATTTCCTTGAAGCGGTCGAGATCCATGACGAGCAGCATGAGCGGCTCGCCGCTGCGGTGCGCGCCGAACACGGCCTGCTGGAGGCGATCGTGCAACAGCGTGCGATTCGGCAGATCGGTGAGCGCGTCGTGATAGGCAAGGTGCGCGAGGCGCCGTTCAGCGCCCTTGCGCTCGCGCCGGATGCGGGCGTCCCTGAGCTCCCGGTCGATCGCCGGGATGAGCCGCTTCAGGTTGCCCTTCATGATGTAGTCGTGCGCGCCCGTCTTCATCGCCGCCACGGCCGCGTCCTCGCCAATCGTGCCCGAGACGAAGATGAACGGGATGTCGGGATCGTGCTCGCGCAGCAACTCGAGCGCCGCGAGCCCGCTGAACCGCGGCATCGTGTAGTCGGCGATCACCAGATCCCACGCTTGGCGGTCGAGCGCCGCCGCCAGCGTCTCCCGCGTCTCGACTCGCTCCGACGTCACGGCATAGCCACAGCGCGTCAACGCGCGCACGACCAGCGCCGCGTCGTCTTCCGAGTCTTCTATGAGGAGCAGGCGAAGATGCATCGTCTTCGGTCGCACCGACCGGCGAGGTCAACCCTGATACACGCTTGGGGGAGCGGTGAATCGGAGAGCGGCGCGGGGTATGAAACTGCTACCGAAGAGCGTGACAGAATTGCGGGTATTCCGCTACCGAAACTTGACGAAAAGCGTGAAGATTATCGTTATTTCTCGCGGGTCAGGCCCTCGGCGCACGCGAATTCTCTGAGCTGATCGTTACCGGGCATCGCTTTCCGGTACGTGCGCACCGTCTCCCACGGTTTGGTGAGCGCGATCGCATCGGCGACCGTGATGCGATCCTCGATCAATCCAGGGCCGATGAATCGGATGCGCTCCCTGACCGTCATCGCGTCGCTATGGGGTGTGAATCCCTCGATGAAGGAGCTCGGGTGCAGCGCCACCGTGTCTACGACGAGCGTGTCGCCTTCCCAGTGTCCCGTCGAGTACCCGGCGTAGGTCGGATCGTCAAGGGTCTTTGACGTCGGCTTGCGCCCGTCCAGGTACACGCGCCTCAGCGCGTCGTTCAGCTCACTGAAAAACGTGACCTTGTCTTTAGTCTGCATGACTTCCATGCCGTACGCCATGCCCATCATGGCGGGCATACCGGGCGGAAGGCACTTGGCGTTGTTGTCGAACTCGTACGATCCGGCTATTCGCGACTTCCTCATCATTTCCCACTTCGCCATGTACTCCGGTGTAAGCGATGGAGCGTCCGGCGCCCGACCCTGGGAGCCATCTGAGAGCGGTGCGGACGTGGTGGGCCGTGGCGGCGGTCCGCCGCGTTGAGCGCCGGCTGGCCCAGCGCCTGCTCTCTGGCCCTGCCCGCCGCGCCCTTGTGGCACGGGGTAATACACGCCCGAAAAATCCGGTGGCGCGGTGGTTGATGCTGTGGCCTGGGCGCCGAGCCGCGCAGGAGCAAGCGCAGTCAGACCCAGGAAGATCGCCGCGCTGAGCATCGAGACGATGAACGTGCGCATGTTGAACGACTCCTTTCGTCCGGCCGAGTTCGGCGGAAGAGACTACTGCGGCGCCGCCTGATTGGACAGAATCGTGCCGTCCGCCCTGGTGACCCGCGCGATGATCGAGGTGCGCGAACCGTTTTTCGCCGGGCTCATGTCGACGGTGACGGTTTCACCGGCCTTGAGCGAGCTTCTTGTCCACCCCGCGCGGAGCAGGACGCCAGGCGCGCGCCCCTCGGCCGCCCACTCGACTTTGCCGCCCTTCCCATCGTCAACCGTGAGGTACAGCCACGTATGCGGATTCACCCACTGGAATTCCTTGACGACGCCGGTCACCGTGATGACCTTGGTCACCTCGTAGGCGACGTTGCTGTGGTGGGACTCCACCGGTCGGGCGCAGACAAATGCGGCCGATAACACGAGAGACGTCACGACTGCACGATTCATCGACAGCCTCCTCGTGGAGTTCTGAAGTTCGCGGGATTATAAGCCGAAAGGGATGCACGACGTTATCTTCAGGGTCGAAAATATCGGCGCTGCCGAGCTCGCCTACCGTTCCGCTCTGCGCAGCTCGGGAAGCAGTCGCGCCACAGCCGCCTCTAACCGCTCGAGACTCGCAACGGCCTCTGCAAGCCGGCCTTCGCGTCCGATCGTTTCGAGATGTGCCGCCGCGTCCGCGACGAACGCGGCCGACAGATAGGCGGCCGCGCCCTTCAGCGTGTGTGCGCCAGAACGAATCCGTGCGCCGTCGCCATCTGCGACAGCGGCGCGGATCGCCGCCAGATGAGACGGGCAATCCTCCAGAAACATTCGCACCAGTTCGAGCTGAAGCTCCCGATCGCCGCTCGTCTGCCGGTCGAGCGCCGCGAGGTCGAACACGGACCGCGTGTCGTCGATCATCACGCACCCTTGGAGCCTGAAGAATTCCTCCGGTGCGCCTCGATTTCCTTTTCCGCTTCCACGTAACACGCGGGGCAGATGCTGTGACTGAACTGCGCGTCGGACCGTTCGACGATGTAGGACTCCACCTGCTGCCAGTACTGATCGTCGCCCCGGATCCGCTTGCAGTAACTGCAGATGGGGAGAAGGCCGTGCAGCTGCTTGACGCTGTCCAGCGCGGCCTGCAGCTCGTCGACGCGCTGGGCCAGCGTTTCCTGGAGCGTCAACACCCAGACGCCGACGTTGACACGCGCACGCAGCTCGTCCGGATCGAACGGCTTGACCAGGTAGTCGTCCGCGCCGGCCTCGAGTCCCGCGACGACGTGGCTCCGGCTTTCGAGCGACGTCAGGAGCATGAGGTACAAGTTCGCGAGCGGCCGCTGCTGGCGAATGCGGCGGCACACTTCGGTGCCGTCCAGCTCCGGCATCATCCAGTCGAGAATCGCCAGCGTGGGCAGCGACGTGTCGTGAAGGCGCGCCCAGGCCTGAGCGCCATCGCCGACGACCGTCACGTCAAAATTCCACCGCGTCAGCGTCTGTGCGAGGACCGCCGCCGCGATTCGGTCGTCGTCCGCAACAAGCACGTGCATCAGCTCAGCTCCTCCACCGGCGACCCTACCGTACCATTGTAGAATACGACCCTCTCGCACGCTCGAAGCAGCGATCAATGCTACAGCCGCCCGCTCGGACCATCGCCGCTGCCGTTCGCGAGCACGATTCGCTGCTTGGTGGCCTGATTCGCGCCAACCCGAACGCCATCCTCGTCGTCGATTTGAAGGACCGGGTCGAGATGTGTAACCCGGCTTTCGAAAGGCTGTTCGGCTACCGCGAGGCCGACATCATGGGCGAGGACATCGACAGGCTGATCGTGCCGCCGGAGCTCACGAGCGAAGCCGCGGGGCTCAGCCGGTGCGGGTTCGAAGGCAAGACGGCGCGCGCCGTCACGCGGCGCCGCACGAAGGATGGTTCCCTCGTCGATGTCGAGGTGACGATCGTCCCGCTCACGGGCGAGGGGCTGCCGGTTGGCGCGTACGGTATCTATCGTGACTTAACGGAGGAACGCCGCGCGGAGCACCAGTTGCGCGCGCAGTACGCCGTTGTGGAAGCGCTCGCGCATTCGTCGACGATCGATGAGGCCGCGCCCCGCGTGCTCCGCGCCGTGGCCGAGGCCGTTGGCTGGCAGGTGGGCGTGATGTGGATCGTGGACAAGACCGCGAACCAGCTCCGATGCGTCGACATCTGGCACGCGGCCGGCGTTGACGCGCAGCAATTCGAGGCCGAAACGCGGAAGGGCCGTTTTGTTCGCGGCGTGGGACCGGGCCGGACCTGGGAGATCGGAGGACCCGCGTGGATTGTCGACGTCACGAAAGAGGAGAAATTCTCGCGCCGGGCTGCGGCGCAGGCAACCGGTCTTCACGCGGCATTCAGCTTTCCGATGATGCTCGACGGCGAAGTGGTGGGCGTCGTCGAGTTCTTCACCTCGACAGTCCTCGAATCCAACGACACCATCCTTCGAATGTTCGCCGCGCTCGGACAGCAGCTCGGTGAGTTTGTCGGGCGCAGTCGCACGCAGGAACAGCTCGAACGGTTTTTCACGATGTCGCAGGACCCGCTGTGCATGGCGGGATTCGATGGCTATTTCAAGCGCGTGAACGACGCCTGGCAGCTCGTGCTCGGGCACGCATTGTCCGATCTGTTGGCGGAGCCGTACTTGAACCTCGTGCACCCCGACGATCGGGCGGCGGCGACGGCCCAACTGGACAAGCTTCCGGCAGGGGGGGCGGTGACCTTCGAGAGCCGCTGGCGCTGCCGGGACGGATCGTACAAATGGCTGTTCTGGAACGCGATCGCGAAACCGGAGGAGCAGATCGTGTACGGGGTGGTGCGGGACAACACCGACCGTAAAGCCGCCGACCAGCAACTGCATGAGACACTGAAGATGAGGAACGACTTCGTGTCGTTCGTGACCCATCAGCTCCGAACGCCTCTGTCCGGCATCAAGTGGATGCTCGAGCTCGCCAATGACGCGGAGACTCCCACAGAAGCGATGTCCTACATCGGGGATGCGCGTGAGTCGGCCGATCGACTCATCGGGCTCGTCAACGATCTGCTCGACGTGTCGCGCCTCGAGAGCGGCAAACTGCAGGTCGTCCTCGAACCGGTCCAGCTGCGGGACTTGACCGACGGTGTGCTCGGCGATCTGACCGCGCTCGTCCACGAGAAAGGCCACACGCTGGTTGTCGACGCGCCTCCGACGCTGCCGGACGCGATGCTCGATCGCCAGTTGCTGCGCCAGGTCATTGTGAACCTCATCTCCAATGCCATCAAATACACGCCGCCGGGAGGACGCATCGACATTCGGATCGGTCACGACCTCGACGGCTTGCGGTGGTCCATCCGCGACAGCGGCATCGGTATTCCGAAGGCGGCGCAGGGCCGCCTGTTCGAGAAGTTCTATCGCGCGGACAACGCGCTCACGGTCGACACCGAAGGAACCGGCCTCGGGCTCTACCTGGTCCGCCTCATTGTCGAGCGATTCGGCGGCACCATCGGCTGTGAGTCGGAAGAGGGCCGAGGTACGCTGTTCCATTTCACGCTGCCAATCGTTCCGCGAGACCTCTGATGTCGAAGTACATTCTGCTGGCCGAAGACGACCGTTTTCTGCGGCGCGCCTGCGAAACGAAGCTGAAGCAACGGGGCTTCGAGGTGCGCGTGGCCCTGGACGGCGATGAAGCGCTCGCCCTCGTGCGGGAGCGTATTCCAGACCTGCTGTTGCTCGATCTCCTGATGCCCAAGCGCGACGGCCTCTCCGTCCTCGAGGCGCTGAAGGCCGACCGGGCGACGAGTGCCATCCCCGTCGTGATTCTGTCCAACTCGTCGAGAGACTTTGACATGCGGACGGCGTCAACGCTCGGCGCCGTCGATTACTGGATCAAGTCGAACCTGTCGCTCCAGGAGATCTGCGATCGCGTCGAGCGGCTGCTACTCGGCACCTCGGAATGAACCAGCCTGCCCGGATTCTCCTGGCGGAAGATGACCGGATCCTCCGGAGAGCCGGAGAGGTGACGCTCAGCAAGAATGGATACGCGGTCATCGTCGCCGTCGACGGTGAAGATGCCCTCGCGAAAGCGCGGGAGCACAAACCTGACCTTATTCTGCTGGACGTGATCATGCCCAAGCTTGGCGGCTTCGACGTGCTGCGGTCCCTGAAGAACGACCCTGACACGCGCAACATCCCGGTCATCATGCTCAGCAATCTGAGCGAGGAGTCCGAGGTCCGCGCAGCGATCGAGCGGGGCGCTCGAGGCTATCTGGTGAAATCCACCGTGGTGCCGCAACAACTCGCCGACAAGGTTGCGGAGACGCTTGCCGCTGCCGGACGGCCGGCCTTGCAGAGGGATCTCCGAGATTGACCTCGCTACTGGGCATTGCCGCCACTAGACAATCATGAAAACGACTGTAGAGCCGGATGTCGAACCCGTGTTTTGACCTTTCAGAGACGCGACACCACGATGGCGGCCAACTGCTTCAGTTGATCCATCGTAAGCACCGACGTCGGACTGCGGGGGTAATCTGCGCCAGGTGCTGGATCGGCTGCTGCGGTGGGGGAGGTCAGCGTGAGCAGCAGAAGCGCGCCGAATAGCCGGCTCATCCGTATCTCCTTACTTCCATGGGAGTCGCAGCGTGAGGTCGCCGCCTGGTAGTGGGTCAGTTTCGCGTGGCCGGCCGAGGGAGCCGGCTGTCCGGCGCGCCGAGGCCGAGGCGAACGCCGAGGCCAGGGCAGGGCATCCCGAATGAGGCAACGCCAAGACTCAACCTGACCCAGGATTCCGGACGGCAGCGTCCGAACAGCACGGAGCAGCATCGCCCACATCGCTTCGATTGCGTACGGCCGACGACACTGCCGCGGGCGTTCACGCCTTCAGCATCTTCGCGGTGGTGACGATCTGTCCCGCGTGCCGCTGCGCGTGCTCGGCGGCGTGAAACAACAGTCCGAGCACCGTGGATGGCAAACCGGCGCGGCCGACCGTGCGCGGCTCGTGCAGCATCCAGACGCGTGTCGTCCGCACCTGATGCAGCGCCACCTCGATCGCTCTCTGAGCTATCTGCAGGAGCTGCGCCGCGGGCTCGGGACCAGCCGTGCCCTCCCCTTTGAGCCACGCAAGCTGCGTGTCGTTCAGTTGTTCCCCTCTCGCGTACGTCAACAGGCGATCGAGGCTGCCGGCCAGATGTCTGAGGTGAAATCCGACCGGCGCGGCGCCGCCCGGCCGCGCCCAGAGCTGTTCCTGCGAAAGTGACGGGACGACGGCTTCGAGCTCTTCGCGAACCTGCAAGAGCGAGTGGACGACTGGCATGATCTCTTGCGGCACGCCGGCGACCGGTCCGCGAAGCCAGACTTCGGGCAGGGACTGAGCGCGCGCCATCGGGCGATTCTAGCAGGCGGTCACCAGGCGACGGCCGACCGTCCCGGCATCACTTGATGACGTCGGTGATCGGCGGCGCCCCGGGACCCGCCCGCGGTTTGGGCTTGTACGAGCGAGCCCTTTCGTGCACAATGCTCCCGACGTCACGTCCAACTTGCCGACAAAGCACTTGCGTTCAGTGATGCACGCCCGATGAACAGCGCTCGTGGTCTCATCGTTGATCCGGGGGGTCGCGTGTCGATCCCGCCCGCGCCGCTCGCGAGCTGGTATACACCGGGAACATCCGACGCGCTCGGGGATCGCCTGCTGATGTTCGACAACACCGGTGCCGCGTCGATCGAGCTTTTGCGTTTTCGTCCCGAGCTCGCGGACGCACCCGGCTTCGAGCGCGCATTGCGGGAGCGCGTCGAGCGACTTGAGTCCTTCAAGAACCCGACATTTTCGGAAGTGCGCAGGGTCCAGCGACTGGAGGGCGAGGAGGGGCTGACCCTCGTCTCAACCCACACGCCGGGCAAACGTCTCTCGGAGATGTTCCAGGGACCGCGGAGCGCCGTGCACCCCCCGTTCGCGGCATGGCTCATTCGCCAACTGGCCCCGGCGCTTGCTGATTTTCATGCACAAAACGCCGGCGTCGCGCACGGCGCCCTCACGGCCGATCGGATCGTGCTGACGCCGGATGGCCGGGTGGTCATCGTCGAGCAAGTGCTCGGCTCGGCGCTCGAAGAGTTGCAGTTGTCGGCGAGCCGGCTGTGGCGCGACCTCCGGGTCATCGCACCGCCGGCCGGCAACGGCGTCCCGCGGCTGGACGGCCGCGCCGACGTCATCCAGCTTGGCTTGGCGACCTTGTCAGTCCTTCTCGGACGCCGCATCACACCCGCGGAGTACCCGCAGAACCTCGGACTTCTCCTCGACGAGTTTGCCGACGGCGCCGGGCCGCACTCGCCAGCGCTCGTTCCCCGGTTGCAGCTGTGGCTCGAACGCGCGCTCCGAGGATGCGGCGGCGGCTTCGGCTCGGTGCTGGCGGCGCAGGACGGTCTCAGCGAACTGCCCGAAGCCGACGGACGGCACTTGCTCGATGACGGTCAGTCGCCGCACCGGAGTGCGGTTGCAGCTTTCCCGGAGACGCGTATGACGAATACCGCGCTCGCATCCGCCGTCGAGCCCGCTCCTTCGGTCGAAACGTTCGGGCATCAGCCCGAGCGCTCGCCGGGGCCGACCGTTCCGAACGAGCCGGCGCCGGATCGGTGGAGACATGAAACGGTCAACGCCGGCGAGACCATCGTCTGGCGAAAGCTCGCGATGTCTCATCGCCGGTTCGTCGTGATCCGAAATCTCGCCGCCGTCGTGGCCCTTGTCGCTCTCGCCGAAGCGGCAGCGATCGGGCGTCTGGTGATCGGCCGCCGAGGGGATTCGGCCACCACCGCGAAGGTTCCGGTGACGATCGAATCTCCAACCTCCGGCGACGTCGTGATGGTGGACGGCCGCCAGGTGGGTGTCACACCTTTCGCGCTGAACGTTGGTTCCTCCATGCACTTGATTCGCGTACTGAGCCGGGAAGCGGCGCCAGCCGCGGCCGCGCCCGGCGGCGCTGCGCCGGTCGAGAGCGCCGTCGCGCGAGCGAGCGGTGACGCGAAGGCGGCCGACAGGGCCGACCCGCGAGCGAAAGCGGCCGCTCAGGCGGCCAGCGCCATCGCCCAGGCCGCCGTCCGTCAGCGCTCCGGCGGGCTGAGGGTGTCGTCGCCCATTGAAATCCACGTCTTCGAGGGCGACCGCGTGCTCGGCTCCAGCGCGGACGGCCCTATCGTCACGACCGCTGGCGTCCATCATCTGAATCTGGTCAACACCGCACTGGGCTACCGCTCCCAGCAGACCGTGGAGATCAAGGCAGGCCAAATCGTCCCGTTGACCGTCCGGCCGCCGGACGGCCGCGTCAGCATCAACGCGCTCCCATGGGCAGAGGTCTGGATCGATGGCAACCCGGTCGGCGAAACGCCGCTGGCCAACGTGTCAGTGCCAGTCGGCCAGCACGAGATTACCTTCCGTCATCCGCAACTCGGCGAGCGGCGCGAGACGACGATCGTGCAGTCGGGCACGCTCACACGCGTCAGCGCAACGCTCGGACGGTGAACGGCCGGTCCGGGCTCACAAATAAGAGCGGACTATCCGGCGTGTGACGCAGCCTCGGCCCTGCTTTCGAGCGCGCGAGCCGTCAGTTCGGCGAATTCTTCACGGGAGACCGGCCCGAGAAACGGTCCGTGCTGATCGGCGGGGACGGGTTCCGCAAGGCGCTTCTGTTCCGTTTCGGGATCGAGAGCGATCGGCGCGTCGTAGATCTCGGTATCCGTCAGCCGAAACACCCCGGTAAAGCGATCCGAGCCGCGAATCAGGCTCGTCCCGTTGATCACCGAATCCACCCGGGCATGCCCGACGGTCCCCTTTCCGCGCACGGAAAAGCAGATCCAGTCGCCGGCGCGCGCCCGGAGATCTGCCCCCCCGTCGTTCACCCCGAGGATCTGCCTTCTGCGAATGACCGACTCCACAAACTGTTCGGGGGTGGCCGTTTCATCGCGGTCGATCGTCGCCACCCAATAGGCCGGCTCGGATCGAACGGACGGCGCCGCGCCCTCGGCCGCCACGCTTGACTCACCGCTCCCCTCGGCGTTCTCCTCGGCGCTCTCCTCGGCTCCCGTCGCGAACCGCTCCAGCAGATCGACGACGAAGTCCAGGCTGGCGCCCGAGGTGAGCAATCGAACGATCTCGTGGTGCTTCAGTCGTCCGGCGCTCACCATGTCTGCCAGCCACAAGAGCGAGCGGATCGACACGACCCGCACGTCCGGCAGCGACTTTTCCGCGTGGACGGCGTCGTCGAGCCGTGCGCGGCCTCCGTACAACGGCGTGACGATGACCAGCCCGAGATGCGGGACGTCGGAGCGCGAGGAGGCGGCCAGCCCAGAGAGTGCACGCGACAATTCATCGAGGTCGCTTCTTGGCGTCTCGTCGGTACGGACATCGAGGACGACCTCCAGACGGCGGCGGGACCGCCATTGACCGTCATGCTTGGCCGCCCCGGCGACGCGCTGGTAGGTGCCGAACCCCGTTTCGAATCCCAGGAAGCGGCCGAGGACGACGATGGCGTCCTGCAAGGACCGATGGTGCTGTTCGTCGAGTGAGCGCTGGCTTTGGTCGATGAGTGAACGGGCCACACCGGGGTCACTCACGCGATCGAGAAGGAAGCGGCGGAAGCGTTCGCGCGGCGTGTCAAACCCCGGGGAGTCGTCGAGTCGTCCGACGAGTGCGAGGAGGTCGTTCAGGATGACGCTCATACGTGATGCCTCGCGCGGGGCGGGCCGCGTCCAGGATGGGTGACTACTGCGCGCGGGCCAAAAACCTGAGCCCCGTCGGAACATCTCGACCGCCGTCGGGCTCGATCGTCACCGACGCGCCGACGACCGGCCGAGGCACCTGGGTCAGCGGGTCTGTCGCGAACGTGAAGCGCCCGGCCGCATCGGGGACGAACAGGCCAGCGCTGACCGGCGCTGCGGCCGTCACGAGCCAGAGCTGATATACCGAGCCCGCCGGCGGAGGCGGAAGGCGCGACCCGCTCAGGACAAGGCCGCGCGAGCGGCTCCACAATAGCTGCGCGCTGAGCTTCGTGGCGCCATCGCTGCCGGCCAGATTGAAGCGAATGAGGTCCGGGGCGGCCAGCACGTCGCTGATCGTCTGCGCCTTGATCGCGGCGCTGCGGGCTTCGGCCATCTGATGCGCCGCCTCATCTCGCGCGGCCGCGATCTGCCGATTCGCCTCCTGCGTGGCGGCTTGCGTCTGATGCTCCGCTTCTACGACGCGGGCATTGATCTGCTGCTGAAGGCGCCAGAGGCCCGCGCCGGCGCCGACGATCGCGATGACGATCACTGCAACCGCGATCCACCACCGGCGGCCTGTGCGGTGGCTGCGCTCGGCCGCGTCTCTCATTTCCGTCTGGCCGTCAGTGACCGCCCGCTCGAGCGTCTCGATCCGCGCCGAAAGCGCGCTGGCGGCTTCAGGCAGCTGCGGGCGCGCCTCGATGGCCATCGTCTGTTGGGTGGGATCGTCCGCTTCGCCCGATTCGCGAAGCTGGTTGTGAAGCCGGACGACGCCTTCGAGCGGCCACGACGGGGCTGGGCCCGCCAGCCCGTGCGGCGGGCGACCAGAGAGCGACCGGAATTCAGCCAGCGCTGACTGGACCTGGTCGGACAATTCGGTCAGCCGTCGATGAAGACCCGTTTCAAGTCCGGCGAGGCGCGCTTCCGCGCGGTCGAAGCCGCTCAGTGCGGAGCTGGCGGTGGCCACGCAGACCTCGGTCAGGCTTGCGGCTTGTTCACGAAGCTGTCTGACAGGCTCTTCGTGAATCTCGCGAAGCGCGCTCCATTCATGCTCGATGATGCGCTGAAGCTCCTGCATGCGCGCGGAAGCGTCCTGCTGCCCGCGCGCCTCGGCGGCGGTCGAGGCGGCCAACCGCTGCTCGAGCTCGCCAACAGCCTGCGCATGACGCTCGCCGGTGACCGACCAGCGCTGGACGATCTCGGCGCACTGTTCGGTCAGCTCCGACAGCCGGCGTTCCATCGGCTGCGGGTGATCCTGTCCTTCGCGCCAGCCGCGCAGCGATCCGCCGAGGCGATCGATCTGCGACTGGAGCTCTGAGAGGCGTCGTTCGAGCTCGGGGACCTCCTGATACACCGCTACCTTGGCCGGCATGATACACAAAAACCGCGCGCCCTCGCGACACTTTTCAGAGCGGCGGCGCGCGAGCGCTGGCGGCCCGTGCCCCATGGTTGACTCTTGTACCGCCGCGGCAAACGCGGTACGATGGACGCCTCGCCACTCGAACCGTTCTTATGTATGCTGTCGCGCAAGAGGTGGAACGATGACGGCCACGCGCACGAGCCATCGCATTGCGTTCGCCTTGACGACCGTGCTCCTCCTCCAGACAGCGAGCGCGGCCAACCAGGATGCACTCGCGGGCGCCAAGGATCTGTATCTGTCGGCCGCCTACGACGAAGCACTCGCGGCGTTCGATCGCCTGCTGGATGAATCATCGAACAACGTGGCGACCGAAGCCGCTCAGTACCGGGTGTTCTGCCTCATCGCGCTCCAACGGAGCGACGAGGCCAGGAAGGCGATTGAAGGAATCGTCAACGCGGAGCCGTTCTATCGCCCGTCCGACGCCCAAACCTCGCCGCGGATTCTGAACGTCTTTCAGGAGGTCAGACGCGCGCTGCTTCCAGCCGTCGTGCAGCGGTCGTACGCCGACGCAAGAGCCGCGTTCGATCGGAAGGATCCGGAGGCCGCCGCGCAATTCGACCGAGTGCTCGCGCTGCTCGACGACCCGGACATGCGGGACGCTCCCGTGTTGTCGGACCTTCGTACCGTCGTCTCTGGATTCCGCGACCTCAGTAAGGCTGTGGCCCCGACGACCCCCGCCAGCAGCGGATCGCCGGCCGCCGCCCTCGACGCCGCCGCAGCGATTCAGGGCGAAGCGGCGACCGCCGCTCGCGTGGCGCGTGCCGACGAGTCTCCGGCCGCGCGCGAGGAAGACGACACAGTCATTCCCCCGGTGGCGTTGTCCCAGCCGCTGCCGCGATGGACGCCCGCGACCAATTTTGCGGGGCAGCGGCAATTCACGGGTACGCTCCAAGTGCTGATCGACGAAATGGGGAACGTGGCGTCCGTGACGTTATCGAAGAGCGTCCATCCGGCCTACGATGGCGAGTTGCTCAAGGTCGCGCGCACGTGGAAATTCAAGCCCGCGATGAAAAATGGCGTGCCGACGAAATACCTCAAGATCATCGACGTTCAGCTCCGCCCGGCTGGGTAGCGCCGTTGGCAGGAGCGGCTCAGCGCTCTTCACCCCCGGCTCTCGAGAGCTTGGGATCCGTGCTGTCGGTGCTGTCAGCGGCGTCAGTAGCGCTCGTGACGCGATTGCGCCCGGCCGCCTTGGCATCGTACAAGTTGGTGTCGGCACGTCTGAGGGCGGCCATCGGATTTTCCCGCTTCCCGACCTCGACTACCCCGGCCGACAACGTCACGCGCCCGACGCCGCTGAACGAGAGCGCCTCCACCTGCATCCTGGTGCGCTCGGCAAACGCCGCGGCGCCTCGCACCCCCACGTCGGGCAGCAGGATGAGAAATTCATCGCCGCCCCACCTGATGGCCAGATCCGACGCGCGAAACGTTGCCCTCAAAATCCGGCCGACTTCCGAGATGACGCGGTCGCCCGCCTCATGCCCGTGAAGATCGTTCACCTGCTTGAAATTATCCAGGTCGAGCAACGCCAGGCTGAGGCTGGACGCCGCCCGGCGGCTGCGCGCGGCCTCGCGCGCGATCGCTTGCTCCCCGGCGTGCCGATTGTAGAGTCCGGTCAGCGCGTCGGTGAGCGCCAGGCGCTCCAACGCCGCCCAACTTTCCTCGGTGCGAGGGGCTCCGGGCAACACGTCGATCAAATACCGGCGCGCGAATTCGTCCGCCATGGGTCGAGCGAGATCCATCAGCCCGTCGATCTGTTCAGGACCAAGCGTCAGCGGCTTGAGGTCGAGCAGCGCGAGGACTCCGACGATCACATCATGGGAGGTCCTGAAGGGCACCGCGACGAACCCGCGGATTCGAGTCGGGAGCACGAGCGAAGGGGCCCCGAAGAGCGCGGCCGTATCGGGCACGACCAGTGGCTGCTGGCTGGTGCCGACCTGTTGCAGCGCCGTCCACCACTGGGGCTTTTCCTGGGGAGCCATCAACGGCTCGGCGATGCCCGCGTAGGCGGCAAACCAGTGATAGTGCCGGGCGTCCACCGACAAGAGCGCGATGGGCACCTGGAACGTGCGGGCAACGCCTTGAAGAAAATCATGCGACAGCTGTTCGGGCGGCTTCGGCTCCGCCTGCACGGGCGTATCGGCGCGCGCCAGGCCGGCCATCGCTCTCGCGACCGCGTCACGGACGACGGTGGCCGACGCGCTCTTGTCTTGCACTTCCGAGATGTCAAGGCCGACAAGGAGATCGGTAGCGGTCGCACGCAGCTCCGCGAATGCCGAGAAGACGACCACGGCGGTCTTCGCTGCGGAGAACTGTCGCCGCAGGTCGGTAATCAGGCTGAAACCGTCGCTGCCGGGCAACGAGAGGTCCGTGATAAGCAGCGCAGGCGCACCCCGAGACTGCAGCGTCGCTTTCGCGCTGTTGCCGTCACGGACCACGACCGTTTCCAGGCCCTGCTCTTCAGCCGTTTGGCGGTACAACTCCGCGCGGCTTCGATCGAGCTCGGCGATGAGCGCGTATCCAGACACTCAGTGTGCCTTCCGGCGGGACGGCGAAGGAACATGCACTGCCAAAGATGGAGGTCGCGTGTGAAAAATCCAGCATCGGATCGTATGCGAAATGTGCTCCAATCGAAAGCCCGGACGATGACCCGACCAAAGTCGCATGGCGGCGGACGCCTGGCATGTCGTAATCTCACCGGCCGGCGCGACCTCGCGACGTCCTGAAAATGGCAAGGTATTCGCGGAAACAGGCGGCCAGCGTTGGACAACGTGGCGTGGAGATGCACATGGCGGATCCTCGGGACATCCATCGGAACGTGACCGACGTCCTCGGGCTGGAGGACGTGCTTCGTGGCGCACGCGAGCAGTTCGAGGAGAACATCGTCAGCTGGATTGCCGACATTAACGCCGCTCACGCGACAATAGTCGGCTCGGGGCGCGACAAGCGGATGGTGGGCGCAACCGAGCACCTGGCTCGGTTGGCGGCCGCACTGCGCGTGGCGCCCGACCGCTTCGAGCAGCAACTGCGGGAACGGCTCGCATCGGAGGACGCGACCTCCGAGCGCGCGGCGCCGGATCGCTTCGAAGATCTGGCCGATCGCGATCTGCTGACCGGTCTGTACAATCGAGGCACCTTCGAGCGGGAACTGGCCAACGAGATCCGCCGGGCGGCGCACGACGGCGTCCCCGGCGCCGTCATGGCGGTCGATCTCGACCAATTCAAGGATGTCAACGACCGATTGGGACACAAAGCGGGCGATGATCTGCTCAAAGCCGTCGCCGACGCGCTGACGCACCGCGTCCGGCGGACCGACGTGCTCGCGAGACTCGGCAGGGATCGGTTTGCGGTCATCCTCCGTGGAACCGATGGCAATCAGGCGCAGATCGTGGCCGATGGCATCGTCAAGGCGTTCAGACGGGAGACGCCGTTCGTCGGCAACCAGGTGATCCATCCGACCGCCAGCGTGGGGGTGGTGCTGTTCGATCACCTCACCGACGCGCAGGTGCTCGCGTGTCTGGAGGTCGCCCTGTATCAGGCCAAGGAGGGCGGGGGCGATCAGTTCGCGCTGTACGGAACCGGAAGCGATCTTCACGGAGCGCCGGCGCGGATTGGCGCGCTGGATCGCATTCACAAGGCGCTCGACGAAGAGCGCCTGCTGCTCTACTGTCAGCCGATTGTCGACCTGGCGAACAACGAGGTCAGCCAGTACGAGCTCTTGCTGCGGCTTAGAATGGAAGAAGGCGCCACGCCGCTTCCGCCGAGCGATTTTCTCGGCATCGCGGAGCGCTTCGGCCTGATTCAATCGATCGATTGCTGGGTCATCCGCAAAGCGATTGCGCTGCTCGCGGAGCAGGTGCAGACAGACCGTCCGCTGATCCTGCACGTCAATGTCTCGGCCAAGTCGATTGGGGACGCCCGGTTCGCCGCGACCACAGAGGCGGCGATCGCCGAAGCGGCGATCGATCCGGCGCATCTGATTTTTGAGCTCACGGAAACGGCGGCGATCACCAACCTCGAGGACGCCAGGAGCTTCACCAACCGACTGCGGAAAGCCGGCTGCCGGTTCGCGCTCGACGACTTCGGCGCCGGCTTCGGTTCCTTCTACAACCTCAAGTATCTTCCCTTCGATCTCCTCAAGATCGACGGCGATTTCATTCGCAACTTCGCGGCGGGGCCCATCGACCAACTGGTCGTGAACGCGATCGTGACGATTGCGCGCGGGATGGGGAAGAAGACCGTTGCCGAATTTGTCGAGAACGCGGATGTGACTCGCCTGCTCCGCGACAGCGGCGTCGACTACGGACAGGGGTACTACCTCGGTCGGCCTCGACCGGTCCAAGAGGTGCTCCTGGCTCGGGCCGACCTGGCGGCTCGATCTGACGCGAAGGAACGACGTCCATCGCCCGGCGCGGATTGACGCGCTCCTGCCCTTCGGCGGAATTAAGAGCTGGTGCGGAAGAGGGGATTCGAACCCCTACGCTCTTGCGAGCGCCAGCCCCTCAAGCTGGTGCGTCTGCCAGTTTCGCCACTTCCGCGTTCAGAGGGCTATTTGGACTGCTTGGCCTGCGATGCCGTCTGCGCTGGTTCGTATGCCATTTCATCCAACTGTGTGTGGATGTGCCTCGACGTTGATAACTTGACAACACTTGACAACAAATTGCTGCCCGACGCTCAAGTCAAAGTATATGGCGGAAGCCGGACGCGGACAACAGAAGGCGCAGGGCCTTACCAAGATCTTCACCGGAGAGCCGTCGGTAAAGCCTGCGGCGTTACCTCAGGACCGACCAGAGTCTTCGCGCCTCCGGCACGCGTGCCTCCCGGACACAGCGAACATCGACGGAGCAACGCTGGTTCCACTCGAGAATGACTGTGCAAAGAAATGCAGTGCAAAGTAAGATCCACATCCAGTCACGTGATCAGCGTGGTCGTTCCCGTCTACCGTAACGCCGAAACTCTCGACGAGCTCCATCGTCGCGTGCGCGACGTACTGGAAGCGGGATCGCTCGAATACGAGATGGTCTTCGTGGACGACGCTTGTCCCGAGGGTTCGCTGACGGTGCTCGAGGAGGTCGTCCGACGCGATCCACGAGTGACCGTGCTGGCACTGAGGCGAAATGTCGGCCAGCAACTGGCGGTGTTAGCCGGCTTGGCACAGGCCCGCGGCACCTGGGTCGTGGTGATGGATGCGGATCTCCAGGACCCGCCAGAGGCGATCCCCAGGCTGTTGACCACGATCCAGGAGGGGTTCGGCGCCGTGTTTGCGGGAAGACGCGGGCGGCATGAACCTGTCTTCCGGTGGCTCACGTCCCACCTGTTCAAATGGATTCTTCATATAGTGTGCGGTACGCCCACGGACGCGGGACTGTATGTGGCGATGAGCCACGCAATGGTGGAACGCCTCCTGGCGTTCGACGAGCCCGGACCGTCCGTTGTCGCGATGGTCGGCTGCGCCGGCTTGCCCGTGACCTCGATTCCGGTGCGACGCGCTAGGCGGTCCGACGGCCGTTCCGCGTATAGCGAGTGGAAGCGTCTGAAAATGAGCCTTCTCGCCCTCACCTGGATCCTGTCCTGGAAATGGCGCTCTCGGGTATGGGTGTCGAGCCGCGGCTCTCTGTGATCGACAGAAAGACATGCAAGCGCCGGCATCGACCAAAGAGCGGCTGGCGGTTCTCGGCACCAGTCTCTTCGCTCCGGAAGTCGTCGACCTGGCCGAAGACACGGGGAAGTACGAGGTCACCGTGTTCATCGAGAACCTCGATCGAGAGAAGACACGACAACCGTTCCTTGGCCGACCCGTCATCTGGATTGACGACGCGGCACCAATGGCCTCCACACACAGCGCCGTTTGTGCTCTGGGGACCACCCACCGGCATGGGTTCATCGCACAGGCCTCGGCGGCGGGTTTCTCGTTCGCCGCGATCGTCCATCCGAGCAGCCGGTTGTCCTCCAAGAGCGCCGTCGGCGACGGCTCGATCGTCAGTGTCGGCGTGATCGTCGCCGCCCACACGGTTGTGGGACGGCACGTCATCATCAACCGTGGGGTACTGATTGGACATCACACGACCATTCACGACTACGTGACTATCTCGCCAGGAGCCAATATCGCCGGGGCCGTGACGATCGGCGAAGGCACGTACATCGGGATCGGAGCCATCATCCTGGATCGCGTGTGCATTGGCGCCCACGCGGTGATCGGGGCCGGCGCCGTGGTCACACGCGACGTGCCGGATCGGGTGCAGGTGATGGGGATCCCTGCGAGGATTACGAAAAGACATATAGAGGGACGGTAGTGAGCGTGACCGTAGGACCACACAATCAACACCAGCTCGACGCGCACAACCGTGTTCAGCACAGTTACTTTGAGGGGCCGATCCAACGGACGATCACGCCGACGGACTCGCCGCATCTCAAACGCCAGCTCCACGAAACGCTTCGCTTCGCCGGTGTCACGCCTCGCGACCGCGTCCTCGAGATTGGATGCGGCATGGGCCGCTGCACCTTGCTCATGGCCCAGCGCGGACTGCGCGTCGAGGGTCTTGATCTATCACCGGCGTTGCTCGATCGACTGCGTGCCTACGACGGAGGCCGCTTTCAGATCCCGCTGCACTGCGCGGACGTGCGGCATCCCCCGCCGGAGCTCGATGGGGCGTTCGACGTCGTGATCGGCATTCTCGTACTGCACCACCTGGCGAGCCTGGAAGAATGTTTCGCGGCCATGAGTCGCCTGCTGAAACCCGGGGGGCGGATGGTCTTTCTCGAAGCCAACGCCTATAACCCGCTGTTCTATCTCCAGATTGCGCTCGCCGCCGGCATGACGTGGCAGGGCGACAGAGGCATTGCCCGGATGCGGCCTCCCTGCATCTTCCATGCGATGAAAGCCGCCGGCCTTGGCCGGCTCGAGATGACCCGCTTCGGTTTTCTGCCGGCTTCCATCGCCGATCGCAAGTGGGGTGCCGGGCTCGACGCCGCATTGGAGCGCGTGGCCCTTTGGCGGGCGTTCCTCCCCTTCCAGCTTTTCAGAGCGGAGCGGGTCTGACCGCACGCGCGACGGACGTGCGCTGCCACGCGGCGGGCAAGTCGCGCAGCGTTAGCCTTCTAGAGAACTTGCGGCCTCCGGTGTAGTACGAAGACTATTTACTTCGCCGGCGGTGCCGGTGCCGTGCTTGCCGGTGCTGCTGGCGTTGTTCCTGCGGGAGTTGGCGCCGCCGGATGCAGATTCTTCGGCGGCGTCACCGGAGCAGTCGCTGGCCGCGCCGGGGCAGATGTGCCGCTCACGAGCGATCCCGGCCCGCGCTGGCCGATGATCGCGAGCGCAAGCGCGCTCAGCATGAAGAGCACCGCCAGCACCGCCGTCGCTTTTGACAGCACGGTCGCGCCGCCGCGCGCGCCGAACGCCGTCTGACTGCTGCCCCCGCCAAACGCGCTCGCCATGTCGCCGCCCTTGCCCTGCTGCAGCAGGATGACGAGCAGCAGGCACAAACAGACGAGCACGTAAAACGTCGTGAGCGTGTAATACAGGATCATGTGTCTTTCCGGGAAACCCTGATTATACCGCAGCCGCGCGGCTCCTGGTCACGATGTCGGTGAAGCTCGTGACATCGAGGCTTGCACCGCCCACCAGCGCGCCGTCGACGTCTGGTTCAACAATCAGGTCCCGGATATTGTCGGGTTTGACGCTGCCGCCGTAGATCACGTGGCAGTGTTCGGCCGCGTCGGCGCCGAACCATTGCCGCAGCCGGCTCCGAATGTGCGCGTGGGCTTCGCCCGCCTGCGCCGCGGTGGCGTTGAGGCCCGTCCCGATGGCCCACACCGGCTCGTAGGCGATGACGAGCCTGACGACCTGTTCGGCCGTGAGCCGATCGAGTCCTTCCTTTGTCTGTCGATCGAGCACGGCGAGCGTCTCGCCGCGTTCGCGTTCTTCCAGTGTTTCGCCCACGCAGACGATTGGTGTGAGATCGGCAAGGAAGGCCGCGATCGTCTTCCGATTGACGGTGGCGTCGGTTTCGCCGAACAGACGCCGCCGTTCGGAGTGTCCGATGATCGCGTACGTCGCGCCGGCTTCCCGAATCATCGCCGGCGAGATCTCTCCGGTGAACGCGCCCTCGCGTTCCCAGTACACATCCTGGGCGGCGACGCCGATGTTTGTGTTGCGCGCCGCTTCGGCCACCGCATGGATGGCCGTGAACGCCGGCGCGACGACGATCTCGACGTCGGCGACGTCTTTCAGCGTGCTGCGCAGCTCCTTCGTGAACACAACCGCCTCGTGGACGGTCTTGAACATCTTCCAATTTCCAGCGATGAAAGGTATTCGCATAGGCCTGGTAGGTCGGGTAGGGCCGGACTTACCCGCCCGACCCCGCCCCACCTTTGTCAGTAACCGCTGCCACCCCCGGGAGCGTGCGGCCGCCGAGGAACTCGAGCGATGCGCCGCCGCCCGTCGAGATGTGCGTGATGCGGTCGGCCAGGCCCGCTTTGTTCACCGCTGAAATCGAATCGCCGCCGCCGATAATCGTCGTGCCCTTGACCGCCGCCACCGCCCGCGCCACCGCATTGGTGCCGGTCGCGAACGCTTCGATCTCGAAGACGCCCATCGGTCCGTTCCACACGACCGTTTTGGCGTCGGCGATGAGCGTGCGGTACGTGGCGATGGTGGCGGGCCCGATGTCGACGCCGAGCCGCTCGCCGATCGCACGGTCGTCGATCGCGAGAATCTCGTGCGCCGTGCCCTCCTCAACCCGATCGGTCACGACGTGGTCGGTCGGCAGCTCGAATCGGACCTTTGTGGCCGCGGCACTCGCCTCGATCGCGCGCGCGCTGTCGAGCTTGTCGTCCTCGACGAGCGACCGGCCAATCGGTACGCCGCGCGACTTGAGAAAGGTATACGCCATCGCGCCGCCGATCAGCAGCCGGTCCACCTTGCCGAGCAGGTTCTCGATCACTTCGATCTTGTCGGAGACCTTGGCGCCGCCGAGAATCGCCACGAACGGACGATCTGGCGATGCGAGCACGTGGCCGAGGTATGTCAACTCCTGCTCCATCAGCAGGCCGGCCGCCCCGCGCCGCACATGGTGCGTGATCCCTTCCACCGAGGCGTGCGCCCGATGCGCGGCACCAAACGCATCGTCCACGTACAGATCGGCCAGGGAGGCGAGCGCCGCCGCAAACGCTGAATCGTTCTTTTCCTCTTCGGGATGAAAGCGGAGGTTCTCGAGGAGCACGATGCGATCGCTCGACCGATGCGCCTCGTCCACGGCGCGTCGGGCGGTGTCCCCGATACAGTCCTCGGCAAATGCGACCGGGCGGCCCAGCAGCTCCGCGAGCCGTGCGGCAATCGGACGCAGGCTCAGTTGCGGCGACCGCTTGCCCCCGGGCCGGCCGAGATGGCTGGCGAGGATCACGGTCGCGCCGTGATCGAGGGCGTACCTGATCGTCGGCAGCGAGGACTTGATGCGCGTGTCGTCTGCGATTCGGCCATCTTTGATCGGGACGTTGAAGTCCACGCGCACGAACACGCGCTTGCCCTTCAGATCGAGATCCCGGATCGAGAGCTTGGCCATTCAGAACCCATTTGTTGCCAGCATCCGCAGCAGATCGACGCAGCGGCTCGAGTAGCCCCACTCGTTGTCGTACCACGAGAGCACCTTCACGAAGTCACCGTCCATGACCTTCGTATACGGCGCGTCGACGATCGACGAGTGCGCGTTGCCTTTGAAATCGATCGAGACGAGCTCCTCGGTCGAGTACTGGAGGATGCCCTTCAGCGGGCCTTCGGCGGCCTCCTTCAGGGCCGCATTCACCTCATCGCCACTCGTTTTCCTGTCGACGAGCGCCGCCAGGTCGACCACAGACACGTTCGGCGTGGGCACGCGCATCGCGAACCCATCGAGCTTGCCCTTCAGCTCCGGCAGCACCTCGCCGACCGCAAGGGCGGCGCCGGTCGTCGTCGGAATCATCGACAGCGCCGCGGCGCGCGCCCGCCGCAGGTCCTTGTGTGGCAGGTCGAGCAACTGCTGATCGTTGGTGTAAGAGTGAATCGTCGTCATCCACCCTTTCCTGATGCCGAATTTCTGGTGAATGACTTTGGCGAGCGGCGCCAGACAGTTGGTCGTGCACGAGGCGTTCGAGATGATCTGATGCTTCGCCGGATCGTACTTTTCGTCGTTCACGCCGAGCACGATCGTGATGTCCGGTCCCTTCGCCGGGGCCGTAATGACGACCTTCTTGGCGCCGGCGGCGACGTGCTTGGCCGCGTCCTGCCGATTGGTGAAGAGACCCGTCGACTCGAAGACCACGTCGACGCCAAGCGCTTTCCACGGCAGCTGCGCCGGGTCGCGCAGCGACAGCACCTGGAATTCGTCGCCGTCGACCGAGATGGCGTCGCTTCGCGCCTCGACACGCGCGTGCAGGTTCCCAAGCACGGAGTCGTACTTGAGCAGGTGCGCCAGCGTGTGCGCGCTGGTCAGATCGTTGACCGCCACGAAATCGATGTTCTTGTCGCCGAGCGCGGCTCGCATGATGTTGCGGCCGATCCGGCCAAATCCATTGATGCCGACCTTCACAGGCATTGATGTCCTCCAGTGGGCAAACGCTTGATTCTAATGAACGCAGTTGCAGACGGTCAAACCGTGCGGCTATTCTCTAACGCCAGTAATGTACTTCGTGTACAGCCTCCTCACCCTGGTCGTCTTCACCCTCGTCTCGCCGTACTTCGTCTACCAGGCGATTCGCTACAAGAAACATATCGGCAGCCTGCGCCAACGGCTCGGGTTCCTGCCGATCACGTTCAACATCGACGGCGAGGAGTCGGTCTGGATCCACGCCGTGTCGGTCGGCGAGACGCTGACCGCCCGTGCGCTGGCCGCCGATCTGAAGGCGCTGTACCCGCGACTGCGCCTCTTCCTGTCGACCACGACCATCGCGGGGCAGCAGGTGGCGCGCCACAATCTGCAGCACGTCGACGGTGTCTTCTATTTCCCCTTCGACTGGACGTTCATCGTGGGCCGCACGCTCAAGCTGGTGAAGCCGCGACTCTTCATCATGATGGAAACCGAGATCTGGCCGAACCTTCTGCGGGAGTGCCGCGCGCGCGGCGTGAAAACCGTCGTCATCAACGGCCGTATCTCGTCACGCTCGTACCCGCGGTACCGGCTCATCCGCCCGTTCTTCCGCCGCGTGCTCGCCGACGTCGATCGGTTCTGCATGCAGAGCGAGGAATCGGCGCGGCGGCTCGTCGATCTGGGCGCCGACCCGTCGCGCGTGACGATGACCGGCAGCTTGAAGTTCGATTCGCTGGAGATCCCGACCGCGTCCTCGCACGGCAAGCCGCGCGAGCGCGTGCTGCGGTTCTTCCGTCTGTCCCCCAACCGGCAGGTGGTGGTCGCCGGGAGCACAATGCGCGGCGAAGAAGCTGCGGTGCTTCGCGCGTTCAAGCGCGTCAAAACGGCCTCGCCGGGCGCGCTCGCCATCCTGGCGCCGCGCAACCCCGAGCGGTTCGGAGAGGTCGAGCGCCTCGCCCGCGACGCCGGTTTCGTGACGGTTCGCCGGTCCGAGCTGCCGATCGATGCGGAGCCCCGTGCGGACGTCGTCGTGCTCGATTCGATTGGCGAGCTGGCGCAGATTTACCAGCTCGCGACGGGCGTGTTCGTCGGCGGCAGCCTGATGGATCACGGCGGCCACAACATTCTGGAGCCGGCCATTTTCGGCAAGGCGATCATCTTCGGGCCGCACATGCAGAACTTCAAGGAAATCGCCGACACGTTTCTGGCGAACGCGGCGGCGGTTCAGGTGCATTCGGATCGCGAGCTCGAGGAGTCGCTTCCCGCGCTGCTCATCGATCCGGTGCGGCGGGCGCGGCTGGGCGCGGCGGCGCGCGCGCTGGTCGAAGCCAATCGCGGCGCCAAGGAAAAGACGCTCGCGGTCATCGCCGACCTCGTACCGCCCACGACCGCCCGCGCGGTCGTCCGTCCCTTCAGACTAGTTCATTAATTAATTTGCGGCGGGGCCCCACCCCCGCCGCCTGTGCCTTCGCGGCTTGCGCCGCTCGGCCTTGGTGGCATCGCTTAGACTGGTGATTCTGAGAGCAGCCAGTTCAATCTACGCAGCCGCGGCCTCCTGGCGTCGGCGTTGGTACAGCCGCGATCCCGCGCGCAGCCGGACCCTCGGTCGGCCGGTCATCAGCGTCGGCAGTCTCAGCGTCGGCGGCGCGGGAAAAACGCCGGTCGTGGCGTACATCGCGCGATTGCTGGCCAAGCATGGGGAGCGGCCCGCCATTCTTTCGCGCGGCTATGGCCGTCGCACGGTGCACGACGGGGTGACGGTCGTGTCGGACGGTGCGGCGGTCCTCGCGGGCGTCGATCTCGCCGGCGACGAGCCGCTGATGCTGGCGCGCGCGCTCCCCGGCGTGCCGGTGCTCGTCGGCGCCAACCGGTATCTTTCGGGACGAACCGCCGAAGAGAAGCTGGGCGCCAGCGTCCATCTGCTCGACGATGGGTTCCAACATTTCCAGTTGCGGCGGGACGTCGATCTGCTCGTGACGGGCGAGGAAGATTTGACCGACACGCCGTTGCCCGGTGGGCGCCTTCGCGAGCCGCGTCTGGCCGCCAGGCACGCCGACGCGGCGTTGGTTCATGCGAGCTACGGCGCGGAGGCCGAGCGGATCGCGCGCGTGCTTGGGATAGCGACCGTGTTCAGGGTCGAACGCACGCTTGGCGTGCCTCGCCTGATCCCAAGCGGCGATACGGTGATCGTTCCAACGGACGAACCGGTGTTTGGCGTGGCGGGGATCGCGAAACCCGACGCGTTTTTCACCGGCCTGGCGTCGGCCGGCTGGAGGGTCGCGGGCACGATGAAGTTTCCCGACCACCACATCTTCACAGATCGCGACGTCGCGCGGATCACGGCCGCGGCGCAGGCCGCAGGAGCCACGATCGTGATGACGACTGAAAAGGATGCGGTGCGTCTGGAGGGGCGAAACCTCGGCACGCTGTCGGTGGCCGCCGTGCCGCTGACCATCATCGTCGAGCCGGCTTCGTCTTTTGCCGCCTGGCTCTTCGATCGAGTACAAGCCGCGCGTTCAAAGAAGTGAGACACCGCCTCGAATATCTGATCGTGAAGGCACTGATCGCGATACTGCGGATCATGCCCGATCGGCTGGTGCGCTCGTGCGGCAGCCTGCTCGGACGTGCGTTCCACACCTTCGACCGCGCGCATCGCCGGATCGCGGAACGAAACCTGGCCGCTGCATTTCCGTCACGGACGCCGGCGGCGTGCCGGGCGATCGGGCGTGGCGCGTTCAAACACTTCGGCCGGTTGTTGTTCGAGCTGTTGAAGTTCAGCGCGCTCTCGCCAGAGGCGATGCTCGCGCGCGTCGAGTTCGACGGGGAAGAGCGGGCGCGCCTCGCCTACGCGCAGGGCAAAGGCGTGCTGTTTTTCACCGGGCACTTCGGCTTCTGGGAAGTGCACGCCATCGTGCACGCCCTCAGACTCGAGCCGATTGGCGTGCTCGCCCGCGCGCTCGATAACACCCGCCTGAACGCCGTGCTCGAGCAGATTCGGCAGGGCACCGGCAATACCGTGATCTACCGACAGGGCACGATCCGGCGCGTGATGCGCATGCTGCACGCGCGCCAGGGCGTCGCGCTGCTGATCGATCAACACATTCAGAGCCGCGACGCCGTCTCGGTCGACTTTTTCGACCGGCCCGCCGCCACGACGACTGCGCTCGCGGCGCTCGCGCTGCGCACCGGTGCCCCGGTCGTGCCCGTCTTCGCGCTCCCGCTCGGACCGGGACGGTATCGGGTGATCTACGAGCATCCGGTCGAGCCGCCCCGGGCCGACAGCGAACAGGCCGTTCGCGAGTTCACCCAGCGCTGCACAGACGTCCTCGAGATGTACGTCCGCCGGTATCCGGAGCTGTGGCTGTGGATGCACCGCCGCTGGCGCGACACGGGGCCGTCGCTCGAAGGCGTGCCCGGGATGTTTCCGGCAGCGGAGCGAGATTAGACGTCCGTCAACCGCGCTGCGATCGGCATCCGCCAGCCGGTGCCAAATGCGCGATCGGTGACCTTCAGCCCTGGCGCCGCTTGTTTGCGCTTGAATTCCGCCGTGCGGACGAGGCCGAGGACCTTGCGCACGGTCTTGGGCTCGAAGCCGGCGGCGATGATCTCTTCAGCCGGCTGGTGTTGTTCGATGTGCCGCTGCAGGATGTCGTCCAGAACGTCATAAGGCGGCAGCGAGTCCTGGTCCGTTTGATCGGGTCGGAGCTCGGCCGAGGGCGGCTTGGTCAGGATCGGTTCCGGGATCACGTTCCGTGCGCTGGTCGCGTTCAGCCAGCGCGCGACGCGGTACACCATCGTCTTCGGGACGTCAGCAATGACCGCAAGGCCACCCGACATGTCGCCGTAGAGTGTGCAGTACCCGACCGCCAGTTCGGACTTGTTGCCGGTGGTCAGCAGGAGCGCCCCGCGCTTGTTGGACAGCGCCATCAGCAGGTTGCCGCGGATGCGCGCCTGAATATTCTCTTCGGTGACGTCGCGGTCGGCGTTCGTGAACGCCTCGTGCAGCGTGCGCTCCATGGCCTGCATCGCCGGTTCGATCGGCAGCGTGAGCGTCTCGATGCCGAGGTTGGCGGCGAGCTGGCGGGAATCGTCGATGCTGCCGCGGCTCGAATAGGGCGACGGCATCAGCACGCCCAGCACGTGATCGGCGCCAAGCGCCTCGGCCGCGATCGCGGCGGTCAATGCCGAGTCGATGCCGCCCGACAAGCCCAGCACCACGCTCTTGAATCCGCACTTGCGCGTGTAGTCGCGCGTCCCGAGCACGAGCGCCTGCCAGATTTCCGATTCCGCGGGCTCGTCGGCGACCGGCGCAATCGGTCGTCCTTCGTCGATGTCGCAGACGACGATGTCGGCGTCGAACGAACGGCCGCGCGCGATCGGTCGGCCGTCGGCCGCGAACGCCGAGCTCCGGCCGTCGAAGACCAGGTCGTCGTTGCCGCCGAACTGATTGACGTAGACGACCGGCACATGGTGTTTGCGCGCCATGCTCCCCAGCATCTCTTCGCGCCGGCGATACTTGCCGACCGAGAACGGCGACGCCGACATGTTGACGATCGCCTCGGCGCCCGCGTGCATCAGTTCCTCGATCGGGTCGTGATGGTAGCGGCGCCGCTTCCAGAAGTCGCGGTCGTTCCAGACGTCTTCGCAGATGCTGATCCCCAGCCGCCGACCGCCGAGCTCCAGCGTTTGCGGGCCGCGGAATGGTTCGAAGTACCGGTCCTCGTCGAAGACGTCGTAGGTCGGGAGCAGCGCTTTTCGAAAGCAGTGTTCGACCCGGCCGTTGCGCAAGAGCACCGCGGTGTTGAACAGAGGTCGTCCTTCGTCGGACGGATTCGGTTCGGGCAGCCCGACGAGGACCGGCGGCAGACCGGCCACCTCCCGGCCGAGCTCGGCGAGGGCGTCCCAGCTGCGGCGCACGAAACCTTCGCTCAGGAGAAGATCGCGCGGCAGGTACCCGACCAGCGCCAGTTCCGGCGTGACCGCGAGGTCGGCGTGCAGACGGGCAGCGCCGCGAACGGCCTCCACGATCGATCGGCTGTTGCCTTGAAGATCCCCGACGGTGGGGTTGATTTGGAGGAGCGCGATCTTCACGAGAGGACTACTCAGTAAAGCGGTACTTCAAGAGGACCCAGAGCGCGACCACGCCGTCGCGCCACGTGATCTTCTTGCCTTCCTTGTATCCGCGGCCGTCGTAGGTAATCGGGACCTCGTACACCCGGTAACCGCGCTTGAACACCTTCGCGGTGATCTCCGGTTCGATCCCGAAGCCGTCCGACTTCAGCCCCATCGATCGCAGCACGTCCACGCGCATTACTTTGTAGCAGGTCTCCATGTCGGTGAGCATCGTGTTGTACAGAACGTTCGTGATGAGCGTCAGCAGCCGGTTTCCCAGGTAGTGCGTGAACAGAAAGACGCGGTGGCGCCCGATGAACCGCGAGCCAAACACGACGTCGGCACGCCCCTGGCAGATCAGCTCGATCAGCTGGGGATATTCCTCCGGTGAATACTCCAGGTCGGCATCCTGAATGATGACGAGATCTCCGGTGACGGCCACAAAGCCGCGGCGGAGCGCAGCACCCTTGCCCTGGTTGCGCGGCTGGCGCAGAAGCACGAAGCCGAGCTCGCGACGGAGCTCTTCGAGCATCTGGCTCGTGCCGTCGGTCGAGCAATCGTCGACCACGATCAGCTCGATGCGTACGTTGACGGCGAGCACGCGGCGGATGATTTCGTCGATCGTGTGGCGCTCGTTGAACACCGGCATCACGACCGACAAGAGAGGATCGGCCGCGACGAGGCGCGCCCGCTTCGCGAGCGACAAGGCGGTGCCGGCCTCGTGCTCGGCTGTGAGCGACTCTGATGTCATGAAGGCGAGACCCACCGTAACATAGCGGTCAGCGGACGGCAATCTCCGGTACTATAACCAGACCCGTGAATCGCGTCATTATCTTCGCGCCCAACTGGCTGGGCGATGCCGTCATGGCGCTGCCGGCGATTGCCGACCTCCGCCGCGGATCGCCGCGCGCGACGATCGCGATCGCCGCGCGACCAGGCGTCGCACCGCTCTTTCACCTGGTGCCGGATGTCGACGAGGTACTGGAAAACGCGGACGAGAGCCGCGTGTTTAAACCGGGCGCCGACAAAACGGCTGTCGTTCCCGTGTTCGATACGGCGATCCTGCTCCCCAACTCGTTTCACGCGGCGGTCAGCGCCCGACGCGCGGGTATTCCCGGGCGCTGGGGCTATCGAAGCGACTGGCGCGGATTGCTGCTCACGCGTGCGATCGATCGTCCGCCTGCCGGCACTCATCAGGTGGAGTACTACCAGCATCTCATGCGCGCGCTGGGATTTCCCAGTGGCCCAAGCGACCCGCGCCTTCTTGTGACATCCGACATCCGCGCCGCGGCGGCCCGGACGCTCGAGCACGCCGGATGGGACGGACGCACGCCGCTGGTGGCGTTCGCGCCCGGTGCGGCGTATGGCGGGGCGAAGCGCTGGCCGCCCCGGTCCTTCGCTGCGCTCGCCCGCGCGCTCGCAGACGATGGGGTGCGGGCGGTCTTGATCGGCAGCGCTGCCGATGCAGCGACTGGACGCGCCGTCGAATCGTCGCTCGGCGGCTCGCCACCCATCCTGAACCTGATCGGCCGCACCGATCTTCCTACGCTAGCCGGCGTGCTGGCGAACGCGCGTGCGCTCGTCACCAACGACTCGGGCGCGATGCATCTCGCCGCGGCGATCGGCACTCCGGTCACCGCCCTGTTCGGACCGACCGACGAGCGCGTGACCGGACCTCGCACGTCACAGTCCTCGCGATCCCGACCGCTGGTTCTGACTCATTCGGTCTGGTGCCGGCCGTGCGGCCTGCGGGAATGTCCGCTCGACCACGGTTGCATGGAGGGAATCGAAGTGGACGCCGTTGTCGGCGCTGCAAGGCAGATGCTGTGAGCCGACAGGAGTCCGGAGGCGATCGCGCCGTCTTCCTCGACCGGGACGGCACGCTGATTGAAGACATCGGCTATCTCGATCGGATCGATCGCGTCGAGATGTTTCCCTGGTCGGTCGATGCCGTGCGGCTGCTGAACCGCGCGGGGCTGCGCGTGGTCGTGACGACGAATCAGTCTGGCATCGCGCGGGGAATGTTCACCGAGTCGATCGTCGAAGGAGTGCACCAGCACATCTCGTCGCTCCTCGCCGAGGGCGGAGCACACATCGATGCGTATTACTATTGTCCCCATCATCCGGAGGGGACGGTCGACCTCTACGCGCAGCAGTGCGAGTGCCGCAAACCCGGCCGCGGTCTCGTCGACCGGGCCGTGAGTGACCTCGGCGTCGATCCTTCCCGCTCGTTCGTCGTCGGCGACCGCTGGCTTGACGTCCAGTTGGCGCGCGCCGTCGGCGCTCGCGGGGTGTTGGTGAGGACCGGCTACGGTCAGGCCGAAGAAGCGCAGCCGCCGCCGGATGTGACGGCAGATGCGGTGACGGACAACCTGATGGCCGCCACCAGTTGGATTCTGCGAAACCTGCAATGTTGATCGCCCGGTCCGTCCATCCGCTCCCCGGAGAAGCCGAACGCAAAGAGCGATTCCTGGCCCTGATCGATGGGTTCGGCAATCGCCGCGTGCTGGTGGTCGGCGACATCCTGGCCGACGAGTTCATTTACGGGGAAGTCGCGCGTGTGTCACGCGAAGCCCCGGTCCTGATCCTGAAATACGACGCGACCGAGATGGTCGCGGGTGGCGCGGGCAACGCGGCCAACAACGTCGCCGCCCTCGGCGGCCGCGCTCGTCTCGCCGGTATCGTCGGCCGGGACGCCGAAGGCCGGCGGCTCGTCGCAAGTCTGGCCCGCGGCGTCGAGCGCACGCATATCGTCCGCGCGCGGCAATATCGGACGCCGGTCAAGACGCGGATCCTTGCCGGCGGCGTCCACTCAGCCAAGCAGCAGGTCGTGAGGATCGATCGCGAAACGGCGTGGCCGCTTTCGCAGTCCGTCAGCCGCGCGTTTGCCGGCAAGCTGTCGGCATCCCTCGAAGACTGCGATGCCGTCGTGCTCTCCGACTACGGTTCCGGGTTGATGACGCCGGATCTTGCCGCGATGGTTCGCGCGAGGCTGGCGCGCAGGTCGAGGCGACGGCCGGTGCCGGTGCTGGTTGATTCGCGCTACCAGCTGCTCGAGTACCAGGGCATGACGACGTGCACGCCGAATGAGTCGGAGGTGGAACAGCTCCTCGGCATCCACATCGGCGACGATGTCGAGAGGTTGGAGCGGGCGGGCCGCGCCCTCCTGCGGCGAACCCGTTCGGGAGCTGTGCTGGTCACACGCGGCAGTCGGGGCATGGCCTTGTTCCAGCCGAAGCAGGCCACGATTCACATTCCGATCTTCGGATCCGACGAAGTGGCCGACGTGACTGGCGCGGGCGACACCGTGATCGCGACGGTCGCGCTCGCGCTGGCAGCGGGCGCGTCGTTCTATGAAGCGGCCCGACTGGCCAACTACGCCGGCGGCCTGGTCGTGATGAGGCGCGGCACGGCGACGGTGTCACCCCGCGAGCTTGGTGACGCCGTCGAACGGGATCACGACACGTCGGTCGAACACTGGTCTCAGGAAGGACCCCCGCAGGGGCGTCGGACAACCTGACGTGGGGCAGATCCTGTCGGAAGCAGAACTGGTCGAGGCGGTCGCACGCGACCGGGCGGCGGGACGCCGGCTTGTGTTCGCCAACGGATGCTTCGACCTCCTGCACGTCGGCCACGTCCGGTATCTGCGCGGCGCGGCGGCCGAAGCCGATCGGCTGATCGTCGCCATGAATGACGACCACATGGTTTCGACGCTGAAGGGGCAAGGACGTCCCGTCCTGCCAGCCGCCGAGCGCGCCGAAATCATTGCCGCTCTCGAATCGGTCGATTACGTCATCGTCTTCGCCGACCCGACGGTCGAGCGCCTGCTGCTGCTCTTGAAACCGGACGTGCACTGCAAAGGCCCCGACTACACGGTCGAGTCGGTCCCCGAGCGAAGCGTCGTCCAATCCTACGGCGGCCGCACGGTCATCGTCGGCGACGACAAGCAGCATTCCAGCCGCGATCTCGTGGCGCGACTCACGCGGACCATCGGGTCATCGGGTCATCTGGTCATCTGGTCACTGATCGCCAGCTCCATTGACCAGATGACTCGATGACCAGATGACCAAATGAACCGCATTCTGTTGGTGCGGCTCGGCGCGCTGGGCGACGTCGTGCACGCGATTCCGGTCGCGGCGGCGCTTCGCCGGGCGTTTCCCGCCGCGCGCATCGACTGGCTGGTCAACGAGCGGCACAGAGAGATTCTCGACCTCGTTCCCGTCATCGACCGTCGGATCGTGATCCACTCGGTGCTTGGCGCAATTGCCGGGCTCCGGCGATCGCAGTATGACGTCGCGATCGATCTGCAGGGGCTGCTCAAATCCGCGGCGCTCGCGCGCAGCTCGGGCGCCGGCCGCGTGATCGGCTTCGCGACCTCCTACCTGCGGGAGCGTCTGGCGCGTCCTTTCTATACCGAGGTTTATGATCCCGGCTGCGGCGGCATCTACGACCCGCGCGAAACAAGACACGTCGTGCAGATCAACCTCGGTTTGCTGCAGCCGCTCGGGGTGGCTGCCGGCGTGCCCGAATTCCCCATCGCGCCGGTCGACTCGGCCGTCGCGCGGGCCATGCATAAACAAACCGGCGGCCGCTATGCGCTCCTCAATCCGGGCGCGCGGTGGCCGAATAAACGATGGCCCGCGTCGCGTTTCGGGCGCGTCGCGGCCGCGCTCCGCGAGCGGTACGGTGTGATGTCGATTGCCCTGTGGGGAGATGGAGAGCTGGCGCTCGCCGACCAGGTCGTCGCCCATGGGGATGGTGCGGCGCTCGCGTCGCCGCCGGCGTCGCTGGCGGACCTGGTCGCGCTCGCCCGCGGCGCCTCGGTCGTGGTCTCTGGCGACACCGGGCCGATGCACATCGCGGCGGCAGTCGGCGCGCCGATCGTCGGCATCTTTGGACCGACGCGGCCTTCGCGCAACGGCCCCTGGTCGGCGAACGACGTCACCGTGTCGCGCGCGGAGGTGTGCGCGTGCCATCACCTGCGCCAGTGCAGGCTCGAGCGCATGTGTCTGCTCGACGTCGAGGTGGGGGACGTGCTCGACGCGATCGACCGGCGCATCGGAGCTGGGTCGCGCGGTGTCTGATTGGACCCGGCGTGCGATGGCCAGACTCGCGCGGCTGCGCGTGGCCATGGGCTTTGTGTTTGGCGCCATCGTCTTGTGGCTGGCCGAACCGTCGCGCGAATCGATCGCCGCTGGCGCCGCGGTGGCGAGCGTGGGTGAGGGCCTTCGGATCTGGGCCGCCGGCCATCTTCACAAGTCGCGCGAAGTCACTTCGTCCGGGCCGTACGGCTGGTGCGCACATCCGTTGTATGTCGGATCGAGCGTCATCGGCGCCGGCCTCGCCATCGCGTCGGGACGCGTCCTGGTCGCGCTGCTGATTGCCGGATACCTCGCCGTGGCACTGACCGTTGCGGCACGGACCGAAGAAGTGTTTCTGCGGAGAACGTTTGGCGACCGGTACGACCGCTACCGGAGCGGCGAGGTTGATGATGCGGGGAGCCAGGCAGGCGAAAACACCCGGCGCTTCAGTGTCGCGCAGGCCATCGCGAATCGCGAGCACCGCGCGCTCATCGGATTTCTGCTCGCCGTCCTGCTGCTCGCGTTGAAAATGACGTGGGGGGGACGGTAACAGCCGTATTGCCGGTGGTTTTCGAGCAACGTATAATGGATCGTTTTGGCGAGCAGCCGAACCGTGGACGTCAGGCCGGGCGGTTAGCTCAGTGGTAGAGCACCGGCTTTACACGCCGGCTGTCACAGGTTCGAATCCTGTACCGCCCACTCAAATGCGATCGAGTAATGCGAAATGCATAATGCAGGATGCACGCAGAACTACCCATTTGACATTCTGCATCCGGCATTTTGCATTGCAGCGTCAGTTCCCGAGGGGTCGTAGTTCAGTTGGTTAGAACGCCGGCCTGTCACGCCGGAGGCCGCGGGTTCGAGTCCCGTCGACCCCGCCAACCTTCGCTCGCGCACATCTGAGCGAGCTTCGGTTGGCAAGCCAAATAAGTTGACACATTCGACATCCCCGCTGCTCAGGCACCGATCCGCTCACGCCGGAGTGGTGGGGGGGCGGCGGGGGGGCCGGGCCCCCGCCCCCACCCACCCCACTAAAAAGATGGGCCCCCCACGGAACAAGAGTGAGGCAGGCAGGCCCGGGACAAAGACCAGCGAA
>JBGPKK010000027.1:0-40382 GCA_041485905.1 Vicinamibacteria bacterium
ATTTCTACTGTCCGACGATCGAATGGGACTGGGGCGACGGCACGCAGTCGGAATCGACCAGTGACTGCGAGCCCTATCAGGCTGGCAAGAGCGAAATCAAGCGCCGCTTCACGGTCGAACACGTCTTCCGCGCCGGCTACTACCAGGTCGCGTTTCGCCTCAAGCGCAAGAATAAAGCCGTCGCCTCCGCCTCCGCGACGATTCAGGTGCAGGGCGGGATCGACCCCCGTGATTAACGTCATTAGTCGTTGGCGGTGGATCGTTCGCCGCGACGACCCACGACAAATCCCACCTCCAGGAATCCGTCTGCCTCGAACCGAAACAACCGGACCTTCGTGCCCTGCCCTCGCGGTCTGACAATCAAGTAGAAGTGACCGGGGTAGGTGGCCTCCGACAGATCGGCGATCGATGGCTCGGGTTCCGAATGCGGGTGGGAGTGATAGAAGCCGATCACCTCGAGGCCGCGCATTCTCGCGCTGCGGCGTGCCTCGATGTGGTCTTTCGGATCCAGGCTATAGCGGTTGGGGTCTCCTGAAACGTTGCGCGTGCGAACGGCCTCAATAATCTCGACAACCTCGTTCGCCCTTCCAAGCAGCACACCGCAGCATTCGGCCGGCAGGGCGTCGCGCGCATGCGCGGCGACTTCGTCCAACACGCCCCGTGCGAGTCGAACGGCTATAACGCCTCCACGGCCATCGCGATGCCCATGCCCCCGCCGATGCACAATGCGGCCACACCGTACCGAAGCTTCCTGGCGCGCAGCGCGTAGATGAGTGTGGTGAGCACCCGCGCCCCGCTGGCGCCGATGGGATGGCCCAGGGCAATGGCCCCGCCAAGGACGTTGACCTTCGCCGGATCGGCCTTGAGCTCGCGCACGACCGCCAGCGACTGCGCCGCGAACGCCTCGTTGAGCTCGAACAGGTCGATCTGGTCCATCGTCAAGCCGGCGCGATCGAGCACTTTTCGCACCGCGGGCACCGGACCGATGCCCATGATCTTCGGATCGACGCCAGTGGACACATACGACAGGATCCGCGCCAAGGGCGGCGTGCCAATCGCTTTGGCCTTCCTGGCCGTGGTCACCACCATCGCCGCAGCCCCATCGTTGATGCCGGACGCGTTGCCGGCCGTCACGGTCCCGTCTTTCGTGAACGCGGATTTCAGCGCGGCGAGCTGCTCGACGGTCGTTCCGGCGCGTGGGTATTCGTCGGTATCCACGCGCAACGGGCTGCCTTTTCGCTGCGGCACCTCGACCGGCACAATCTCCGCTGCAAAACTGCCCTCTTTGATGGCCCGCGCGGCGCGCCGCTGGCTCTCCACCGCGAACGCGTCCTGATCGGCCCGCGACACAGAGTAGCGGCGGGCGACTTCTTCGGCCGTGATGCCCATGTGACAGGCATTGATGGCGCACGTCAGTCCCTCGGCGAGCATCGAGTCGATCGCTTCGGCGTGGCCCATCCGATAGCCCCAGCGCGCGCCTTTCAAGAGGTACGGCGCGTTGGACATCGATTCGGTGCCGCCTGCGACGATCGCGTCGACATAACCCACGCGCAGCGCCTCGACCGCGTGCACCACCGCCTGCAGACCGGAGCCGCAGACGCGATTGACGGTCTCCCCGGGGACGTCTGTCGGCAGGCCGGCCTTGAGCGCGGCTTGCCGGGCGACGTTCATGCCGGCGCCAGCCTGAAGCACGCAGCCCAGGACGACGTCGCCGATGTCGGCCGGCGCCACGCGTGCTCGCGCGATCGCCTCGCGGACCACGATCGCGGCGAGATCGACCGCCGACACATCCTTCAGGGACCCGCCGAAGGATCCAATCGGGGTCCGGCAGGCGCCGAGGATGACTGCGTCAAAGTTGTGGGACATTGTTCGAGATCTCCGTGGCGCAGGACTCAAGTCCTGCGCTACACATCGTTCACGGCCGGGTCGTCCGTTTCTCGATGCGATTCTCGTACCCGGCGCCCTTCAGAATGTGCTTCACGAAAATACCCGGCGTGATGACGTGATCGGGATTGAGCTGTCCAGGCTCGACGAGCTCTTCGACTTCGGCGATCGTGACGCGGGCGGCGGTCGCCATCACGGGATTGAAATTGCGAGCGGTGCGGTGATAGACCAGGTTGCCGGCCAAGTCGCCGCGACGCGCCCGCACGAAGGCAAAGTCGGCGTGAATGGGCGTTTCGAGCACGTACGGCTTCCCGTCGATCATGCGCGATTCCTTGCCTTCGGCCGCAAGCGTCCCATAGCCCGTCGGCGTAAAGAAGCCGCCAATCCCCGCGCCTCCGGCGCGAATCCGCTCGGCGAAGGTGCCCTGCGGCACCAGCTCGACTTCGATCTCGCCGTTGAGGTACTGGCGTTCGAACTCTTTGTTCTCGCCGACGTAGGTTGCGATCATCCTGCGGATCTGTCGGGATCGCAGGAGGATGCCGACTCCGAAGTCGTCGACGCCGGCGTTGTTGCTGATGACGGTGAGCCCTTTGGTGCCGCGGGCATGCAGCGCTTTGATCAGGTTTTCGGGAAGGCCGCACAAGCCGAAGCCGCCCATCATGATCGTCGCGCCGTCTGGAATGGGCGCCACGGCTTCTTCGGCGCTCGGGAGTACTTTGTTCACGTGTCTGATTATAGCGGCGACCTGGAAAGAGGATTGTATTCGCCATCGGTGTCGGCGTATCCTCGGTCCCACTTCGAACAAAGAGAGGGCCATCATGCGCGTCATTTCCGTTGTCGCCCTGTACTCATTGTCCAGCTTGTCCAGCCTGCTGCTTGGCGCGTCCGCCATCGCTCAGACGACAGCGCCCGCAGCGACGCTCCTGGCAGTCCGCGAGCTTCCCCGGCAGCGTGCTGCCGTCGAGCGCCCCCTTGCGGCGCCATCGAACGTACCGGTCGTCGGCTTCATGCACGCCATTCATGCCACGATCGATGTGGAAAAGACGCTGGCGTTTTATCGCGACGTGTTTGGCCTGGCGGGCCAGGTGAGGCAGTTTCCGAACGACGCAGTCCCGATTCTGACCAATTCGCCTGGGGTGAGCCTCCGGGTCTCGATGCTGCAGCTTCCCGGGAACGGTTACGGTTTCAACTTCGAGCTGACCCAGTTCTCCAACGTGGAGCGCCACGCGGCGCAGCCGCAGATCTCCGATCCGGGCGCGCCACACATGAAATTTCTGGTGCGGGACATCGAGCCCGTCGTCGCAGCCGTCCGGAAGCTGGGCGCCCCCATTCTGACGCGGTCGGGCGCCCCGGTCAGCGTCACGACGTCGCTCGGCAACGTCAAGGCAATCTTCGTCCGCGATCCCGACGGCTACATCGTCGAAGCGATTCAGATGGCTGCGCCAGCGGACGCGCCCGCGGGCAACCTGATTGGCTCGATCATGGGCGTCACCGTCGCCGACATGGACGCCTCGATGAAGTTCTGGCACGGCCTGCTCGGATTCGAGCTGACGGGCGACCAGAAATTCTCGACCGACAAAGCGATGCTCGATCTCATGGGCATCGGGAACGGCGGCTCATTCCGCACGTTGGTCGGCGTGGTGCCCGGGAGCAAGGCGCGGATTGAACTGACGGAGTTCAAGGGGATGCCGCGCAGTCCCTTCGACTTGCGTGTGCCGGACCCCGGTGCGTCAGGTATGGCGATTCGTGTGGCCGGGATCCAGGGCCTGTTGCCGCGGCTGAAGGCCGAAGGCGTCCGCGTGATCTCGCGAAATGGCGAGCTCGTGGAGTGGAGTCCGACCGTGCGGAACGTCTTCGTCAAGGATCCGAACGGTCTGAACCTCGAGCTGGTCGGGGACGCCGATCCTTTGAAGTAGGGCGGACCTTATGAGGTCCGCCGACCAGCGTCGCCGGACCCAATAGGGTCCGGCCTACTTATTGAGGGTTTCGCGCCAGCGGTTGGCGCCGGCAAACACGTCGGCGAGGCGATCGCCGACTTCGATATCCGCTCGAAGATCTTCGAGCACCGCGATCAGCGCATCGAGCGCCGCTCGAATCTCCTCGGGGTTGGTCGCCGCGATGTCCTTTCAGATACCTGAGGGGCTCGACGCAAGCCGGGTTGTGTCGAGGAGACCTCGGCCGGCGAGCGCCAACCCGTCCTCCCCGACCGCGTCACCGATCACCTGCATCAGCGCGCTCGACGTCAATTGCGGAAGGTGACTGAGATACGCGAGGAGCCGATCGTGCGCGGCCACCGAGACGATGCGCGGCTCCGCTCCGAGCGCGCGCGTGAAGGCTGACAGTTTCTCTACCGCCTCTCCAGCCCCGTCACCGGTCGGCGTGAGCAGCCATGGCCGGCCTTTGAACAGGTCGGGACGCGCGTGCTCGAGGCCCCCCTTCGCGGCGCCTCCGAGCGGGTGACCGCCGACGAACGTAAAGCGCGGCGGCAACAGACGCGCCGCGTCGACGATCGCGCGCTTCGTGCTGCCGGTATCGGTCACGACCGCGGGCTGCCCGATGTACTCGTCGAGCCGTTCGAGCAGCGCGATGTTCTGCCGGACCGGGGCCGCGAGAATCACGACGTCGGCTTCGGCGAGGACGATGAGGTCGTCGGCCGCCACGTCGATCGCATGGAGACGCATCGCCGTCTCCAGCACATCCTTGCAGTCGACGCCGATCACCAGCGACGAGGGCCACGTCTCCCGCGCGGCGAGCGCGATGGAGCCGCCAATCAGCCCCAGGCCGACGATGCCTATCTTGTCAAAGATTGGCGGGACCGGCGGCTGGCCCTGACGGCGGCCTGGTTGGATGACGGGGAGTTCCATGAAATTGAAGATTCTAGATTAAAGATTGAAGATTGCATTGCAGATTGGACGGCAGATAGACTGCGCGATCGGCGCGGCCTCCAATCTTTAATCTGAAATCTTCAATCTTCAATCTTCAATCTCACGTTGCTTACGAGCCCCATCCACGCCGCGCCACGGGCTCAAGGCAGATGCTGCGTCCGATGGCCGGCGCGATGATCCGGAGCTCCGCCATCAGCCGATCGAACTGCGATGGGAACATCGACTGCGCGCCGTCGCTGAGCGCGTGGTCCGGGTCGCAATGCACCTCAATCAGCAGCCCGTCGGCGCCCGCGGCAACCGCCGCCCGCGCCACCGGCGCGACCTTGTCGCGGCGACCCATCGCGTGACTGGGATCGACAATCACCGGCAGATGACTGAGCTTCTGCACGATGGGAATCGCGGCGATATCGAGCGTGTTGCGCGTCGCGGTCTCGAACGTGCGGATGCCGCGCTCGCACAGGATGACGTCGGTGTTACCGCCGCTCAGCACGTACTCGGCCGACAGCAGCCATTCTTCGATCGTCGCCGAGATCCCGCGCTTGAGCAGCACCGGCTTCCGGACGTGCCCGAGCTCGCGGAGCAGCGTGAAGTTCTGCATGTTGCGGGCGCCGACCTGGAAGATGTCGCAGTACTTGTTGATGACGTCGATCTGGCTGGCGTCCATCACCTCGGAAACCAGCTGCATGCTCTCCGTGTTGCACGCGTCGCGCAGCAGCTGCAGTCCTTCCTCGCCCAGCCCCTGGAAACTGTAGGGCGAGCTGCGCGGCTTGAACGCGCCGCCGCGGAAGATCTTCGCCCCCGCACGCCGGACGGCCGCGGCCGTCGTCCGCACCTGTTTTTCGCTTTCGGCGGAACACGGCCCGGCCATGACGATCACTTCGTCGCCGCCGACCCGCACGTCGCCGACGGTGATCACCGTATTGTCCGGCTTGAAGGTGCGGCTGGCGAGCTTGTACGGCTCGGAAATGCGCACCACCTCATGCACACCGTCCAGTAATTCAATCAGCGCGGCGTCGGGGCGTCCCTGCCCGACGGCGCCAAGCACGGTCCTGGTGACACCGGTCGACCGATGCACGTCCATGCCCATCTCCACGAGCCGGGACACGACCTGCTCGATTTGCTCTTCCGAGGCGCGCTCTTCCATCACAACAACCATGGCGTCTGTACCCTCCAAAACCGACGTACTCATTCTAGTCATTCACTCTGATCTCGTTATGGCGTCAGGTCGCCAGCCGTCCCATCGCATCCGCGCCTGCAGTTCCCGTGGGATCGATCCCGTCGTGCACGACCCTCCGCTCGAGCCGCCGCGCCTCGTCGATGATGCGCTCGAACAGCCGGGCGACCGCTTCAGCGCCGAGCGGCCCCTCCGCGGCGATCCCGCGGACGTGCGCAAGCACCTCTTTTTCCCGATCGGGCTGATACACGTCGAGGCCCTGCTCCTTCTTCAGCCGCCCGACCTCGCACACGCAGCGCGCGCGCTCGTTCAGCAGACGCACGAGGACCTCGTCAACCCGGTCGATGTCCCGCCGTAAATCGTCAAGTGTGGAACTGGTCATGGCGCTCCGAGACGTGAAACCTGAGACGTGAGACTTGCCTGTCCGCCCTTCAGCCACCGCACGTACTCTTCCACGCGATCGATGAGCGCCGGCGAGCCGCTCTCGCTGGCGATCAGCGAGACCAGCGCGCTGCCGACGACGGCGGCGTCGGCATACCCGGCGACTTCCGCCACGTGCTCCGGCCGGGAGATCCCGAAGCCCAGCGCGACAGGCATCGACGTGATGGCGCGGATCCGAGCGACGAGCGCCGCGGCGCCCGACGCGACCGTCTCTCGCGCGCCGGTGACGCCCAGGCGCGAGATGCCATACAGAAATCCGCCGCCGAGCTCGGCCGCCGTTCGAATACGCGCGTCGGTCGTCGTCGGACTCAAAAGAAAGATCGTATCGATGCCGACCGCTGTCAGCGCTTCGTGAAACCCCCGTGCCTCTTCTATCGGCAGATCCAGCGCCAGTACACCGTCGACTCCAGACGCTGCCGCCTGACGGGCGAAGGTGTCAATCCCCATACGCATCAACGGGTTAGCGTAGCTGAAGATCACAATCGGCGCCGTAACGGCGGGCCGGACGTCGGCGACAAGCGCCAGCGAGGCCCGCAGGCTGCTCCCCGCCGCCAGCGCACGCTCGCTGGCGCGCTGGATGACCGGGCCGTCAGCCAGGGGATCGGAAAACGGCACGCCGACCTCCAGCACGTCGGCCCCCGCGCGGTCGAGCGCCTTCAGGATGCTCGCCGATCGCGGCAGATCGGGATCGCCGGCCGTCGTGTAGGTGACCAGGCCCGGGCGCTTCCCGGCGCGCAGCCGTACGAATGTCTGATCGATACGTGATGCCATGTTTCACAAAGTTAGAAGTTAGAACTCAGAAGTTAGAAGGACTATGAAGCTCTCAGTCCTCTTGAGTTCTCAGTTCTAAGTTCTCAGTTCCAAGTTCTTCAAAGCCTTCTCCACCGTATTCACATCTTTGTCGCCCCGTCCCGACAAGTTGACCAACATGGTCGCGTTCGGTCCAAGTTCCCTGGCCAGCTTGCGCGCGTAGGCAACGGCGTGCGCGGATTCGAGCGCCGGAAGAATGCCTTCGAGTCGCGCGAGCGTTTGAAACGCGTCGAGTGCTTCGGCATCGGTGACGTATACGTACTCGGCGCGGCCGATTGCGCGCAGCCACGAATGCTCGGGCCCGACCGCCGCATAATCCAGACCGGCCGAAATCGAATGCGTCAACTCGATGTTCCCATCCGCGTCTTGAAGGATAAACGTGCGCGTGCCCTGCAGTACCCCGGCGCTTCCGCCCGAGAAGCGCGCCGCGTGGTGGCCGGGCGTCAGGCGTTCGCCACCTGCCTCGACACCGATCAGCCGAACCGCGGGAACGTCGATAAACGCGTCGAACACGCCCATGGCGTTACTGCCGCCGCCGACACAGGCGACGATCGCTGTCGGCAACGCGCCCGTGAGCTCGAGCATCTGCGCGTGCGCCTCTTTGCCGATCACCGACTGAAACTCGCGAACCATCAACGGGTACGGATGCGGTCCCAGCACCGAACCGAGGAGGTAATACGTGTCCCCGACGTTGGTCACCCAGTCCCGCATCGCTTCGTTGATCGCATCCTTCAGCGTACGACTTCCGGCGTCCACCGGGCAGACGTTGGCGCCAAGCAGCCGCATGCGGAAGACATTCAGCGCTTGCCGCTCCATGTCTTCCGAGCCCATGTAGACGTGGCACTCGAGTCCGAGCAGCGCGCACACCGTCGCGGCGGCCACCCCGTGCTGTCCGGCGCCGGTCTCCGCCACGATCCGATGCTTCCCCATGCGCACCGCCAGCAGGGCCTGGCCGAGCGCGTTGTTGATCTTGTGCGCGCCGGTATGGGTGAGGTCCTCGCGTTTGAGAAAGATGCGCGCACCGCCTGCCACCTCCGTCAACCGGGTCGCCTCGTACAGCGGCGTCGGGCGTCCGACGTAATGCTTCAGCAGCCGATCGAGCTCCCGCTTGAATCCCGGATCCTCGCGGGCTTCGAAATAGGCGCGCTCGAGTGCTTCAACGGGCTCGACGAGCGTCTCGGGCACGAATCGCCCGCCGAACTGGCCGAAGTAGCCGCGCGCATCAGGATCGCGGCGGCTCGTCGTTATCGCTGCCATCACACGCTCGCTTTTCACCGCCCAAGAACACAAAGGACACTAAGGACACCAAGGAAATATTTTGGGTCGTCAGGCGCTAAGAAGGTTTTTGCCTTTGTGTCCATTGTGTCCTTTGTGTTGATTCACCGTCGCGAATCACCTCGAACAACCGCTTGAGGCTCGCGTGATCCTTTACTCCTGGCGCCGACTCGACCCCCGACGACACATCGATCCCGAAGGGGTGAACGCGCGCGATCGCCTCGGCGACGTTGTCGGCCGTCAGCCCGCCCGCGAGCACCACCGGGCGAAGGGCGGCGATCGCTGCAGCGCGGGCCCAATTGACGGTTCGTCCCGTTCCACCGCGACGCACAGGATCGTGGGCATCGAGCAGGAGCGTCACCTGCGACGGCCACTGGTCGATCGCGTCGGCGTTGGACTCCGGGGCGATCGCCTTCAGCACCGGCCGCTCGATCTGCCCGGCATACTCCGCGGTCTCGTCGCCGTGTAATTGCACCGCACCCAGCCGCGCAGCCACGGCGACTTCGTTGACGTACGCCGCCGGCTGGTTGACGAAGACACCAACCGGCGTGACAAACGGCGGCAGCGCCGCAATGATGGCGCCCGCGCGCGACGGATCGATGACGCGCGGACTCTCCGGCCAGAACACGAATCCCAGTGCGCGCGCTCCGCAGGCAATAGCGAACCGAGCGTCCTCATGGCGCGTGATGCCGCAGATCTTTATCAGCATCCGGGTTATTCCACCGCTGCATTCATGTTCGAACCTTGGTGTCCTTCGTGTCCTTTGTGTTTTTGCAGCCTTCCAATAAAGCCCGAAGCTCCGCCCCAGGGTTCTCCGCCGCCATGAACCGCTCACCGATGAGAAACGCGCGATAGCCCAGCTCCCGCAGGCGCAGCACATCGGCCGCCGTACGCAGGCCGCTTTCGCTGATCGCCACCACGTCGCGCCCAATCCGATCCACGAGCCTCTCGGAGGCGTGCACATCGACCTCGAGCGTGCGCAGATTTCGATTGTTCACACCGATGATGTCCGCACCCGCGTCCAGAGCCGCGCTCAGCTCGTCGTCCGCGTGCACCTCGACCAGCGCGTCCAATCCGAGTGACGAAGCGCGCTCCAGGAGCGTCCGCAGCTCGGTCGGCTCGAGCGCCGCGACAATCAACAGCACGGCGTCGGCGCCGGCCGCCCTGGCCTCGAACACCTGATACTCCGACACGATGAAGTCCTTGCGCAGCAGCGGCACGTCAACCGCCGCCCGAACCGCCTCCAGATGCGCGAGCGAGCCATCGAAGAATGTCGGCTCGGTCAGCACCGAGATCGCTGCCGCTCCGGCCTCCGCATAACCTTTCGCGATGGCGACGGGATCGTACTCCGCGCGCAAGACACCGCGCGACGGCGACCGCCGCTTGCACTCGGCGATGACGTTCACCTGCCCGTCTCTGGCCAGTGCAGCCCGAAACCGCCCGACCGACATCGTGCGCGCGTCTAGCCGCCGTGCCAGCCGCGTGAGCGGTTCCCGTTCCTCCCGCACTTCGACAATGCGGCGCGTCGCGGCCACGATTGTGGCCAGCAGGTTCGCGGTCACCGGATGCCTCGCGTCACGCGCCGGCACCCGTCGTGGAAATGGACACGAGCTGATCGAGCGTCCGCTTCGCGTCGCCGCAGTCGAGCGCCCGGGATGCGTGCAGGATGCCGTCCTCAAGAGATGTAGCGGTTCCCGCGATGAAGAGCGCCGCCCCGGCATTGAAGAGCACGATGTCACGCGGGGCTCCGCGGTCGCCTGCGAGCACACGCTCGATGATCCGGGCGTTCTCGCCCGGCGTGGCGCCCTTGAGCGCGCCGGGCGTCGCCTTCGGCAATCCCACGTCGGTCGGGTGCAGGTAAAACGTGTTCACGGCGCCGTCGCGACACTCGGAAATCTTCGTGTAGCCTGTCGTGGAGATCTCGTCGATCCCGTCGGCGCCATGAACCACCCACGCCCGGTCCGAGCCAAGCAGCATCAGCGCCCGGGCCATCAGCTCGGTGAACTCGGGCCGCGGGACACCGACCAATTGGCGCGTCGCGCCGGCGGGATTGGTGAGCGGACCGAGCAGATTGAACGCGGTCCGTACGCCGAGATCGCGGCGCACCTCGGCCGCGTGCCGCATCGAAGGATGAAACGTCGGCGCGAAGAAGAACCCGATGCCCGCCTCGGCAAGACAGCGTTCGACGACTGCCGGGGAGGCCGACACGAGAACGCCGAGCGCCTCGAACACGTCGGCGCTGCCCGACAGGCTCGACACCGACCGGTTCCCATGTTTCGCCACCCGCACGCCGCACGCCGCGACGACGAGCGCCGCACACGACGAGATGTTGAACGTGCCCGATCGATCGCCGCCGGTGCCGCACGTGTCGAAGACGCGGTCGTAGCGTTTCGTCATCTGCACGGCATGTGCGCGCATGGTCTTCGCGAGGCCGACGATTTCCGCCGGCCGCTCCCCTTTCATCGCCAGCCCGATCAGCAGACCGGCAAGCTTGGCGGGCGCCGCGCGACCTTCCATGACCTCGGCCATGGCGGCGGCGGCTTCCTCGCTCGTGAGGTCCTGGTGCCGTGTGAGTTTTTCGATCAGTTGCGGAAACATCACCTCACCTGTCGACTAATCCCGCCGGCCTTCGAGAAAATTCCGCAGCAGGCTCCGTCCCTCACCCGTCAGAATCGATTCCGGATGGAACTGCACCCCGTGGATCGGCCAGCGGACGTGCCGCAGACCCATGATGGTGCGGTCCTCGCGCGTGCGCGCCGTCACCTCGAGCTCGGCGGGCAGCCCCTCTTCGGCCACGACCAGCGAGTGATACCGGGAGGCGGTGAATGAACCGCTGATGCCGGCGAACACGCCGCGCCCGTCGTGCTCGATGGTCGACGTCTTGCCGTGCATGGGAGCGATCGCGCGCACGACCGATCCGCCGAACACCGCGCCGATCGCCTGGTGGCCGAGGCACACGCCGAGAATCGGGATCCTCTGACCGAAGTGCCTGATCACGTCCATCGTGATGCCCGCCTGCTCGGGCCGACCCGGCCCGGGCGAAATCACGATGCGCTCGGGCCGTGCCTCCTCAATCGACTCGATCGATGCGGCGTCGTTGCGCCTCACCTCCACCTCGGCGCCCAGCTCGCCGAGGTACTGCACCAGGTTGTAGGTGAACGAATCGTAGTTGTCGATGACCAGGACCGTCATAAGCCCGCCTGCGCCAGCTCCAGCGCGCGGACAAGCGCGCGCATCTTGTCGCGCGTCTCGTCGTACTCGGCGGCCGGGTTCGAGTCCATGACGATGCCCGCGCCCGCCTGGATGTACGCCTTCCCCGCCGCCATGATGATCGTGCGAATCGCGATGCAGAAATCGAGGTTGCCGGCAAAGTCCAGATAGCCCACCGCACCCGCGTAGATCCCACGGCCCGATGGCTCGAGGTCGTGGATGATCTGCATCGCCCGCACTTTCGGCGCGCCCGACACCGTTCCCGCCGGAAAACATGACACGAGCGCATCGACACGGTCGCGGTCCGACGCGAGTCGCCCCTCGACGATCGAGGTCAGGTGCATCACGTGCGAAAAGCGCTCGAGGCCCATGAACTGCGGGACCCGGACCGAGCCGTACTCGCAGACGCGCCCGACGTCGTTGCGTCCGAGATCGACCAGCATGACGTGCTCGGCGCGCTCCTTCTCGTTCCGCTTGAGCTCCTCGGCGAGCCGCACATCCTCTTCCTCGTTGCGGCCGCGAGGCCGCGTGCCGGCGATCGGGTGCGTCTCGACCCGCGAACCCTCCACGCGCACCAGCATCTCGGGCGAGGATCCCACGACGGACACCGGGCCCATCCGAATGAAATACATGTACGGCGACGGATTCACATGCCGGAGCGCGCGGTAGACCATGAACGGATCGGCGCCGACCTTCGCCTCGAATCGCTGCGACAGCACCACCTGATAGATGTCGCCCGCCGCGATGTACTCCTTGGCCGTGCGGACCTGCGCCTCGAACGCCTCCCGTGTGTAGTTCGACACAAGATCGAGCGCGGCGCCCGGCTCCGACGGTCCGTGTGAGAGGGTCCGTTCGAGCTCGCGCTCGAGGAAATCGATCTTCGCGCACGCGAACTGATACAGCGATTCCAGATCGTCGTCGGCGGTGATGCGGGCGTTGGCGATGATCAGGATCCGGTGCCGTACGTGATCGAACGCCAGAACGGTGTCGAACAACATGAACCCGGCCGTGTCGGCACCGTCGACTGAGGCACCGAGGTCGCCGAGCACCGGCTCGAACCAAGACGCGGCGCCGTACCCGAGATAGCCGACCGCTCCGCCGGTGAACCGCGGCAGCGCGGGCACGACCGGCGACTGGAACTCCTTCATCAGCCGGCGCAGCGTGTCAACAAACGGCGCGTCGCTGTCGGTCACGTTGCCGGCCCGCTCGATCGTCGTCTTGTCGCCGCGGGCGCGGAGGATCAGGAACGGATCCTTGCCCAGAAACGAATACCGGCCGACGTGCTCGCCGCCTTCGACGCTTTCCAGGAGAAACGCGTAGTCGGCGTGCTCGGCGATTTTCAGAAACGCCGAGACGGGCGTGAACAGATCGGCGACGATCTCTTTGCAGACCGGCACGAACGAGCCGCGCCGGGCCAGCTCCCTGAATTCGTCGAACGAGGTGATGTTCATCTATTTACTCTCGCGGGGCCCCACCCCCGCTCGCTGGCGGTGCTTCGCCCGTCCTCGGCCTCGAGCGTAGACTCTCGGCCTCGGGTATCGCTACGACTCGACTCACGTTGGAACTGCGACAGCTGCCTGACTGCCGCGTCGCGCATCACGGCAGCGGATGGACGGACGCCGGTCCACCATTCGAACTGCTGCCGCGCCTGGCCGACGAGCATGTCGAGTCCGCCGATCGTCCGACATCCGGCGCGCCTCGCGTCTCGCAACAGTGTCGTCTCGGCCGGGTTGTAGACGAGGTCGTACACGAGGCCCGGCGCCAGACGGTCCGCAGCGAGCGGCGTCTCGTCGACGTTGGGAAACATCCCGACTGGTGTGCAATTGACGAGCACGTCCCAGCTGCCTCGTTCCGGTGGCCACGGTCCGACAGATCCGCACACGAGCGTGGCGACGTCGGCCGCGCGACGAGAATTCCGCGCGTGCACGCTCACCGTTGCGCCGTGGGACGCCAGGGCGAGCGCAACGCTGCGGGCCGCCCCGCCGGCGCCGAGCACCGATGCCCGCCGGCCGGTGAGCGGGAGTTCCTCCCGCAGCGGATCGACAAAGCCGCTGATGTCGCTGTTGTCGCCCAGCCACCGGCCGTTCTCGACACGGATCGTATTGATCGCGCCGATGCGGCCGGCGATTTCAGAGCGCTCGTCCACCCGATCGATCAGCGCCACCTTGTACGGAATCGTGACGCTCGCGCCCTTCACGCCGAAGGCGCGCGCGAACACCTCGAAATCGTCGACGTCGACCGCTGGAAGCGGCAGGTACACCGCGTCCAGGCCAGCCGCCCGAAACGCCGCGTTGTGCATCGCCGGCGAGACCGAATGGGACACCGGCGAACCGACCACGCCGTACACGGCCGTCGACGGACCGAGATCGCGATATCGATATTCCTGGAGCAGCGTTTCCGGCGCGAGCTGGCCGACTCCCGAAAGCGCGCCGGCGTAGGTCCAGGCTGACTGAAACCGCGACGGAAGCACGCGCGTGACGATCCCGTGATCGCCCATGCCGATCAACACGAGGCCTTCCAGGTTGCCGGCGCGCGAACCGATGTCGCGCAGCATGACGCAGTCGCTCAGCTTGCCGGTCTTGACGGCGACCTTGACGATCTGGGCCCCGGTCGCCTGCATCGCGCGGATGCGCGCGTCGAGATCCTGCGGCATCCCGTCGAAATCGTGCGCAGACAGGACGATTCGCCTGCCGCCGGTACTGGCGACGAGATCGTCGAATCCGGCGCGCACCTCCACGTCCACGTATTCGGCGCCCGCGCTCAAGGCCTCGCCGAGCAGGCGCTTGCGTTCCTCCTCCGATCCCGAAAACGACCCGCCTTCCCACGTCGGCCGGCACGTGACGATGACCGGGCGGCGGCGATCGGCCAACGCGGCGCGGACATCCGGATCGCGCACCGAATCGAGACGCAGCTCCACCAAGTCGGCGTCGACCACCTCGTCACGCCGCCGGCGCAGTTGGGCCATCGTGGGGGCCGTCACGGTTACGCACAGGCGCTGGGTCATAAAAATGAAAAAAGCCTCTTCAACCGTGTGGCTGAAGAGGCTTGGAAACTTGCTCGTCCGCGCTGATGGCAGGTCAGGCCAAGGCGGTTGCCTCTTCAGAGATGGCCCAATAGAAGCGCCAGGTAAACGTGCACACGCCCACTCGTGCGCCGAACGCCGGGGCCGAGGCCGTTGATGTCATGGGCAATTGACCAGCCGCAGAAAAGAGAACGATGACGATATCAAACCCCGTCCGTTGGTGTCAACATGGACGGCCATTTCTCCTTGACCAGCAAGCACTTCTCCCGTATAAACGAAGTTAAAGCATGCGCCGGCTCGCGCTCGTTCTCCTGATCACAACGCTTGCGCTCCCGGGGCTCTTTGCGGCAGCGCCGCAGATGGGCGTGGCCGAGATTCGCCCCGGCATGGTCGGCGTCGGCCACACGGTCTTCGAAGGCACCCGCGTCGAGGAATTCACCGTCAAGATTCTCGGCGTCATCGAGAACGTCATCGGCACCCGCCGCAACCTGATTCTCGCGCGGCTGGAAGGTGGTCCGCTGGCCAATACCGGCGTCATCGCCGGGATGAGCGGCAGCCCGGTGTACATCGACGGCCGTCTCGTCGGCGCGGTGTCGTACGCGCTCGGCAGCTTCTCGAAAGAGCCGATTGCCGGCATCACGCCGATCGAAGAGATGACCGACGCGACGGCCATGAGCGAGGTGCGTCCTCGCGCCGCGCGCGTGCAGCTGGATTTTCCGCTGACGCGCGAGAACCTCACCGCCGCGTTCCAACGCGCGCTGAACTGGAACCGCCCGTTCGCCGATCGGCCCAACGACTCGCATCTGGTCGGCGTCAGCGGCATCGCGGGGTTTGCCGGCGTCAGCGATAACCAGCTCGGCACGCTGCTGCGGCCGATTGCCACGCCGCTCGTGATGTCCGGGTTCGAGCCCGATCTCGCGGATCTGCTCGGCGCGGCATTCCGCGACCAGGGCTTTGTCCCCACGGGCGGCAGCGCGCGGGGCGTCGGCGGCGGCGAAATGCCGTTCGATGGCCCGCTCAAGCCGGGCGACGCGATCGGCGTCAACTTTCTCACGGGCGATCTCCAATTGGGCGCGACCGGCACGGTGACGCACATCGACGGCGATCGGGTGTATGCCTTCGGCCACCCGATGTACAACCTGGGTCCGACCGAGTTCCCCATGACCCGGGCGTACGTCTACACCGTGCTGCCCAGCCTCTTCTCGTCGCTCAAGCTCTCGACCACCGGCGACGTCATTGGCACGTTCCTGCAGGACCGGGCGACGGCCATCGCCGGCCGGCTGGGTCCCGGGCCGCGCATGATTCCGATCACGCTGACGCTCGAATCGCAGCGCGGCGCCGCGCACACCTTTCACTTCGGGGTCGTCAACGATCAGCTCTTCACGCCGCTCATGACGTATGCGGCCATCCTCGACACGCTCGGCTCGTACGAGCGCCAGAACGGCATCGCCACCTACAGCGTGCGTGGAAAGGCCCTGCTCAAGAAGCACGATGCCATCACATTCGACAATCTTTTCTCCGGCGATCAGGCGTCGGCCGGCGCGGCGAGCTACATGGTCGCCCCCGTCACCTATCTGCTCGGGAACGACTACGAGAAGGTGGAGCTCGAGGGCCTCGACTTCACGATCGCGTCCAGTGAAGAACCCAAGACCGCGACGCTTCAGCGCGTCTGGCTCGACGATCCGCGCCCGCGGGCCGGCCGGACGGTGCCCCTGAAAGTATCGTTGCGGACGTTTCGGGGTGAAGAAGTGGTGCGGACGCTTCCGGTGAGCATCCCCTCCAACGCCAGCGGGACGCTGTCGATTCTGGTCACCGATGGTTCGCGCCTGGGGCAGGCCGAGCTGCGCGAGGCCCGCCTGCCGCAGCAGCAGCGCGGCGTGTCGCAGATGATCCGTGCGCTCAACAAGGGACGGCGCAACAATACGCTCTACATCAAGCTGCTCGGGACCGAAGACGGCGCCGTGGTCAACGGCGAGACGCTGTCCTCGCTGCCGCCGTCGGTACTCGCGGTGCTGGAGGCGGATCGCAACGGGGGCAACTTCAACCCGCTGCACACGGCGACGCTGGGCGAATGGGAGCTGCCGACCGAACATGCCGTCAGCGGTGCGCGGACGATCACCGTCACCGTCTCCCCGAACTGACGCTCGCGCCTCCACAGATCTCAATATGCGTGCTTCCCGTTTCACACCGGTGGCGCGGGCCTTCGGCCCCCCGTTCTCGATGTTCGCGACGCTCGCGATCATCGCGCTGGGCGTGGCATCGCCGCACGCTTCGTCATCCAAGTTCTTTCAGGCGGCCACCCAGGCGGAGTTCCTGAAGGGCGACGTCGACAACCTGTCCATCGACAGCCACGGGCAGCTGGTGCTCGGACCGGCGACGGAGCTCGTGTACGAAACCTCGGCGCCGTTTCTGTGGTCGGTCGTCGCGGGATCGGACGGGTCGCTCTTTATCGGCACCGGCAATGAAGGCAAGGTGTTCCGCGTCGATCCGCAAGGCAGAGGATCGGTCTTTTTCGATCCGCCGGAGCTCGAGGTCCACGCGTTGGCAGCCGCCCCCAATGGCGGGTTGTACGTCGCCACGTCGCCGGACGGCCGCATCTACAAGGTCGATCGCGATGGAAAAGACACGGTCTTCTTCGATCCGGACGACAAATACATCTGGTCGCTGGCGGCCGATTCGAATGGCAACCTGTTTGCGGGCACCGGCGAGCACGGCGTGGTCTACAAAATCACGCCGGACGGCAAGGGCACCCGTTTCTACGAGACGAAAGCGACGCACGCCACCGCGCTCGCCTTCGACAAGTCTGGAAATCTGCTCGTCGGAACGGGATCGCCTGGGCGTGTGCTCCGCATCGATCCCGACGCCAAAGCCTTCGTGCTCCTCGATTCGCCGTACGAGGAAGTGCGGGCCCTGCATTTCGACGAGAAAGGGACGTTGTATGTCGCCGCTCTGAGCGGACGTCCGACGGGCAGCGCGGCGCCCGCCGCCCCAGACGATCGCGCGCCCGTCTCTTCGGGCGACGTCGGTCGAGCGCCGATCGCTTCGGTGTCCGCTGAAATCACCTCCGTCGCGATCGTCGACGTCTCCGGGGGCGCCTCCCCGGCCGCATCGGCGCGAGAGAACCGCCGCGCGTCGAAGGGCGCCGTGTACCGCATCGCGCCCGACGGGCTGTGGGATCAACTGTGGGAATCGCGCGACGACGCCCCGTACGACCTCGCCTTCGCGCAGGACGGCGCGGTGATCGTCGGCACCGGCAACAAGGGAAAGATCTATCGGCTCGACGGCGATCCGGTGCGCCCGATGCTGCTCGCGCGGGCCAGCGCCCTGCAGATTACGTCGTTCTATAAAGACGCGGGCGGCCGGCTGTACTACGCCACGGCCAATCCAGGAAAACTCTTCCGCCTCTCGACCGAGCGCGCGACCCGCGGCACCTACGAATCCGAGCCGCACGACGCGCAGATGGTCTCGACGTGGGGGACGCTCAGCTGGCACGGCGCGGCGTCGGGCGGCAATCAAATCCAGGTGTTCACGCGCTCGGGTAATACGGAAACACCCGACGAGACGTGGAGCCCGTGGTCGACCGCGTACAAGTCGGCTGACGGATCCGCCATGACCAGCCCGAAGGCCCGCTACCTCCAGTGGCGCGCGGTGCTCACCGGCAAGGGCAATGGCCCCGTGCTGACATCGGTCACGGCCGCCTACCTGCAACGAAACATGCGGCCGCAGGTCCGGTCGATCACCGTTCATCCGCCGGGCATCGTGTTTCAGAAACCGTTCGCGACGGGCGAGCCGGATCTCGCCGGGTTCGACGACCAGACGACGCCGGACCGGAAGCTGTCATCGGCCGCGATGAGTCAGGGCTCGGCCAACACGGCGGCGCTGGGACGGCGCACGTATCAGAAAGGTCTGCAAACACTCGTTTGGAAAGCCGACGACGAGAACGATGACGACCTTGTGTACGACGTGCTCTATCGGCGCGAGGGCGAAACAGTCTGGAAGGCGCTCCGGCGCACGGTTCAGGAGCCGATCCTCGTGTGGGATACGACGACGGTGCCCAACGGCACGTACTTCGTCAAGATCGTCGCATCCGATATCCCGTCGAATCCCTCTTCGGCGGCCCTGACCGGCGAGCTTGACAGCCCGGCCCTGGAGATCGACAACACGCCGCCCGCCCTCGTGATCCAGAGCGTGAAGTTCGAGGGCGGCCGTACCACGGTTGTGTTCGACGCGAAAGACGATCACTCACCCATTCAGAAGGTCGAGTTCTCGCTGGACGGGCAGCGATGGCGCGCCGTGTTCCCGAAGGACGGCGTCGCGGATTCGAAGGAAGAGCATTACGAGCTGGTGCTCGACGGCGAGTTAGGCGAGCGGGGAATGATTCTGCGCGCGTCGGACGCGATGAACAATGTCGCGACGGGCCACGTGGACCGGCCCGCCAGGCGGTAACGTCACCGACGCCACGCCCGACGGCTACGCTTTCGCCACTCCAATCGGATCGTTCATCCGCGCGATCGTCCGCTTCTTCTTGTCCAGGGCTGTCGGCGGTAGCGGCAAATCGACGCCGATGTTTCTGGTGGCGTGCACGGTCGTTCGCGTGACGAGCAGGACCATGCTGCTGGCGGAGGTCTGGGTCGTGCCGATGGAGCCCGGCTCGATGCGCGCGCGCGTGACGGCATCGGACAGCACGTCGATGCGCGTCGCCTCGTCGCGCGTGGCTTGATGGCCGCTGGTCCGCAGCCGATGCACGTTGGCCAGCCGGCCGTCGCGGGTGACCATCGCGGCGAGGGCGAACACCGCGTCTTCCCCGGCGCTTTCCGTGGCCGCCTGAAACCGCGCCGTCCAACGCGCGTGGGAAGCCCCGTCGATCGACATCGCGTCCGCGTTCGAGCCTGGGGTGGCGAGCACGTCCAGGATCGCGGCCAGCGAATCGGGCCGTTCGTCGGTCGTGAGGACCGCGTCAGGCCGCCCGAACGAGGCAAACCGCATCATGCTCAACATGATGACCAGGCAGACCGCCGTGGCGACGGCGGCGCCCACACCCGCGTAGACGAAATGCATGTCGTCGAACATGCCCTGAATCTGCGCGAAGAGCGAGGCGTCGTGCTCGGCCTGGCGACGGCCGAGGACCGCCGACGTCAGCGCCCCGGCTTCCTCATGCGACAACCAGTCCCGCTCGAGCACGCCGAGTCGCAGCGCCGAGCCCACGAGACGAAGCTCCTGCAGCGTCGTGGCGCACGCCTCGCACGCCTCGAGGTGCCCCTGGACCCCGACCTGCTCCGCGACCGACAGCTCCTCATCGTAAAACGCATGAAGCCGACGGCGCGCCGCCGCACAGGTCAACGGTTTCACATCGTCCTCGCGTCGCCCAGCTCCGCCCGCAGCGCCTGACGGGCGCGCGTCAGCCGCGACTTGACCGTGCCAACTGCCAGGCCCAGCGAATACGCAATCTCTTCGTAGCTCAATCCATCGACCTCGCGCAGCACGATGGCCGTCCGCTGATCGAACGGCAGCCGATCCAGCGCATCACGCAACCGCACCGCCAATTCCTTTTGTGCCAGCACGCGCTCGGGTGTCGGTCCGAACCCGGAGAAGACGTCGCCGTGCGCCGCCACGTGCTGATCGAGCGAGACCTGATCGGCGCGATGGCGCCGCCGCCAGAACCGGTGGCGGTTGCGCGCCTGATTCACCGCGATGCGGTAAATCCAGGTGCGCAGGCTCGAATGCCCGCGGAAGCGATGGATGGTCCGGAAGACACGGAGGAAGACCTCTTGTGACAGGTCGAGCGCTTCGTCCCGGTCGCCAAGAAGATTGGTCGCGAGCTGGACGACGGTCCGCTGATGCTCGGCAACCAGTTCCGCGGACGCATTCTCGTCCCCCGCCGCGCAGCGCTGCACCAGCGTCGCCTCGCGATCGCCAACGTCCGACCAACTGACGGCGCGTGCCTGTTTCACCCAGAGTTCCCCTGAGGAGCGCATTGCCAAAGGCGGGTCACTGCTTCCACTATAACAGGACTCCCCGCGCTGAGAACCTTCTGGTGTTAGACCCTGCCGGGCACGAAAAGTTCCGGGTTAGGATAGGTTCCGTGAAGCGGAGCCTGCTCCTGCTGGCCATGGTGATGCTGACGGCCATTGGGGCCGCCCTCAGCTACCAGGCCACGACGCGGGACGGCGCCTATCGCGCCCTGCTCGCGCGGGGCGACCGGGCGCTCGGCGACGAACAGACGTTCGCCGCCATCGAGGCCTACAGCGGCGCCATCGCGCTCCACGACGATTCGATGCTCGCGTACCTCAGGCGTGGCGAGACCTACCGGCGCCGGGGCGAGCTGGAAGCCGCCGCGCGCGACTTTCAAACCGCCGCGACGCTCGATCCCACTGCCACCCGCCCGCTTGACGAGCTCGGCGACGTCAGGTACCTGCAGCAGCGTTTTCATCGCGCCGGCGAGATTTACGAGCAATACCTCCGACTGGACGACCGCGCGGCTCACGTCAGCTACAAGCTGGCCGTCGCCCGCTACCGCGACGGCAACGTCGACGGCGCGCTAGCCGCCCTGGACGCCACCCTGCGCCTCAACGACCGGCTGGCCGACGCCTACTATCTTCGGGGCTTGTGCTTTCGCGAGCAATCGCACGTCGCCGACGCCGAGCGCGCGTTCGAGCGGGCGGTCGCGCTGTCTCCCGGCTCGATCCCCGCGCGCGAAGAGCTCGCCGATCTGTACGCGTCGCTCGGCCGGCGCACTGACGAGCTCGATCAGTTGCAGGTCATCGCCGGGCTGGACGCCGACCGCCTCGAGCGTCAGGTGGCGATCGGCCTGGCACACGCACGGTGGTCGGCCGATCCCCAGGAATCGGCCGCGCGACGTCAGGGTCATGAGGATCTCGCGGTACTGACCCTGGGCAGCGCTCTGGAGCGGACCCCCGACCATCCGCTCGTGTACGGCGCGCTCGGACGCGTCTGGCTCGATATCGCGCAGGCGCGGAACGACCGCGTCGCGCTCGATAAAGCGCTGGAAGCGCTGCGGCGCGTGGCATCGACCACTGCCGCGACCAGCGACACGCTGACACTCTACGGCCGCGCGCTTCTGCAAAGCGGACGTGCGGATCTCGCCGAACGTGCCTTTCAGCAGGCGACGGAGCACTATCCTGTCGAGCCCGGCGCATTCGTGTTCTATGCCGCGACCGCCGAGCAGCAAAATCACCTGGAAGCCGCGAGACAGGCGCTGATCCGCTACGGGGCGTTGGCGGGAGACGAGGAGGGATTTGTCACGCGCGCCGAGCGGATCGCGGCGCTGTCGCTGCGCCTGAACGACGCGCCGACAGCCGTCCAATGGCTGGCACGCGCCACCGCCGTCAGCGTCGTCGATGTGCGCCTGCTGGGGGAGCTCGCCGACGCGGAGCTGCGCGCGGGCGATCGGCGAGGCGCGGAGGGCACCATCTCCCGCGCGCTCGAGAAGGACCCGAACAACGCCGCATTGCTCGCTCTGAGTCGACGGCTTCGCTAAAAACACTCTCTGCCACGCGAATTTCAGCGCTTCCGTTTCGGATCCGCCAGATCTCGAAGGCCATCACCGACGAAATTAAATCCCAGCACCAGCAGCGCAATCGCGAGACCCGGAAACAACGTGAGGTGAGGCGCGTCCAGCAGGTGCGCGCGACCGCCGTTGAGCATCGTGCCCCAGCTCGGTGCCGGCGGCTGGATGCCGAGGCCGAGGAAGCTCAAGCCGGCTTCGCCGATGATCGCGCCCGCCATGCCCAGCGTGGCCTGCACGGCGATGGCTGGAAAGGCCGTCGGGATTACATGGCGCAGTAACACGCGAGAGGTCCGCGCGCCAAGCGCCCGCGCGGCCTGGACATACTCGAATTCGCGCGCGCGCAACACCTGCCCCCGGACCAGCCTCGCATACCCCACCCACCCGATGATCGTGAGCGCGAGCAGCACGTTGTGCAGGCTCGGTCCGAGCGCCGCGACCAGCGCAATCGCGAGCAGCAAACCCGGGAACGCGAGCAGCGTGTCGGTGACGCGGCTGATCACATCGTCCAGGAGACCGCCGAAATAGCCGGCGATCGCACCGAGCAACGTGCCGACGACTGCAGACACCGTCACGACCACGACCGCAACGAAAAACGAGATCCGGGCGCCGGCCATCACGCGCGCAAGAATGTCGCGGCCCAGCTCGTCGAGACCGAACGGGTGGCCCCACGTCGGCCCCGCGAGACGAAGCGGCAGGTCCTGCTGCACCGGATCGAAAGGCGTCAGCGCGGGGCCGGCGATCGCGGCAAACGCCATGACGAGCACGATCGCGACGCCTACTTTGAGCATGGTGACGTCTCGAGTCTCAGGTCTGAAGTCTCACTGAGCCTTGAGGCTTGAGACTTGAAACTTCCGCGAAGCGGAAGCCGTCACTCATAGCGGATCCGCGGATCGAGGAAACCGTACAGTAAATCCGTCAGCAGGTTCATCGTCACGTAAGTGACCGCGATCAGCAGGATGCAGCCCTGCACGAGCGGATAATCCCGAAAGCCGATGGATTGAATCAGCAGACGTCCGACACCCGGCCATGCGAAGATCGTTTCGGTAATCACCGCGCCGGTCAGCACGGCGCCGCACTGCAGGCCCAGGACGGTCACGATGGGAATCAGGCTGTTGCGAAACGCGTGCTTCATGACCGCCCGGAACCGTGAGACGCCGCGCGCGCGGGCCGCGAGCACGTACAGCTCGTGCAGCTCCTCGAGCACGCTGGCGCGCGTCATGCGGGCCAGAATCGCCGACAGCGGCGCCGCGAGCGTGATCGCCGGCAAGACCAGGTGCGCCGGCGTGCCTCGCCCCGAGACAGGAAACCAGCCGAGGCCCACCGAAAAGCCGATCGCGAGGAGCGGCCCCAGCCAGAAGTTCGGCATCGAAATGCCGACAAGGGCGAGCGTCGTCGCGGCGTGATCCACACGTGTGCCGGCGCGGACCGCCGCGATGATTCCCAGCGGGATCGCAAACAGCGTCGCCATCACCATCGCGACCAGCGCCAGCTCGAACGTGGCCGGCATCCGCTCGGCGATCGCCGCTGCCACCGGCTGGCTGGTACGCAGTGACGTGCCAAGGTCGCCTTTGACGAGGCCTTTCAGGAACGCGCCGTACTGCACGATGAGCGGCCGATCGAGACCGAGCCTGGCCCGCAGTTCCACGATGTCTGCGGGCGCGGCACTCTCGCCCAGCATCGCCTGCACAGGATCGCCCGGCACGAGATGAATCAGTGAAAACACCAGCGTGGCAACGCCAAGAAGGACCGGGATGGTCAGCAGGATGCGGCGGATGAGAAAATACAGCACGCGACTCTCGCCGCCATGATAGCCGCTGGACGACCGGACTCAAAAGGTCACGACGTCCAGGACCTCACGCAACGCGCTCTCCACCGCTCCGAGAGCGCGCTCTGTGAGGCGCAGCATCGGGCCTTGGATGAGGCGTTCGTTGTCAATCGCCCGCAGTTGATCGATGAGCAGGTCCGAATCTCGACGTAATCGATCCGCCGCGGGCACTCGGATACGCAGCGGCTCGGCATCGTCGACAAGGCGCGTCGTCAGCGGGACGATCAATGTGGACGGATGATCGGCGTCGAGCAGCGCCTGAGCCTGGACGATGAGGACCGGACGGGTCTTGCCCGGTTCGGTTCCCCGTCGGGGGCTGAGGTTCGCCAACCAGACTTCGCCGCGATTACGCATCGACGTCCCGCTCGATGGCGGCGAACTCCGCGTTTACCCGCATGCTCTCGGGACGTACCCTCCGCGACACGTCGGATAGCCGCTTCGCGCGCAGCAGACCCTCGGTCTGACGGTTCGAGCGGTCGATGGCGCGGCGGATGTACTCGGCTCGGGTCAAGTCCAGGGCCTTGGCACAGCGGTCGCTGACCTCGAGGAGTTCGTCCGGGAGTTTCAAAGAAATAGCCGACATGGATACCTCCATATGATATCCACATGGTACTTCACTTTGCGACATCGCGCAAGCCTGTTCGGTCACACAATCTCTTTCCTGCCCATACAGCGTTTACGGCTCCACGGCGTCACTAATACCCAGCCGTATGAGCAGCTTGGTGAGGCCCTGACGCGTGACCCCGAGATCCTCGGCGGCCCGCGCCCGCTGCCCGCCGTTTCTGACCAGGGCCGCGCGGACGAAGCGTTCCTCGAACGTGCGGCGCGCCTCATCCAGCCGCGACGCGTCGGCGAAGCGGCGCTCCCCGAATTGCGGTCCTAACGCGCTCGGCGGGACGACGCCACGTCGTGGACTGCGGACGGCCAGCGAGGCGAGGACGTTCTGCAGCTCGCGGACGTTGCCGGGCCAGTCGTACCGTGTCAGCGCACCAAGAGTCGCCGCAGACAGCGCGGCCCGGCTGCCAACGCGGACCGCCGCCTCGCGCCAGAAGTGTTCCGCTAGCATCGCGATGTCTTCCCGGCGCTCCCGGAGCGGCGGAACGTCGATGCGGATCACATCGAGCCGGTACAACAGGTCGATCCGGAACCGCCCGGCGGCGGCCTCCTGCCGCAGATCCCGGTTCGTCGCGGCTACCACGCGCACGTCGATCCGGCGGGACACGTTTTCGCCGATCCGGCGCAGCTCGCCTTCCTGAATGACGCGCAGCACCTTGGCCTGCGCGCGCGGCGACAGCTCGCCGATCTCGTCCATCAGGAGCGTGCCACCGTGCGCGTCCTCGAAGACGCCGGGCCGCTCGGCGATCGCGCCGGTAAAGGCGCCGCGCGCATGGCCGAAGAGCTCGGCTTCCACCAGATCGTCTGGCAGCGCGGCGCAATTCAGCGTGCTGAACGGACGATCGCGGCGCGGACCCGACCGATGCAGCGCACGCGCGACGAGCTCTTTGCCGCTGCCGCTCTCGCCCTCGATGAGCACGCCGAACGGCGCAGCGGCCGCCAGTTCCACAGCGCGTCGTACGCCGGCCATCGCGGCGCTTGCCCCCATGAGCTCGGTCGTGCCGGGCCCGAGAACCCGCTGCCGGCGAGCGAGCGCCGCCGAGAGGATGGGCGCGACGGCCGCACCCGCAGCCGTCAGAAGCGATGCGGCCCGCGACAGATCGTGGGGCGTGCCGATCGTCCAGCGCGCGACCAGCGCCCCGACGATCTTTCCACCGTAACGGATGGGAACCGCGGATTCGACGCGGTCGTCACAGCGATGCGGCGCGATCGGAGCGCCCGCCGCCGCCACACGCCCGGCAATCGCCAGGTCGATCCGTCCCCCATCGGATGCGACGACGACGCATCTCTCGCCTTCAGCAGCCGCGACGGCGATGGCCACGGCGTGGAGCCGGCCACGAATCCGCCGGCACACCTCGGTGAGCAGCGCGTGTTCGTCTTCTGACGTTTGACACAAATCGAGGATGTCGACGATGTCCTCGACCATGGGGTCGAGGGCGGCGCCGCGTCTGGCCGCCTGGGAAAATGGGGCGTACAACGCAAGCGCACCGAGGCCGGTCGATGCCACGTGACGCCCGACCACTTCCTGAATGGGCGCGTCCGGAGGAAGCAAATCGCGCAGCAGATCGCAACGGGCGCGAATGATCGGCGGCAGCATGGCCGAGCCGACGCGACTGATCCGGTCCAATAACGTCCGCGCCGCCGAACGCCGGCCCGAGCGGCGGAGCGCCTCGACGAGAACCAGACGGCCACGCGCGGCCAGCAGCGGCTCGTGTGCCGCCCGTGCCGTCGGCACGCAGACGGCGACGTCGCGCTCCACGGCGACAAGGTCGCCAACGGCGAGATGCGCGAACGCCGCCCCGTACGCCGCGTCCGCGACCAGCCGGGGATCGCTACCCTGCCGGGCGCGCACGAGCGCCTCCGTCGCTCGAGACACCGCCAGATCGAGGTTGCGCGTTCCGACCGCTATCGCGGCTCCAACACTGTCGGCCCCGTTCGGCGGCGGCGCGCCCGGCCGGCGTTGGTCAACCGGGCGAAGCGTCTGCTCGGCTTCGTCGTAGCGCGCTTGCCAGAACAGCACACGCGCCAGCCTCGTCTGGGCGAGCGCCACTCGCGGCGCGTCGCCACGCGACCGCGCGGCCGCCAGCGCCGCGCTGAGCGCGGTCTCGGCTTCGTCGGGGCGCGCCAGATCGGTCAGCGCCACTCCGCTCAAAACCGCGACATCGATCAGGCGCGGGTCGTCCCCCGTACGTCGCCAGTGGTCCGCCGCGCTCTGGAGCGCGGCCTGTGCATCGCGCACCCGGCCCCGCCGCAGCAGCATGCTCGCAAGCGCGAGACTTCCTTCTCCTGCACGCTCCCAATCTTCCCGCCGCGACAGCCCGCCGATGGCCTGGCGCAGCACCCGCTCGCCGGGCGCATGCCGTCCGTCCGCAACGAGCCGCGAGCCCAGATCAACCCGCCGAGCCAGCGCCGCCAGTTCGGCCGCGTCCGGCCCGCTGCGCGGGCGGTTCGTCGGGGCGAGGGAGAGGTTCTCGTCGACACCATACATCACTGATTGCTCGGCGACGCGAAACGGGCCAGGCGTCTGTCGTCGGTCGATCGACGGGGCCATGTGCGGCGCGTCGAAACAAGGGGTGGCGCGCTCGCGCCACAGCAACCGCGCGAACCGACCGGGCCACCCTCCGGCCTGCCCGGCCATGCGGCGGAGGCGGGCCAGGTCCGCACCGGTTTCAGAACCTGGAGACACCGCGCCGGCGAGCGCGTCGGCCGAGACCGGCTCGAGACCGATCCCGTCGACCGAGGGCACTTCCTCTCGGCTGATGAACAACAGAACGTGGGGCCGCGGCGAGGCCAGCGCCGCCCCCAACAGGACGCGCCACCCGAGCCGGGATTCCTCGTCGTCGATCACGAACAAACGCCGTCCCCGTAACCGATCGGCCAACGCCGAGAGGACGCGCGCCGCCACCGGCACGAACCCCTGGAGGCGTGCCATCCGCGCGAGGTCATCGATCGCGGTTCGCTTGCCCGCCCCGATCGGTCCCCACAACGCCGCAATGTGGGGACGGGTGCCGCCGGTGCGCTCGAACAGCTCGCCAAGCGCGGCGACAGCCGGACGTTGGATCGTGTTGATGCCACGATCGTGCAAGGGAAGATCACAATGCCCCGCATCGCGCCGCTCTTCTGAATAACCGGTGGCAGCCTCAGGCAGAACGACCGGTCCGGTCCGTGAGTGGTGCACGGACGCGGCTGAGAGCGATCCGTCAGAGAGACTGGACGCACCCAAGACCCTGAACGCGCGCGCGCGCACCTCTTCGGACTGCGCCGCCGAGCCACACCACGGACCGTCGCAGCGCCACGCTTCGAATCGTTGCGATTCGCCGGCGATTCCGTAATCCACTAATCGAGCGATCGACGGATGCCGCAGTTTCTGCAACGTGTCGCATCGGAGCGCCCACCGTCGTTGGTCGCTCTCGCCCCCGACAGACGTCATCGTCAAGGCGACGCGGTCGCCGGTCGCCAAATCGAGCGCCGCATGCGCCCCGTCCATCACGAATCGATCCGCGAGCAATGGCATGGCGTGGTTTCTTCGGTGCTCGCAGATGGCTGCAAGATCGTCGCCCGACGGAATTGCCCGTAACATCGCGCGTCCGCGGTCCGAGTGCGCAAATAATTCGGTTAGAATGAGGCACCGATGCTGCGTTTTCTCACAGCGGGCGAATCGCACGGCAAGGCGCTCATCACCATTCTCGAAGGGCTGCCGGCGGGTCTCACGATCGATTTCGAAGCGGTCACGAGGGAGTTACGGCGCCGTCAGGGAGGGTACGGTCGCGGCCGCCGCATGGCCATCGAGTCAGACCGCGCCGAACCACTCAGCGGCGTCCGTCACGGGCTGACCACCGGCGCGCCGGTCGCCTTGATGATCCCGAACAAAGACTGGGAGAACTGGCAACGCACGATGCACGTGGAGCCGGAGGAGCCGGCCGGCGCGACCGGACCCGACCGTCCGACTGTCACGCGGCCCCGGCCCGGGCACGCGGATCTCGCGGGCGTCGTGAAATACGGCCTCGACGACATCCGCAACGTGCTCGAGCGCGCCAGCGCGCGGGAAACGGCCGCCCGCGTCGCGGTCGGCGCCATCGCTCGGCAGTTGCTCGAACAGCTCGGCACCCAGATCGTGAGCCATGTGACGGCCATCGGATCCGTCGCACTGGCGGACGCGCTTGCGGTCACGTTCGAGGATGCGCGCGCGATCAGTGCCGACGCTCCCCTGCACTGCGTCAATGCCCGCGTTGAGCTCGACATGATCGCGGAGATCGATCGCGCCCGCGAGGCGGGCGACACCATGGGCGGGAGCTTCGAAGTGATCGCGCACGACGTGCCGCCCGGCCTCGGCAGCTACGCGCAGTGGGATCGCAAGCTCGATGGCCGCCTGGCGCAGGCCCTCATGTCGATTCCAGCCATCAAGGGCGTCGGCATCGGGCGGGGACCCGCGGCCGCTTCGCTGCCGGGATCCCGGCTCCATGACGAGATTCTTCCACCCCGTGGCGTTCACTCGGTCGTCGGGGTCAGCCGGCCGACCAACAACGCCGGCGGCCTCGAGGGCGGCGTCACCAACGGCGAAGACCTGCGCGTGTCCGGCTACATGAAGCCGATTGCGACGTTGATGAAGCCGCTGCGCTCCGTCGATCTGACGACGATGACGGAAAGCCCGGCCAGCATTGAGCGCAGCGATGTCTGCGCCGTCCCGGCGGCGGCCGTGGTCGCGGAAGCGATGGTCGCGCTGGTGCTCGCCGATGCGGCCATCGAGAAATTCGGCGGCGATTCCGTGCAGGAACTGGTCGCCAACTTCCGGGCCTTTCGCGACCGAACTGCCGCCCGATTCGCCCCGCGGCAATAACCGCCGAGTGGCCATCCGACTCATGTGTCTCGGCGCGCTCCGCGTGCCCGGCGGTTGATGCAGCCGATGCTGAGACCAGTCTTGAAGTACGGCGATCGGATTCTCCACGACCGCGCTCAGAGGGTCGAAGCGGTCACCCCTGAGGTCGATCAGCTCATCGACGACATGATCGAAACGATGTATGCGGCGCCGGGCGTCGGGCTGGCGGCGCCGCAGATCGGTGTGCTTCTCCGAATCTTCGTCGTGGATATTTCGCTCGGCCACGACCCGGCGGGTCTCATGGTCTTCATCAACCCCGAATTCATCGAACGCGACGGCGTCCAGCTCGAAGAAGAAGGCTGCCTCAGCGTGCCGGGCTTCAACGCCACGGTCGTCCGGCCCGCGCGCGCGGTGGTGAAAGGCCTCGATCGCACCGGGACCGAGCAGCAATGCGAGGCGGAGGGCCTGCTCGCCCGCGCGTTTCAGCATGAGATGGATCACCTCGACGGTACGCTGTTCGTCGACCGGCTCCGCGGCATCAAGCGCGATCTGATCGTGCGGCGCATCAAGAAGCTGACCCGCGCCGGGAAATGGTAGACGTCCGGCCGCTCCGGATCGTCTACTTCGGCACGCCGGATTTTGCCGTGCCGACGCTCGACGCGCTGCTTCACTCGCGGCACACGGTGGTGGGCGTCGTGACACGGGCGGACCGGCCGCGCGGCCGCGGTCAGAAAACCAGCGAGCCGCCGGTCAAGTCGAGAGCGGTGGCTGCCGCCTTGCCGGTGCTGCAACCGCAACGGCTTGACGACGCGGCATTCCTGGCGTCGCTTTCGAGACTGCACGCCGATCTGGGCGTCGTGGCCGCGTACGGAAAGATCCTGACCGACGACGTACTCGCGACACCGCGGCTCGGGCTCATCAACGTGCACGCGTCGCTCCTCCCTCGCTATCGAGGCGCGGCGCCCGTCCACCGCGCGGTCATCAACGGGGAACGGGAAACAGGTGTCACGATCATGAGGATGGTCAAGGCCCTGGACGCCGGGCCGATGCTCGCGACGGCGCGGCGGCCGATCGGTCTGGATGACACCAGCGAAGAGGTCGAACATGACCTCGCGCGAATCGGCGCGGCGTTGTCGATGTCAACGGTGGACGGGTTAGCGGCAGGTCCCGTCGCCGAAGTTCCCCAGGACGAATCGGCTGCCACCTACGCCCGGCGCATCACAAGGGAAGACGCCACGGTCGACTGGGCTTCGACCGCCGACGCGATCCACAACCTCATTCGCGGATTGCATCCGTGGCCCCACGCTCATACCTTTCATCGCGATCGGCGATTGATTCTGCTGCGCTCACGTACCGAACCTTTGGAGCCGTCGTCCCATGCACCCGGAACGATCCTCGAGGCCAGCGGCGATCGGCTCCACATCACCACCGGCGGCGGCGTGCTCGCCATCACCCAGATCCAGGCCGAGGGCAGGCGACCAATGACGCCGCGCGAATTTCTCGCGGGTTATCGGCTCGCCGCCGGCGAGATCCTGTCTTCCCACCGATGATCGCTCCCGCGCGCGTCGCGGCCTACGAGATCCTGGCCAGCGTCAGCGCGGGACGCGCGGATCTGTCGGACGCGCTCGCGGCAGCACGTGCCACGATGCGTGACGATCGGGACAAAGCCCTCGCCGCCGAAATCGCCATCGGCGTCCAGCGGTGGAGGGCGGCCCTCGATCACCTGATCGTCCACTTTTCGAAACGGCCCATCGGCCGGCTCGACCGGGAAGTCGTCGAGATTCTCCGGCTCAGCACGTACCAGTTGCTGCACCTGCAGCGGGTTCCGGCCGCCGCTGTCGTGGACGATGCGGTGAGCTTGACCGGGCGGGTCGGCAAACACAGCGCCGGCGGACTGGTCAACGCCGTGCTGCGGGCGATCTCACGAAGTCGCGGGACGTTGCCGCTGCCTGCGCGCCCAGACAATCCGGGTGATCGCGAGAACGCGATCGAGTACCTCAGCGTCACACTGTCGCACCCGCGGTGGCTCGTCGTCCGCTGGCTCGAGCGCTACGGCTTCGAAGCGACCGAACACTGGCTGCGGTTCAACAACCGACCGGCCCCCCTCACCCTTCGAGCCAATCGCCTCCGAAACACACCCGACGAATTGATCGAGCGACTCCGGCAGGAGGACGTCGTCGTCAGCCGCGCGCGATTTGCACCTGATGCGCTTCTCGTCGGCAGCGGACATCCGCTGCGGGGACCCGCCGCGGACGCCGGCTGGTTCGTGGTGCAGGATGAGGCGTCGCAGCTCGTGTCGCTGCTGGCCGGTACAGATCCCGGCGCGCGGGTCCTGGATGCGTGCGCCTCGCCGGGAGGCAAAGCCACGGCGGTGGCGGCGACCATGCACGCGCGCGCGATGCTCGTGGCCTGTGACATCCGCAGCCGTCGAATCGAGCTGCTGCGACGGACAGTGACGACAAGCGGCGTGACGAACGTTCGACTCGTGCAGGCCGATCTGCTCCGCCCCCTTCCGTTCTCGCAGGCATTCGACTGTGTGTTTGTCGACGTCCCCTGCTCCGGCCTCGGCACCTTGCGCCGCGATCCCGACATCAAATGGCGCCGGCAGGAGATAGAGCTTCGGTCGCTTGCAGTCACCCAGATCGACATGCTGCGCCACGCCGCCGCCGTCGTGGCGCCCGGTGGCCGATTGATCTATGCGACGTGTTCGAGCGAGCCAGAGGAGAACGAATCGGTCGCCGAAGCATTTTTGAGCATCGCACCGGAATTCGCGCCGTGTGATGCCTCAACAGCCTGCCGGGCGCTTCCCTCGTCGGTCGTCAACGAGCACGGACATCTGCGGACATATCCGCACGTCCACGGCCTGGAAGCCTTTTTTGGCGCGGTGTTCCTCAGAAAAACGTAGTACCATCTTTGGCGTCCATGGCCCTCAGAACGCGCGTGTGGAGCGCGGGCAAGATCGTCGTCCTGGTGAGCGCGCTTGCAGCGACGTATGTGCTCTTTGCCGCCGCGTCAATGCGTCTGGCGCTCAAGGCTCGCGAGGTATCGGTTCCCGATCTGACCAACCGGACCACGAACGAAGCGACGGCGATCACGACATCGCTGGGGCTGACGTTGACGGTCGACGAGATGCGGCGGCAGGACCTCAAGGTCGGCGCCGGCCGTGTCGTCGCACAAGAACCCGCTCCGGGCTCGGTCGCACGTCGGCAGCGAGGCATCAAGATCTGGCTGAGCAGCGGCCAGCGCGCCGCGACCGTTCCGCGGCTTACCGGAGAAACCGAACGGACCGCGCAGCTGCGGCTGGCGCAGGACGGCTTGTCCCTCTCTGCCGTCTCCGAGATTCGTTCCAACGACTACCCCGCCGACGTCGTCGTCGCCCAGCAGCCGCCGGCCAAAGCGGGCGGCGCGAGCGTCACGCTCCTCGTCAACCGCGGCGGGCGCGGCGCCAGTTATGTCATGCCCGATCTCATCGGCGTCAACGGCGATCGCGCGGCCCAGATTCTGCGCGCTCGAGGGTTTCGTGTGGCCGTTGTCGACTCGAATCCCTATCCAGGGGTCGCCGTCGGCGTGGTGCTGCGCCAGAGCCCGCAAGGCGGCTTCCAGATCGGGCCCGGCGAGCCGATCTCGCTCGAGGTGAGCCGCTGAGCGTGCTCATCGCGCCGTCCATCCTGTCCGCCGACTTCGCGGCCCTGGGAGACGCCATCGCGGCGGCCGAGCGCGGCGGCGCCGATCTGATTCATGTCGACGTCATGGACGGCCACTTCGTCCCCAACATCACGATCGGACCGCCCGTGGTCCGCTCGATCAAGCGCGTCGCCACAGTGCCGCTCGACGTCCATTTGATGATCACCGATCCGGACCGTTTCATCGATGCGTTCGCCGACGCCGGCGCGGCCATGATTTCGGTCCACGTCGAGGTCCTGCCGCATCTGCACCGCACCGTGCACGCCATCAAGGCACTGGGCGTCAAGGCGGGGGTCGTGCTCAACCCGTCGACGCCGGTCGGCGCGCTCGAGCAAATCGCCGGCGATGTCGACTTCGTGCTCGTCATGTCCGTGAACCCCGGATTCGGCGGGCAGACGTTCATCCCGCGCAGCGAAGCCAAGGTCCGGGATGTCCGCGCCATGCTGGACCGATCGAAGAATCCCGCCCCGGTCGAAATCGACGGCGGCATCGACCTGCAGAACGTCGGCCGCGTGGTCGCCGCCGGCGCGCGCATCATCGTCGCCGGATCCGCGCTCTTTCACACGGCGGATCCCGAGCGGGCCACCCGCGAGCTGAAGGCGGCCGCGCTCGGCGCGATCGGCGCGCCAGTCTCTCGATGACGTCGGGCGCCTTGCGGTGAGCCTCCGCCAATCCGTGTCGCGCGTCCGGGTACGATACGCTGAAACGGACAAGATGGGGGTCGTCTATCACGCGAATTACTTCGTCTGGTTCGAGGTGGGCCGGACCGATCTGCTCCGCGATTCTGGGTGGACCTACCGCGATCTCGAAGCCGAAGGCGTCAGCCTGCCGGTCATCGAGGCGCACTGCGAGTACCGCCAGCCGGCACGGTACGACGATGAGCTGGATATCCGGACGAGTGGGACGCTGATCTCTCCGGTTCGCGTGGAGTTCGCGTACGAAATCGTGAGACCGATCGACAAGATCACCCTGTGCGCCGGACGGACGGTCCACGCCGCGCTCGATCGGGACGGACGGCCGTGCCGGCTTCCCGAGCGCGTCAGCGGGTTGTTTGCCGCATGAAGGCGCTGGTCACCGGCGTCGCCGGCTTTATCGGGTCCACGCTCGCCGAACGGCTCTGTCACGAGGGCGCCGACGTGGTGGGCATCGACAGCTTCACCGACTACTATCCGCGGCCGCTCAAGGAGCGCAACCTTTCAGGCCTGCTGGCCAGTCCCCGCTTCCGGTTCGTCGAATCATCGCTGCAGTCGGCGGACGTACCTGCGCTTCTCGCCGGCCGCACGCACGTCTTCCACCTGGCGGCCCAGGCCGGCGTCCGGAAAAGCTGGGGCCGCGATTTCCGCGTCTATATAGAGAACAACGTGGCGGCGACACAGATTCTATTGGAAGCCGCGTGCACGACACAGACGCTCCAGCGCTTTGTGTACGCGTCGAGCTCGTCGGTCTACGGCGACAACGTGAGCTTGCCGATGCGCGAGGACGCACTGCCGCAGCCCGTGTCGCCGTACGGGGTGACCAAGCTCGCCGCGGAGCAGCTCTGTTACCTGTATCACGCGAATTATGGGCTGCCGACCGTGTCGCTTCGCTATTTCACCGTGTACGGCCCGCGGCAGCGGCCCGACATGGGCTTCCACAGGTTCCTTCGCGCAACGCTCGCAGGAGAGCCGATGACGTTATACGGCGACGGCGAGCAGACGCGCGACTTCACCTTTGTCGCCGATGCCGTCAGCGCGACGATCGCCGCCGGCACGCGGGGGATCCCGGGGCGCGTGTACAATATTGGCGGCGGGTCCCGCGTCTCGATTAACGACGTGCTCGAGATGATCGGTCGCGTGGCGGGTCGCCGGCCTCTCATCACCTCCGACCCCGTACAGAAGGGCGACATGCGGCATACCTATGCCGATACGTGGCTGGCCCGAACGGATCTCGGGTTCACCCCGACCGTCACGCTGGAAGACGGGCTGGCAGCTGAGTACAAATGGTTGGCAGAAACGTTGTGAGACACCTCTCGGCTCTCGTCCTGCTGGTGGTGGCGCTCCTGGGCGCCAGCGGCTGCCTCAGCGACACCCGCGGCACGGTCCCGGGGGGCACGCTCGAACCTGACAAGTTCCTGTTCGACAAGGGCACGGTCGCCCTGGAGGCGAAGAAATGGCTCACCGCCCGGGAGTATTTCAAACAGGTCGTCGAAACCTATACCGGCAGCGTCTATCGTCCTGACGCCAAGATCGGCATCGGCGATACGTACCTGGGTGAAGGCACCAGCGAGGCGCTGGTCCTGGCCATCAGCGAATTTCGCGAATTCCTTACCTACTACCCGACCAATCGCCGCGCCGACTACGCCCAGTACAAACTGGGCCTCGCACACATGCGCCAGATGCGCGCGCCGCAGCGCGACCAGACCGAAACCCGGGACGCCATCAAGGAGCTGCAAACGTTCGGCGATCGCTATCCCAACAGCAGCCTGATGCCGGAGGTCCAGGCGAAGCTGCGCGAGGCGCGCGATCGTCTGAGCGAATCAGATTACCTCGTGGGCTTCTTCTACTATCGGCAGCGCTGGTATCCGGGCGCGATCGATCGGTTCAGGTCGGTGCTCAAGCAGGATCCCGAGTACACGGTGCGCGACCAGGTGTATTTCCACCTCGCCGAGTCTTACATCAAGATCAAAAGAGACGCTGAGGCGTTGCCGTACTACGAGCGGCTGGTGGCGGAATTCCAGCAGAGCCAGTATCTGGAAGAGGCGCGCAAGCGGATCACCGAGATTAAAGCGACACAGGCGGCCAAACAGTAGCGCAAGCTCCTCATCCCACCTTCCGATCGCCGCGCTGCTCGCGCACGACCGTAAAATCCGCGACGCGCGGGCTGAGGATCAGGTTGAAGCGCCGGAAGTAATCGGCCGCCGAGACCAGAGCCGCGACGACGACCACCCACAGCGCATAGTTGCCAATCATGACAAACTCCGGCACGTGATCGTGGCCGAGGATGAGCGCGAGGATCGCCACCACCTGCGCGATCATCTTGATTTTCCCCAGCCGTGAGGCCGGCACGATCACGCCCCGCGCGTAGGCGATGCTGCGGAACGCCGTGACGGCGAACTCCCGGCCGAGGATGAGCGCGACCATCCACGCGGGCGCGAGCTCCATCTGGACCAGCGAAATGAGCGCCGCGAGAATCAGCAGCTTGTCGGCGAACGGATCGATGAATTGTCCGAACGGGGTGACTTGCTTGCGCCGGCGGGCCAGGTACCCGTCGGCCCAGTCGGTGAGCGAGGCGAGACCGAAGATCGCCGCGCCGACGAACTCTTTCGGCACGCCGAAGATCCGCCGCCCTTCGAACTGCGTCAGCAGCACCACCACGAGCAGCGGCACGAGGAAGATGCGCGTGACGGTGAGCGAGTTGGGCAGGTTCATGGGGCGTGAGAACCAGGAATCTCGACAATGATATCATCGCGGGCTGCGAATGAAGGCGATCCTCCTCGCCGGGGGCAAAGGCACACGACTCCGCCCGCTGACGATTCACACGCCGAAGCCGATCGTGCCGATCTTCAACAGACCGTTCCTTCACTACCAGCTCGATTTGTTGAAGCAGGTACCTGAAATCGACGAAGTGATCCTGAGCCTCAATTATCAACCGCGCCGCATCGAAGAGATCTTCGGCGACGGCAGCGAACGAGGGCTCGGCATCCGCTACGTGGTCGAGCCCGCCCCGCTCGGTACGGCCGGCGCGGTCCGCTATGCAGGCGAATCGATACGCGAATCGGTCGTCGTCTTCAACGGTGACGTGCTGACGGAGGTTGACCTGGCCGCGGTCATCCGGCTGCACCGGGAGCGCAAAGCGAAGGCGACGATCGTGCTGACGCCGGTTGCGAATCCGACGGCGTACGGGCTCGTCGAGACGGACGGCCAGGGGAACATTCAGCGCTTTCTGGAGAAGCCGAAGGCCGACGAAATTAGCTGCGACACCATCAACGCGGGGATCTACGTGCTCGAGCCGGACACGTTCGACCGGATCCCGAAGGACACGCCCTGGTCGATCGAGCGCAGCTTCTTCCCGTCGCTCATCGAGCGCGGTGAAACGTTCATCGCCTATATCTATCGTGGGTACTGGATCGACATCGGCACGCCGCAAAAGTACATGCAGGTGCACTACGACATCATGGACGGCCGCTACAAGGCCGGCCCGTTTGCCGGCGCGGCCGCGGGCGCCTGGATCTCGCCGCAGGCCAGGGTCGAGGACGGCGCGATCATCGAGGGGCCCTGCTGGGTCGACGAAGGCGTCGTGGTCAAGGCCGGCGCCCGCCTCGGACCGTACAGCGTCGTCGGCCACCAGTGCCACATCGAAGAGCACGCGCTCATCGAGCAGTCCATCGTGTGGGCGAACTGCCGCATCAGCCAGGAAGCCGTCGTGCGCCGGTCGATCGTCGGCCGCAACTGCCACATCGGCCGCAACGCGCTCGTCGAGGACGGGGTCGTGCTGGGCGACAAATCGGTCGTGACCGATTACAGTCGACTTTAGACGGTCCGGCTCACGCCGGACACGACGTACGATATGAATCTCGATCCGAACATTTTCAAGGCGTACGACGTACGCGGCGTGTATCCCACGGAGGTCAACGAAGGCGCGGCGCGCGCCATTGGCGCGGCGTTCGTCACGTATCTCCACGCCAAACGGATCGCCGTCGGCCGCGACATGCGGCTGTCTTCGCCGGCCCTCGCCGCCGCGTTCATCGGCGGCGCCATCTCCCAGGGCGCCGATGTCGTCGATTACGGAATGATCGCGACCGACATGCTGTACTTCGCGGTTGCGCGCGATGGCCACGACGGCGGAGCCGAAATTACCGCGTCCCACAACCCGAAGCAGTACAACGGCTTCAAGATGGTGCGGCAGGAGGCGTTCCCGCTCAGCGGCGACGCCGGCATTTCCGATATCCGCGACATGATCGCGCAGGATCGGATCCCTCCGGCCCAGGCGGCGCAAGGCCGCGTGACGACCGCCGACACCCTCGATGCCTACGTCGCCCACGTGATGTCGTTCATCGATCCCGCCCTCATCCGCCCGTTCAACGTCGTCCTCGATGCCGGCAGCGGCATGGGCGGGCTGGTCGCGCCGAAGCTCTTCGATCGCCTGCCGTGCCGGACAACGCGGCTCTGCTTCGAGATCGATGGACGTTTTCCCAATCACGAAGCCAACCCGCTCATCGAAGAGAACCGCCGCGACATCGTGGAGCGCGTCGTGGCCGAGAAGGCCGACGTCGGCATTGCGTGGGACGGCGACGCCGATCGCTGCTTTTTCATCGATGGGACCGGCGAGTTCATCAGCGGCGACTTCATCACGGCGCTCCTCGCCGAAGCGTTTCTCCAGAAGCACCAGGGGTCGACGATCATTTACGATCTCCGCGCCAGCCATGCGGTGAAGGATGTGGTCGCGACATACGGGGGGACCTCGCTCATGAACCGCGTCGGCCACGCGTTCTTCAAACGCCGGATGCGCGAGACCAACGCCGTCTTCGGCGGCGAAGTCACCGGGCACTATTATTTCCGCGACAATTTCTACGCCGACAACGGCTTCATTCCCGCGCTCCTCATCCTCGAGCTGATGTCGAAGAAGGGCCAGAGCCTCCACGATCTGCTCGAGCCGTTGCGATCGCGCTACTTCATCTCAGGCGAAATCAACACCAAGCTGGCAAGCATGGACGCTGTCCCCGCAAAGCTCGATCAGATTGCGGCCCGGTACGCCGACGGCAAGCAATACACGCTGGACGGCATCTCGGTCGAATACGCCGACTGGCACTTCAATGTCAGGCCGTCGAACACCGAGCCGCTTTTGCGTCTGAACCTCGAAGCCAACACACAGCGGTTGATGGAAGCGAAACGGGACGAGGTGATCGCCCTGATTCGATCGTAAGCCGTACGTAGTGTCCGGCGTTAGCCGGGCCGTCTCGACAGGAGGTAACAATGCGCCGCCTTGCAGCCCTGGCCTTGACCATTCTGTCGGCGGATTTGGCCGCCGCTCCACCGTCATTCACCGTCGAGCAGATCCTGAGCCTTCCGCAGCCCGACAACCTCATCGCGTCACCTGTCGGATCGACTATCGCGTGGACCTTCAATGAGCGGGGCGTCCGCAACATCTACGTCGCCGCCTCGCCGGATTTCAAGGCGCGCCGCCTGACCACCTCCAGCGAAGACGACGGGCAAGAGCTGACGAACCTGTCGTTTTCGAGCGACGGCACGATGCTGGTGTACGTGCGAGGCGGGGATCACGGATCCGGGCGCGGCGACGCGCCGAATCCGACCGCCAGCCCGATTCAGCCGAAGGTGCAACTCTGGTCCGTGGCAGTCGCCGGAGGCGCCCCGAAGCTCCTCGGCGACGGCGACGACCCGATCATCGCGCCCGACGGCAGGCGCGTGACGTTCGTCAAAGATCGCCGGATCTGGTTCGTGCCGATCGACGGCTCGGAAAAACCGGAGGCGGCATTCTCGCTGCGCGGCACGAGCGAGTCGCCAGCGTGGTCGCCGGACGGCCGAACGCTCGCGTTCGTCTCGAACCGCGGCGATCACAGCTTCATCGCCGTGTTCACGCCTGGCCAGGCGATTCGCTATCTCGCGCCGTCGACGTCCCGCGACTCGTCGCCGGCCTGGTCTGCGGACGGCCGCCAGATCGCGTTTCTCCGGCAGCCCGGCACGGGAGGCACGCCCCGATCGCCGCTCACCGAGATTCAGTCGCCGTGGGCCGTGATGGTCGCCGATGTGGAGCGGGCGTCCGCAGTCACGGCGTTGACAAGCGGCGAGCCGGTCGATCCGATCGTCCGCAATCCTGGCGGTATCAGCCTGCGCTGGGCCGCCGACGACAGGCTGATCTTCATGTCGTATCGCGACGGCTGGCCGCACCTCTACTCAGTTCAGCATCCGGGGAGCGGCGCGCGGCCGATTCTGTTGACTCCGGGCGCGTTCGCGGTCGAACAGATGACGCTGACGCCCGATCGCCGGTTCGTCGTGTACAACGCCAACACCGGCCCCAATAGCAGCGATGCCCGCAGCGACGCCGCCAGGCGTCACCTCTTCAAGGTTCCGGTGAACGCGGCAACGCCCGTCCCGCTGACGAGCGGCGCCGGCATCGAGTGGAGTCCGGTCGTGACCGGCGATGGTCAAACGGTCGCGTTTCTGACGTCCGACGCGCAGCGGCCGCCGCTTCCTGGAGCGGTATCCCTGGCCGGCGG